>JBBRBM010000210.1:0-10014 GCA_038205745.1 Verrucomicrobiota bacterium | reverse complement strand
CGCTCCTTCGCGGGAAACCTCCGCTCTTGATTTCAGCGTTTCAGTTTCTCAGCGTTTCAGCGTTTTAGGCTGCCCTTCGCTCCTTCGCGGGAAACCTCCGCTCCGGATTTCAGCGTTTCAGTTTCTCAGCATTTCAGCGTTTTAGGCTGCCCTTCAAGATGTGTTTCGGACATTCTCTTGGAAGCGGGCCGAACACCCCCAATCTCCCGGCGGATACCCATGGTTCTGCGGCCGAGCCGGCGAGGTTTTCGGCATCCCGCCGGGGTTTCGCGCCCATGGCCTTTCGTTTGAGCGGAAACACGGTTTTTTTGCGGAAAACATTCCGGAGTGGAGGGAGAATTTTCCAAGGCTCTGCGGGAGTTTTCTATGATTCTTCGGAGCTTTGCCAAGGTTCCAGAGTTTCAGCCCATGGTTTGGGGTGCAACCGCATGCGAGAAAACCGTTCCATCCCATGCACGATGACTGTTTCCTGAGAAAGAACGGAAGCACTCCATGAAATCCACCTGCCATTACATTACATTTGGCTTGGAAGCGAACGTCCTCCGGGTGATGGACTCCCTGCCACCTCGGGGCTGATATTTACGAGTTGCAGGCCGGCTTAAACGGCCGGCCAAGTGCCTGATCCCATCCGTGTTTCAACCTTTCTATCCCGATCGATGGTCGCTGCGCGTCGGCTAGCGCGTCCGAACTATTTTCATTCAATCCAACCCACCAGACAGGCTGCCGAAAACAGGCCCGTCCCCATCCAGATCGGAAGCACGAACAGCGGTTCAGCGGCGACGGTTAAGAAACCGAGTGCCAGAAAAAACAAGAACACGTAGCGAAATGTGATGCGGCTGGAGAACGCGAGAACCACCGCAGCGAGAAACCCGATGCACCAGAACGAATCCACCAAATACGGCAACGCAACGGAATCAGCACCCTCAAGGTGTCCACCGCCGCAACAGAAGTGGTGCGTGCGACACCAATAATATTCCGGCGAAACCAGGAGGAACGTGATGAACGCAACGCGCGACGCAACTTCAGGCGAAAGGAACGGCGCGAGCAGACGTTTCACGATGTCACCGCGTATTGACTTGCCGCGCCGTCGTCGATCCCACGAAAGCTATGCGATTGGCGGAATGTCATCCCGCCGTTCGGGCAGTAGTATCCCGGTCGTGAGTCTGACCTTGGAAATACCGGACGATTTCGCGGCGCGGCTGGAAACCCGCCGCGAGGAAGCCGAGGCGCAACTGCATTTGGAATTGGCCATCGCGCTTTATCGCAAAGGTGAGCTACCTGTGGCGCGCGCCGCCAGCCTGGCTGAATTGAAGCACGCGGACTTCGAGGAACTGCTGCGCCAGCTTGGCATCACCGTTCCATCCACACTTGATGACCTGAAGCACGACAGCGCCTATGCCAGCGGTCGTCGTTGATTCGTCCGTTCTCATCACACTGGCCGCCGGGGAACAGTTTCAACGGCTGCGCGAACTGTATGGTGACTCATCCGTCTTCACGACTACATCAATGCCTCAATGCGCGGTAGAAGAGATGATTCGGAGAATTCGTCGCGGGAGCCTCAAACCAGCCGCCATTGTTCCGCTGCGTGCCGAGTGAGCGCCACGCGATGAGGTTCGTAGATTCCTGAACTTCAATGTTCTGGAATGGAAAACCAAAGACGGACAACCGCGCACCATTGCTTGCCGGCGAAATCATTTCACTGAGTTCCTGCGCCAGCGCAATCGCCAGCTTCACCGCACCTGAATCACCAGCGAACCCGTCAACGCGCAATCGGAACATCTGGGCGTTCGTCGCGCTGAATTGAACGAGGCTCGTCGCGTCCGGACCGGAGTCGTCATCACGGGCCACGAACGAGAGGCTCTGCAAATCCATGCCGGTGAACACGTCCAGTGTGGTGTCGAAATCACTTCCGGCGGTTGACGCGAAGTAAACTCCAGGAGTCGGCGCAATCCACGAATACCACAGCGAGTGCGAGCCGTTGGTTTCACCCATGTCCGCCGTGGACGATGACGTGGTGGTGCTCACGACGGATCGGGCGAGGACCGCCGTTGCGTTCGTGAACTGATCGTTTGCCGCGATCCGCGAAAGGCAAAGCCGGAAGCTACCCGTCAAGCCGTCGGCAGTGTCCACCGCGAAGTGATATATCTCACCAGCGATGGCACCGAAGGCAAGTTCACTGCGGAGATCGCCAACCCGCGACTGATTTGCGCCCGGCACCGGAACGAGGCTCGACAGCGGAGCGCCTGTGTAGATCGCGAGGGTGGTGTGGAAGTCCGAGTCACGCACCGCGACGGTCCAGTTACCGCTTTGGGGCGCGGTCCAACTCCACCACACCGACGCCTGCGGAGCACGGCCGGCGTGCATTGGTTCGGCGGACTGCGCGGCTGCGCCTGTGTTAAATCCGACAACCTCGTTTTCGTTGGCGGCGATCACCGCACGGCTCTCGAAATCGTCGTTCGGCGGTGCGATTCGAATCGTTACTGCGGGCGCAGACATGATCACACCATCGTCGTCCATTGCAGTCGCGGTGAGCGTCGTCAATCCGGGCGGCAGGTTTGAAAGCGTGTAACAGCTCGTTGCCGGCGAGAAACTGAAAACGTTCTCGGTGTAGCCCGACTTTACCATCGTGATCACGCCATCGTCGTCGTTCGCCTGCACGCAAACAGGAATCGATTCACCGACCGTGAAGCGCTGCCCATTTGTCGGCGTACTGAACACGACGTGCGGCGGCACGTTCGGCGCGAGAACGGCCGAAGCAGTGTGAGCATAGGTAGAAGGATATCCTGCCAGCACGACTTGATACGTGGTTCCGCTCTGCGCGAGAAATGTCATCGAGCCGGATCCGATTCGCTGCACCGGCACGAGTTGCCCCAACTGCGCTCCAGTGAAGACAGACGCGCTCTGGTAGGAGGGGTTCGGTGTCAGCGTGACCGTTTCCTTCTGCGTCGCCGTCCAGCTCCACCAGAGTGAACTCATGTTCCCGAGCCCGTCACCGGCGTCCGAAGTCGCGGTGAACAACTCACCTGTCAGAACGGCGGGCGTGCCGATGAGTGCAAAGCGATTGCTGAACGAGTCGTTGCCCGGCACCCCGCCGAATATTGTGAAGTCGAACTCCTACCGCAAAGACGCCAGCGCCGCCGCATTCGACACCGTGAAAAATCCGGAGCTTCCGCCACATGCCAAGGCAATTGAATAAGACACGCCGCCACTGACAGGAGCGACCCACGGCGAAGGTCGCCCGCGCGGCAGAGTTCCCACCGGCACAATGTTCGAAACGGTCGTGCCGACATAAACAACTGCCGCCGGTGAAGAGGCAGCGCTCGGTTCCAGCACCAACGTGCCCTTGCCCGGCGCCGTCCAACTCCACCAGGTTGAGCTCTGCATGGAAGTTCCGGTATGGTTCGTCTCGCCCTGCTCCATGGTGGCTGCGAACACGGGCGCAGTAACCAGCCCGGTGGTACCGATCAGCGGCATGGCGTTGGTGAAGAAATCATTGGGCGCACCGTTCGTAATACAGAGTTGCACCGTAACCGAGTTGAACGAATCTCCGGACGCGATGGCGTAATCACGACCGGTGCCCCCCACGAACGCCAGCCGCGCGGGGACGCTGGAGATGCGAGTCCCAAGGTTCACCAGGTTGGTTCCATTCACTTCATACACGGCAAGGCGGGTGCCCGATGAATAGGCAAGGTAGGTTCCGTTGCTCGGCGAAGTGAATGACCACCAAGTCGCGGCGAATGGCTCGCCCGGCTGCTGCGCCGCGCCACGAAACGGCACGTTCGTCACGACGTTGAGCGTGAGTGCCAGGCGGTTCGTCGCTTCGTCCGTCGCGGGAGTCACACGATACGAAACAAAGGGTGTCCCGCCCATCAGCCCGTCGTTGTCAGTCGCCACCGCAGTGACGAGGTAAGTTCCCGGCACAAGATTGGTCAACGACAGGTGGTACGGCGACGAGGTGAGAAGAAATGAGTCGTTGCCCCAATAGAACCTCACTGAAGCGATACTGCCGTCCGGGTCTGAGGGGCTGATGTCGAAGTCGTAAGTGCCACCTACCGTATTAGTGGTTGTAATCGGCAAACTCTGCAACGAGACCGTCGGCGGAGAGCCTTGCTTCACCAGCAATTGCACGTCGCCGCCGATGCTGCGCGTAGCGACAGCAATTCGGTACGTTTGGCCCGCAACTGCGTTGAATGAAACTTGCGCGTCTGTGCTCGAAGCGAGGTAGTTGTTCGAAGTAGCGATGATTTTCAGGTTTGTCAGAACCGAGCCTGTGTAAACGGCGATGAGCGGGTCTGCGTTTGTGGAACTCGCCAGCATGGTCACCGCGCCGCTCACTTGAGCCGTCCACTGAAACCACACCGTAAACGGCGCACCACTGACACCGGCGTGATTTGTTTCTCCGGCCTGTATCGTTGCCCCGCGCGTATCGAACGCAACCGTTGTTCCGATGCCAACGGGGGCGGCGAATTCAAAATTGTCGTTGATTGGCGACGTTGAGAAGGAGAGTTGAAGCTGGCAAGCGTCCGCATTAAGTCCAGTGACGACAATTGCAACATCGTCATCGGCGCTCACCGGGAAAACCGTGCCCAAGCGCACGAGGTTGGTCAGCACGGTGCCGAGATAGCCAACCACTCGAAGATTCCCTGGCCCGGTCGCTGACAGTCTCACATTCCCGGGACCCGGCGCCGTCCAACGGTACCAAACCGTCTGGTAGTTGACTGAATTGCCATGGTCGGGCTCGCCAGTTTCACGACTCGATCTCACCAGCGTTCCGCGACATTGAGTTCAGTGCCGCTGATACGAGTCGCATTGGCGAACAAGTCATTCACCGGCGCAACCGTGAGCGAAGGCATGACAATTCTCAGCACGTGCAGGTTGGTCCCGGAATTGTTCCCGCCTGTCGTGGAGATGAAAAACTTTCTACCCGGCGTCACGAAGAAGCTGCTTGGGTTTGGAACAGGATATTGCGTGCTCACACTGACCAAGTTCGTCGGACTCCCTTCGAAAACGCCCAACGCGACGGACATGCTGCTGAAGAGCGTGTCCATCGTCACGTTTCCATATCCGGGTGAAGTCCATTGCCACCAGAGTGACTTTGGCTGCGCGGGCATCCCGTCCACGCATCCTGTTGCCAACACATTCGTGCCCGCGAGTACCGTCGAAGTTGCGGCTGACAAGTTCACAGGCCGGGGCACGAATTTCATTTCCGCTACGAATGAATTCGACTGCGATTGCAGGCCCGCGACCTGGAACGCATACGACACTCCACTCTCAGCAAACCATGTGAATGGGCCTGTGTTGGCCGCGATCACGCTGAGGTTGATCAGCACATCCCCGAGGTAAGCGGCAACGAATGCGCTGGAGTCCGGTGGTGGTGCGACTTGAACAAGACCATCGGCAGGAGCATGCCACGACCACCACAAAGTTCTCTCGAACACTTGAGACCAAGGCTCGCCAGGTTCCGCGGTCGCACCAGCGAAAGTCCCCACCAGCATCGCATTCGTGCCGGTGAATGGTGTGCGCTTTTCAAAGTTGTCGTTGAACGGCTGTGCGACCGCAGCCAAACCAACCAGGAGCCAAACGACTGCGGCAAGCAAGAGGCGGGGAACCTTCATGCGCGCACACTGCCCCCCTCAGAGGGATCGCAAGCAGAAAGGCCGGTGCTATTTTCCCGGCGGACTGCGAGAATTACGCCCGCTCACGCTGCGCCTTGCGGCGCTTGCCGTAACTCACCGCGCGCGTTGCTTCGCTGCCGACCGCTTTCGGGCCAACGTCCATTCCAGTGCTGCGTTTGAGTTCGCGGACCTGGTCGCGCTTGAGCGCGGCTTTCTCGAATTCCAGATTGTTTGCGGCTGCGATCATTTCCTCTTCGAGTTGACGCACGGTTTCGGCCACGTCGAAGTTGCCGGCGGCATCGTTCAAAACAGCGGCGGCTTTCTTCTGCTGATCATCGCGTGAGCTGAGGCTCTCTTCGATCGAACGCTTCACACTGCGCGGCGTGATGTTGTGTTCCTTATTGTAGGCAATTTGTTTCTCGCGACGGTAATTCGAGATGGCGAGGAACTTCTGGATGCTCTGCGTCTTCACGTCGGCGTAGAGAATCACTTCGCCATTCAAGTGACGCGCGGCGCGTCCGGCGGTCTGGATCAAACTCGTGGCGCTGCGGAGATAGCCTTCCTTGTCCGCGTCGAGAATCGCGACGAGTGAAACTTCGGGAAGGTCGAGTCCCTCGCGCAACAGGTTGATGCCGACGAGCACGTCGAACTCGCCTTTGCGCAACGCGCGCAAAATCTCCACGCGCTCGATCGCATCGATCTCGCTGTGCAGGTAACGCACGTTGATGCCGATGTCGCGCAGGTAGTCCGTAAGCTCCTCCGCAGTGCGCTTCGTGAGAGTCGTGACCAACACGCGTTCTTTGAGTTCGATGCGTTTGCGCGCCTCTTCAAGCAAGTCGTCGATCTGTCCCTTGAGCGGCTTGATCGTGATCGTGGGATCGATCAGCCCGGTCGGGCGCACAATGAGTTCAATCACGCCTGCGCGCCGTCCCGCGACTCCAGGCGCAGGCTCCAGATCCGGGGCTGTAAGAATGGGTTCCGGGTTCGGAATACTCCGCACAATTTCGAGCGCATCCTTCTGCGACCAGTCGAGCTCCTGCGCCCCCGGCGTGGCGCTCACATAAACCGCCTGCCTTTGCATCGAGCGAAACTCCTCAAATGATAGAGGGCGGTTGTCGAGCGCGCTTGGCAGTCGAAACCCATGCGCCACCAGCGTCTCCTTCCGCGCACGGTCGCCGAAATACATTCCCGAAATCTGCGGCAACGTCGCGTGCGACTCATCCACCATCAGCACGTAGTCGGGAGGAAAAAAATCAATCAACGTGCTCGGCCGCGAGCCGGGCGGACGATTCGCGATATGGCGTGAGTAATTCTCGATGCCGGAGCAGAAGCCCATCTCCTGCATCATCTCGATGTCGTATTCGGTGCGCATCTTGATCCGCTGCGCTTCGAGCAATTTCCCCGTGGACTCAAACTGCGCCACGCGCTCCTTCAGCTCCGCTTTGATGGCATCAACCGCACGCAACATCTTGTCCTTCGGCGTCACGAACTGTTTGCTCGGATAGAGGGCGGTGCTTTGCTGGTCGGCGATCTTGTGACCGGTGAGAGGATCGAACTTCGTGATGCGCTCGATCTGGTCGCCGAAGAACTCGATGCGCAACGCGTCCTCCGTGTAGCCGGGGCAAATTTCCACCACATCACCACGCACGCGAAAATTCCCGCGCTCGAACGCGATGTCATTCCGCGAGTACTGCAAGTCCACGAAGCGCGCCAGCAATTCGTCGCGGCTCATCTCGTGTCCCACCACCAGCGGCACGATGAACGCCATGTAGTCTTCCTTCGCTCCGATTCCGTAGATGCACGACACGCTCGCGACGACGATCACGTCCCGCCGAGCGATGAGCGAACTCATCGTCGAAAGCCGCATGCGCTCGATGGCGTCGTTCACGCTCGAATCCTTCTCGATGAACGTGTCGGTGCGCGGGATGTAAGCTTCGGGCTGGTAGTAATCGAAGTAGCTGACGAAATACTCCACCGCGTTGTTGGGAAAGAAGCTCTTGAACTCCGCGTAAAGCTGCGCCGCCAGCGTCTTGTTGTGCGAGATGACGAGCATCGGCTTGTTCACGTTCCGAATGACATTTGCCATCGTGAACGTTTTGCCTGAGCCCGTGACGCCGAGCAGCGTCTGATGTTTTGCGCCGGCAAGGACGGCCTCCGTCAGCTTCGCAATCGCTTGCGGCTGATCACCGGCGGGTTCATAAGGCGCGACGAGTTCGAACATGAGTGCGCAAACTAAAGCGCACACTGTGCGGCCGCAAGCAGCGGCCTTCCTCTCAACAACTTGTGAGCAACACTTCCCCTGCTCTCTTGGCCGCGCGCTCGCCGTCTGTTACGCTCGCCGCCGTGCCGAAACAGACTTGGATCATTGCTGGTGTGTTCTCCGCGATTGTCATCGCGGTAGTTCTCTTCGTCAGTTTTCACAATCAAGGAACGGAACTCTCCCGCGCTCAACAGGCGCTCGCCGATGCGCAAAGCCTCACCGAAAAGCGCGCTGGTGAACTCGCCTCCTTGAGCAACAAACTCGCCGAAGCCGAGGAGAAGATCTCCGATCTCGCCGAGGAAAAGACCGCCGTCGAAAAGACACAACAAAGCCTCGAAGACGAAATGCGCAAAGCGCTCGAGTCGAAAGACGTCACGATCTCCGAACTCAAAGGGAAGCTCACCGTGAACATTCTCGATCGCATCCTCTTCGATTCAGGCGAGGCGGACTTGAAGCCCGAGGGCCAAAAAATTCTGGAGAAAATCGCGAGTGTTCTCTCTCAACACACCAATCGCCAAATTCACGTCATCGGCCACACCGATGACGTTCCGATCCGCCGGAAGTACGCCAGCAACTGGGAACTCTCGACTGCGCGCGCGACAGCCGCAGTGAGATTTCTTCAGGAACGCGCGAACGTCGATCCGCGGCGGTTGGGCGCAGTTGGCTACGGCGAGTTTCATCCCATCTCTCCGAACACAACGGTCGAAGGACGCGCGAAGAATCGCCGCATCGAAGTCGTGATCCTGCCGGAAGAGTTGGCCACGCCGGGAGCAAATCCTCAATGACGTGCCCCCGGCATCTTGCCGGGTTGGAGCACCTATGGAGCGCGGAAACCGGCAAGATGCCGGGGGCACGCTCACTCCGTCAGGAACGTCACGTCGCTGCTCTCCAGCTTCAGTTCGCCGGTGATGTCCGTCGTCGTCACCTTGAGGAAGAACGTGTGGATGCCGCCGCTGAGATCAACGCTCAGTTCGCCCGCGCCACCGATGGGCTTGCCATCCACCCACGCCTTGGGACTCGGCGTGCCGCTGACGTTAAAGCGCGCCGCGCCGGACTTCGCCGTCTTGAATCGGCTCGCGAGCCACACAGTGTTTCCTTGCCGTCGAGTTCCGCCATCACGTCAGACTTAGGCAATGACCCGCTCACGGTCGCATAAGCCGGAGCCCAGTCTTTCCCGTGCAAGTGAGAAAAGTCCACGAGACCAGACGGCATCAACGAGCCGCCCATCTTGCGCGTGGCACATCACGCAGCTCAGTTCCTTTTTGCGGAAGATGATCTCGCCGCGCGCCGGATCGCCCTTCGTGACGTTGTTCGCGAAGCCGTGAATCTCCTCGTCGGTGAGCGCGCTGAACTCGTCCGAGAGACCGCCCGCCTTGTTCAGCGCGAGAACGAGCTTCGGCTCCGTTCTGCCGGTTTGTATTCCCTGCCGGCGCACGCGTAACGATCCCGCTTTTTGGCCAGCACTTCTGCCCGTGTGATTTCGCTCATTTTGGTGTTCATGTCTCGGTAACACCCATTCAGAGAGGAAGGGGGCAAGGAGAAAACCCTTGGCAGAATTGGAGCGAGCGAAGGGATTCGAACCATCTGAGAAACTTCTGAAGTTTTCCCAACTGTGCTTATAACAGCCAGTTGCTGCGCATGTCACTTTTCCCAGTTTGGCATGATCTAGCAAGGTTAGGAAAAATCTCTGGCATAAATTGGCACAAAGAGGCTTGCACGCTTTGGGCTGTGCAGCATGTGTCGCAATGCGCGCCGAGCACAACAAGACAGCTTTTTTCGCTGCAAGATTCATGCGCACCAAGAGATTACGCCTATCAAGGGCGGAGCCAAGACCCCTCAAAAAATGTTAGAATTGGAGGTGAGCGTCGGATTCGAACGCCTACGGCAATTTCAAGGGTTCTATTACCTCGTTTTGGGAGGGGAAGCAAGCGTATCGAGCACCGCGCGCACGGCGGCGGCACGGGGATCAAGCACCTCACCCTGCGGGTGAGCAGCCAGGGGAGCGATTTGCAGTGGCATGACCCATTCCAACAACCACTTGCCTCCCTTGGCAACTCAGCCAACTGCTTTTTTGAAGGTTATTGGTCAGGACAAGCAGCAGCTCGGCATCATGCAGCTCGCCGACGCCATTCGGCTCGC
>JBBRBM010000209.1:0-10170 GCA_038205745.1 Verrucomicrobiota bacterium | reverse complement strand
ATTTGTTTCTTTTTAAATCTGGACCGCGGAGGTTCACGTCCGCGGTATTTTGTGTTTTCCACCGCGGGTCGTTGACCGTCCGCGCTCCTTCGCGTTTTTCGAAACGATCCCAGCATTCGTGGGCTAGGCGCGCGCCGCAATATCGTCCGGTTGCAGTCGCATCCGTCCACTGCCACTTCGGATTCGCACTGCTGAACGGCCACTCTGCGGGCGTGCGCAACAGCTTCGCGCGCACGGGATTTCCTTCGATGTAACGCTGCGCTTTGCAAAAATGCTCCTCGTCGCGGATGTAGCGACCAAAGAACGCCGCCTGCCAGAATCGTCCGCCAGTGCCGGGCATCTGGTTCGCCTTCGCTGAGGTGAATGCCTTCCATGATTTCAGGATGGTGGGCAAAGCCGTTGTCCATTGTTCGATCAAGAGATGAACGTGGTTGGGCATGATCACCCAAGCGATCAGGCGATACCGTTCGGCATCGAAGCGAAGCCAGTTTTCCTCGATCAATGTCGCAACGCGCGAGTCTCGCAAGTGACAGGCGCCGAACCCGCGATCGACGTAATTCTCGATTCGGGTGATGCGTTCCTGCTCGTCGTCGATGCGCAGGAGTTCTTCCCATTCGTGCCGTTTCGCAACGGGCATCGCATCGTTGAGCCGGTACGAGATGAATTGGATCAGCCCCGGCTTGTCACAATGCGGAAGGTAGCCGCGCGTGTACCAGCCCTTGTGCGGAGCGCGGACGGTCTCGTCCGCGCGAACATCCGGCTCGCGCTTCGCACGCACCAGATCGTAAGTCCGGCCTTTGTTCCACTTGTTCATATCCGCGCGGACGTGACCGTCCGCGCTCCTATCCTTTGGTAATCATCTCATCCAGGTTCAACAGCACGTTCGCGACGACGGTCCATGCGGCGAGTTCGGCCGAATCGATTTCGCTCGTTGCAAGTTTCTCAGCGGCCTTCGTGTCGGCCTTGTAGTTCGCCAGTTGTTGCTCGAACAACTTCGTGAGCCGATCGACTTCATCGACCGCCGGTTTGCGCGACAAACAGGTGCGGAACAAAAACTCGACGCGTGCTTTGGTGTCGTAGTCCTTCTTCGCGAGGGCGTTCCGGGCCAATGCCTGCGCGCATTCCACGAACGCGGGATCGTTCAACAAGTTCAGCGACTGCAAAGGCGTGTTGCTGCGATTGCGTTTCAGAACACAATACTCGCGACTCGGCGCATCGAACGAGACGAGCATCGGGTGCGGCGTGGTGCGGCGCCAAAAGGTGTACAGCCCGCGCCGATACCTGTCCTCGCCCTTGCTCGTGACCCAATTCTCGCCGTTGTAAACGACCTGCCACAAACCATCCGGTTGAGGCGGCATCACGCTCGGCCCGCCGATCTTGTGCGCGAGCAACCCGCTCACGGCGAGCGCCTGGTCGCGCACCAATTCGCCCTCGAGCCGCACACGCGGTCCACGCGCGAGCAGGCGATTGAATGGATCGCGCGCCAGAAGTTCAGGAGTGACACGCGAGCTTTGCTGGTAAGTGGAAGACATGACGATCGTCTTCAACAACGCTTTGAAGCTCCATCGCTTCGCGGACGGCGAAAGCGTCGGCTGCATGAACTCGCACGCGAGCCAGTCCAGCAATTCCGGATGGCTCGGTGGTTCTCCCTGCTTGCCAAACTCCTCGACGGTCTCGACCAATCCTTTGCCGAAAATCTGTTCCCACACGCGATTCACCATCACGCGCGCGGTGAGCGGATTGTTCGTACTCACGATCCAGCGCGCGAGGCCGAGTCGGTTCATCGGTTCATTCGTCGGGAATGGATGCATGTTCGCGGGCGTGCCGGGCGTGACGACTTCCGCTGTGGTCAGGTAAGCGCCGCGCACGTGGCGATGTGTCTCGCGCGGCTCGTCCAACTCCTGCATCACCGCCGAGATTGGGATCGCCTCGAAAAATTCCCTCTCAGCCTTCTTCGCCGAAGCCAGCGCGTCGCGAACGCCCTTCAACTCCGGCGCGACCGATTCGAAATATTCCTTGAGCCTGGCGACCTGTTTGCCATCGCGCTTGTCCGCCGCAAGCAGCAACGCTTCTCGCACATCGTTCGAGATGGCCGCGGGCGGACCGACTTGTTCCGCGCTGGTGACGTAGAGACGGAATCGCGCCATGTTCGCGCCCGGAAACTTGTCGGTATGCGAAAGCTTGATCGTGAGCGCGGCGGGTTCGTTCAATTCCAGCGGCTCGGCGAAACGCAAATACGCTGAGCGCCGCATGCGTTTCTTTGCGTCACCGGAATCGACGGCCCAACCATTCCCGTTACCCGCGATCAGGTTCGTGACGTTGTAATCCTTCTGCGAATAATCCGCCGTCGCCCGGGAAAACGTGAGCGGCTTGTCGCCCAACATCGCTTCTACTTTGCGCAGCACGAACGAACCGTTCTCGTGCCGGCCAAGAATTTTCTTTTCGCCGACTTCCAGCACTTCAAGCCGCAATCCCGTGATCCTGCCTGCTCCGACGCCCGCCACGACGGTGTAGGTGTCGTTCGACGGATTAACTCCGTCCGCCTGGATGGATTTGCTCTCGCTCTTCGTCAATGTCGCGCCGCCGGCTGAGACGAAGTTCGTCGCGTCCAGCACGAGCCAGTTTGTGAGCGCCGCAAGCGTCTCGCGCTCCCACTTCGCGCGTGCGGTCGCGATCTCCGGTTTCTCCTTCGCTTGATCGAGCGCCTTCTGCGCCGCCTTGGCTTTGTCCTTCAACTCCGCAAGGTGCTGCTCCTGTCCGCGGCCGAATATTTTCATCGTCGGACGCTCGTCGTCCTTGTCGGCATCCGCGGTGTTATTGAGGAACGCCATGAATTGGTAATACTCCTTCGCTGAGAATGGATCGTACTTGTGATTGTGGCACTGGGCACAGGCCATGGTGCTGCCCATCCAGACCGCCCACGTGGTGTTCACCCGATCGATCATCGCCTCGAAGCGAAACTCCTCGTCGTCGGTGCCGCCCTCGGTGTTCGTCATCGTGTTGCGGTGAAAACCGGTGGCGACTTTTTGGTCCTGTGTCGCGTCCGGCAGCATGTCGCCGGCGAGTTGCTCGATCGTGAATTCGTCGAACGGCATGTCGGCGTTCAACGCCTGAATCACCCAATCGCGCCACGGCCACATCGAGCGCCGCGAATCCTTCTCGAAACCCTGCGTGTCGGCGTAGCGCGCGCCATCGAGCCACGGTCGCGCCCAGCGCTCGCCGAAATGCGGCGACGCGAGCAAACGATCGATGGCGCTCTCGTAGGCGTTCGTTGACTTGTCGCTTTCAAACTGTTCGACCTCAGCGAGCGTCGGAGGCAACCCGATCAAATCGAGACTCACGCGACGAAGAAGCGTGGTGCGATCGGCGGGCGGCGCGGGCTTCAGCTTTTCCTTCTCCAAACGGGCGAGCACGAAAGCGTCGATGGGGGAACCAGTAATCAGTGAATCAGTATTCAGTGAAACAGTGGGCGCTTGGCGCGCGCCCGTCTTACTGATCACTGATTTACTGATTACTGATTCACTAACCTGCGGCACCGCCGCCCGCACCGGTTTCACATACGCCCAATGCGGTTTCTCCTCCTCGCCGGGCCACACCGCGCCTTCGTCGATCCACGCGCGCAACGTTGCCACTTGCGCCTCCGTGAGACGCTCGCCTTTCGGCGGCATCACTTCGTCGTCGTTGGTGGTGGTGATGCGTTGGATGAGCAAACTGTCGCTGCTCTTTCCGGGAATGATGGCGGGCTTTCCCGAATCGCCGGGCTTGAAGACGGTGCTCCTGCGATCGAAACGAATGCCGCTCTTCTGTTTCTTCTCGCCGTGACACTCGACGCAGTGCTTTTCCAGGATTGGCTGAACGTCGCGTGGAAAATCGACCTTCCCGGCAGCGACCAGGCGCGCCGTCATGCAACAAAGGAAAAGAGTTAACCAGGCTCGTGTCCGCATCGGTGTTTCGGACGCCACTGTAGCGTGGTTGCATTCACGTGCGAAATGGATTTCTGCGGATGCTCGTGGATCGTGAGGCAATGCACGGGTCATACGATGGAACGAAATGGTTTGATCAGTCCGCTCTCATTGGCACCCGGCTGAAGCCGCGCGCTAATAAGAAACGGATGCGCTCACTTCGGCCCGCCCTTGAGCAACGGCGCCACCTTCGTGAGCGAGAGCGAAACGTAGAACGTCGGCGTGTTGTAAAGCTTCACCAGCGCCGCCTTATCGACTGCTTTGATCTTCGACAACGGGATCGAACTCCCCTGCCCGGCTTCCCACGCGCTCTGCCACAGCGACGCGAGACACAGCGCGCCATCCGCAATCACCGCACAGGTTTTGGTCTTCAGCTTGGACCACATGTAAGGCACCCGTTCGATGCCGGAGCTTTCGTTGTATAACTTGACGATGTCGAGCGGCTTGATGGCGGCGAACGTTTTCTGCATCAATTTCACGGTGGCGACAGCGGCTTCGTGTCCATTCTTCGCGATCAGTTTGGCGCGGCGGCTGCCGATCGCCTTGTTCACGCCCGCGACCAATTCCGCGGCGTTCCGGTCCAACATGCGCGTCTCGTAAACTTCATGGACGTCATGCTCGGCGGCATTGGTTCCATGATGATATTGCGAGACATGCAAGGGCTGGCACGCATCGCCAACGTAATGCGCCATTGTGCCGGCGAGGCAAATGTAGCGCGTCACGTCTCCTTTCTTCACCGCCGCCACCATTTCATCGAAGCCCTGCCACACGCGAAACGGCAATGCGCCATGACTGCGCGCGTGAATCGATTTGTAGAAATCGATCCAGATCGCCGGCGTGATTTGCTTCGGGTCTTTGCAGAGCTCCAGCAAAGTCTTGCCGCCGAACGTTTCGCTCGGCGCATCCATGTCGGCGAAATGATTGTTCGCATCCGACTTGCGAGTGGTGCGCCAGACGAGGTCGGCCACGTCGGCGAGCGGGACAAATTCATGGCTGGAAAACTTCTTCACCGTGCCGTTCGAAATGTCGGACTCCGCGAACGAAATGCGGTCCTGATTCAGGCGAAAGAGATCCTTCAACGCACCCGCGGAAAATACCCCGCACGCTTTTGCGGCGACCTGGTAGTGGCCCACTTTCCCCCAATACTCGCTGTGACCGATGTTCCAATCGCGCACGATCTCCACATCCAGCTCGCGACAGATCGTGCTGAGACTCGTGGCCAGCACGAACTGATACGAGTCGCCCTGGTGCTGCGTGAGAAAACGGTGCCCACCCCATTGCATGGCGAGAGGCCGCCAGCGCTCGGCACGCTTGCCGCGCTGCGGCAGTCGGTCCTCGCCCGGCGACTCGACAAACCACAGGGTGCCGGAATCGCCTGGCACACTGGGCAGCGGCTTCGTTTCGTCCTCCGGGCCAATCAACAGTTCGGCCACGCTCTCTTCGCCGCCCATGGCGCGGTAGCGGTAAAAGAAACCCTGGATCACTCCCTGAAGTTGTCCCGAGGCCGCGCCGAACGCGCGCACCCGGCGGCCCAGCCAGTCGAGCGACAACGTGTCGATGTAGAGATCGATCATCTCGTCGAGTTCGCCGATGCCGAAGACCTGCGCCGTCCAGCGGCTGAGATCGTCCACGCGAATCAATCCCGCATCAATGTTCACAAAGGTCTTCGCGCCGGGCCAGCCCTCGAACACTTCGCAGAACGGTTTGCGCGCAAGCTGCGTTGTCGCGGATTTCCCAAGCAACGTCTCGCGCCCGGCAATCACGGACGTCACATCCTGGCCGGGCAATCCGGTCACATGCCGGTTCGTCAGTGCGTACACCGCCAAACCGTCGGTCACCAGGCATGCGAGCGAGCCGACGCGTTGTTGCCCCTGCACTGTGGTGAGTACCGGATATCCGCCGCCGATGAGTTGGGGCGGGAATTGCAATCCGGTGAGCGGCGGCACGGGTGCATTGTTCGTCTCCGCCAGCACGACACACGTCGGCACCATCCGCCCGTCCGGCAGATACAAATAGTATGGGATCATCTGATCCGGGCGCGCGTGGAAGTCGCCCTTCTGCGCCCACTCCTTCACGAACACCAGGATGCACGGCCATGACCATGGCTTCACTTCTGAGTTTGCCAGCGTGCGCGCAGAGGATCGCACAACCTTTTGCCGGATGCGCTCCACATCCACGGCTTCGGCGCGTTTGGCATCCTTGTCTTTCTTGCGAATGCGGTACCGGCCGATGGCTGTGGCGACGACGTTTTCCTTTTTCGTGAGATGAACGTGATAGAGATCACGCGCTTCGAGGAGGTCTTCGAGTGTAAGCGTGGAGAATGTCATGGCGTGCGTTCGATTTATTACCGTCACTCGTCGGTGTGTGGACGGCGAGACGGACACTGCCGCATCGAATGGTTTTGGGAAGAAGAAAAAGGAGCGTTGGCGATCCTGTTTCAACTCAAGTCATTTCACATTCAAGGACTCAACGATGGCGACGGCGTCATTCACCGTCACAACGCTGATCGACCCGGGATCCGCCTTCAGCCGATTGAGAAAATCGAGCGGCATGCCCAGCCAATGACAAAGCGCCGCGCGAATCGGATCCCCGTGCGAAAAGATCGCGATGTGTTGCTGGGGAAAATCATTCTTCAATCGAATCAGTTCGCTTGCGACGCGCGACTGGATTTGCACCATCGTTTCGCCGCCGGGAATGACATGGCTGCCGCGGAACGCGATCCACTGTCTCCAGCGCGGATCTTTCTGCACCGTCGTTAGCTCAGCACCCATCCACTCGCCGAAATCAACTTCATTGAACGCCTCGGAAATCTGCACTGGCAAATTCAGCGCGCGCGCGAGCGGCCCGGCTGTCTCGATGCAACGCTCCATGGGGCTGGAGTATATCTGGCATATCGGTGCGGACTTGAGTCGTTCGGCAACGCGCTCGGCCTCCACGCGACCCTGCCCGTTGAGGTGAACATTCGGCAATCGGCCGGCGAGCGCGCGCGGCAGGAAGTCATTCGAGCCGTGGCGGATCAAGTAGAAGGTGGTCACCGCGAATCAGAGGACGAATTCGACAGCCGTCTTTGCCCGCCAGCGTTCGTCGGCAGTCGGAACACTTCCGGGAAACCATTCTCGCAACTCCCGGCTGCGCTTCACAATCGTGGCAGGCGAAACCAACGCTGGCAGCACCGTGACCCGCGGTTCACTTGGCAAAACCAAATCCGCCGCGCTCGGACCGGGAGAGTCAGAGAGCACGAACGATTCTGTCGAAGGTCTCGTATAATTCACGGGTTCCATACTTGAGGAATAGTTGTTCGTAATGCGGATTCCGCAAATCGATTTTGTTTCGGCGCACAAGCATCTCCACATCTTGCGCATCTTTTGAGGTCCGATGCGGCAGCGCCTGTTTCAACGCATGAAGCTTCAGCGCGATCAAGTGGTCAAGGCTCGGGATGCGCGCATGCACAGGACCAAAATCGCGCTCCACTGACCCGGTCCACATTTGTTCGAACGTCGCATCGTTCACAAACATCAGATCAAGACCATCGCCATCCTGCTGCACAAATTGCGCGAACGCTTGCGTCTCACCAAACATCTTCAACCCAGCATCTCGCAAGCGGGCGTTCCAAACCTGGCGCTCTGCGCTGCGAACCAGGAAGTCCACATCGAATGTCGCGCGGGCAAAGCCATGCGCGCCGACGGCGTACCCGCCGATGATTAGAAATCGCAGCGCTGGCTCGCGTTGACCAAGGAGAATGAAATCGCCCAGCTCCATTCAGTTATTCTTCGCCAATCCCTCGTCGTGGCCCAGATTCTTCACCGGCCGAAAAATCTCCAACACTTCCGCCAGCAACTGCTGATCGACCGGCTCCGCCGCCCATTTCGCCCAGTTGCGGATGTTCTGCGGATTCGCGCTGCCGGCGACCGTCGTCGCGATGTCGGGATTGGCGATGCTGAATTGCAGCGCGAGTTTCGCGATGTCCACGCCGTGCTTGGCGCAATGCTCGGCAGCTTTGCGCGCGGCGGCTTTCACGTGCTCGGGTTCCTTGAGCCACGCAGGCAGCGGCGCATTCGTCAGCAAGCGCGCGCTGAACGGCCCTGCATTCATCACGCCAACGCCTTTTGATTTCAGATACGGAACCGATTCGTCGGCGAAGCGCGTGTTTTGAAGCGTGTATTGGTTGTAGCTCAACACGCAGTCCACATCCGTCTGTTCACAAATGAAGCGGAAAATCTTTTGCGGATAACCGCTGATCCCGATGAAGCGCGCCTTTCCCTGCTGCTGAACTTTGCGCAGCGCGGGAATGGTTTCATCCACGATCTGCTGCATCTCCACGAACTCAATGTCATGGCAAAGAATGATGTCCAAATGATCCGTACCGAGCCGATGCAGGCTCACATCCACGCTCTCGGCCACACGCTTGGCGCTGAAGTCGAAGTGCGCGAGATCGTAGCGTCCCAGCTTGGTGCAAAGGGTGTAACTCTCCCGCGGCACACCCTTGAGCGCCACGCCAAGCAGCACCTCGCTCATGCCGCGGCCGTAGAAAGGCGACGTGTCGATGAAGTTCAAACCGCAATCCAGAGCGACACGAACGCTTTGCAGCGCCTCATCGAGCTTCACGCTGCGAAATTCCTGGCCAAGCGACGACGCGCCGAAGCTCAGGATGGGAAGTTGCAGATCAGATTTGCCGAGAGGACGTGTTTGCATCGCCGAGAGTTCAACAATATGAGTCCCGAAGTGCAAAAAGATTTTGCCGCCATGCGGGACTCAACTGTGAATTCCCGCAGTGGCTTCATGCGCCCTCACCTGACCGGAAGGTCCGGTACCCCGCAGCCCGGATCGGGCCACTGGTGCGTGGTTTGAATGAAGTGCAGAAAGCGGCCAAACAAAAATACGCCCGCAGCAACCGCATTGCCCTCGGCGATTATTTCGTGGGCAAGAAACTGAACGGCAACCGGCCCAACCTGTTGCAAACCTCGCAGACCATTGTGAACAAACTCGCTGACGACACGCTGCCCGGCATCACGGCCGCGAAAGTCAAGAAGCTGGGCACCTTGCGCCAGGATTGGATCGACGCCAAAACCGAGCAAACCGAGAGCAGCACCGCTGCGCAATCCACTCGGGCCGAACTCAGGACCATGCTCAAGTCCATCGGAGATCGGCAAGTGGCCGTCCAATTGGCCGCCGATGCCGAATGGCCGCACACCGACAAAGCCCACGCCGCCATCCGCAAAGAATTCGGCCTGTCGCCCCGAGCACCGCTCAAAGCATAGTCAGGTTCCTGATCCGTGCCTCATCGGAGGCGCTCTGATGAACTCAGAGTGCCTTCGCAGCTTTTCCCAGTCCCTCGTAGGAGACGACGTAAGGAGACTCTGATCGAGACCGGCAGAATAGTGAGACTCGTTACCTCGTCTCCTACGCCAAATCCTTCACCGCATCCAAGGGCGAGAAGGTGGCCGAAGGATGAATGAGATGCTGCCCCTGGACCCCGTAGCAGCCGACGTAAGGAGGCTCTGACCGCTCCCGGAAATTCAGATGGAGCCTCCTCACGTCGGCTGCTACGCGATCCCCATCGGCCGCCTCAAAAGCATCATCGAGGGAAACCGCCGCGCAACACAAAGTGGTCACGCAGGTGGGCAACCAGGGTTCCGCCGAGCTACGCCTCCGTCGAGCCGTGGAATTGGTGTGGAGCGGCGTCATTGGCGAGGTCCGCGAGGCGCATGTCTGGTTTGATGGGGGCAACGGTCCGATGAAGCGCCCGACCGGGAACCCTCCCGCCCCAGAAGGGTTGAATTGGGACTTGTGGCTCGGCCCGGCCGAGAGCCGTCCTTACAGCCCCGCTTACGTGACCGGCGAGCTGGCGCGCCTGGCGCGCGTTCGGCAGCGGCATCGTGGGTGATTTTGCCTGTCACACCGCCAACATCATGTTCCGCGCGCTGCACCTGGAACAGCTCTGGCAGAAGTCGATGAATCCCGGCGCGAGCCAGGTGATCGTCCGGCTCCAAGCCTGGCCTTCCGAAGTCGATGCGGAAGGATACCCAAAGTCGCTGAAGGTGGTGATGGACCTGCCCGCACGCGGCGCGCTGCCGCCGGTGAAATTGACGTGGTATGCGAAGGAAAAACCGCCCGAGGATCTGATGCTCGGCCACAAGCGCGGCGGCTGGGGAGATTTGCTGGTCGGATCGAAGGGATCGATTTATTCCGACAATCCTTGGAACGCCCA
>JBBRBM010000208.1:0-10181 GCA_038205745.1 Verrucomicrobiota bacterium | reverse complement strand
GACGCTTTCGTTCTCGCGCGCCTGGAAGCTGAAAAACTTTCCCTATCCCCCGCCGCTGACAAAACCACCCTCCTCCGCCGCCTGCACCTCGACCTCACCGGTTTGCCGCCGACGATTCAGGAAGTGGATGCGTTCCTCGCCGATACGAGCGAGAACGCTTACGAAAAAGTCGTCGAGAAGTTGCTCGCGTCGCCGCATTACGGCGAGCGCTGGGGACGCCACTGGCTCGATGCCGCGCGCTACGCCGACAGCGATGGCTACGAGAAGGACATGTCGCGCGAGGTCTGGCCGTATCGCGATTACGTGGTGAACGCGTTCAATCGCGACCTGCCTTACAACCAATTCATCATCGAACAAATCGCGGGCGACCAACTTCCGGACGCCACGCAGGATCAAGTGGTCGCCACCGGATTTCTCCGCAACTCGATGGTGAACATGGAAGGCGCGATCGACCCCGAGCAGTTTCGCATGGAAGGTTTGTTCGATCGCATGGATTGCGTCGGCAAGGCGGTGCTCGGACTCACGATCCAGTGCGCGCAATGTCACACGCACAAGTTCGACCCGATCTCGCACGAGGAGTATTACCGGCTCTTCGCTTACTTGAACAACGACCACGAGGCGCGGCCCGCCGTGTATTCGCCCGAGCAGCAGCAGAAACTTTCCGAACTGAAAAAACAAATTGCCGACACCGAGATGGATCTCCAGAAGCGCGCGCCCGATTGGCAACAGGAAATGAGCGCATGGGAAGATTCAGTGACGGACAACCAGCCCGCGTGGATCGTTCTCACCAACGTGATCCAGGAAGGCGACAAGTCGCAGCGTTACCTCGATCAGAAAGACGGCTCACTCATCGCCGCCGGCTACGCGCCGACGAAGTTCATCCAATACTTCCGCGTGACAAACGACTTGAGCGGCGTCACGGCGTTTCGGCTCGAAGCCTTCACGGACCCGAACCTCCCGTTCGGCGGGCCGGGGCGTGCCTTCAATGGCACGTTCGCGCTCAGCGAATTCACCGTCGAGACCAGCGACGCAAAGACGCACACCAACGCCGGCAAACTTAAATTCGTCAGCGTCACGAGCGATTACGATCAGCCGGAGCGCCCGCTGGAACCGAATCTCGACGACAAGACCACGAACAGCCGCGTGACCGGCCCGGTGAAGTTCGCCCTCGATGGCAACGAAAAAACCGCGTGGGGAATCAACGCCGGGCCGGGCTTGCGGAATCAGGATCGCAAGGCGGTGTTCGTGTGTGAGAAGCCCGCGGGTTTTACGAACGGCACTTACTGGCGCATCGGTCTGAACCAGAATCACGGTGGCTGGAACAGCGACGATCACATGAACAACAATCTCGGTCGCTTCCGCCTCAGCGTCACGACTGCGACCAACAATCTCCAAGCCGATCAGATTCCGAAAAAGGTTCGCGACATCTTCGCCGTGCCGCGCGGGATGCGCACGCCGGCACAGGTCGCGACGGTGTTCGCTCACTGGCGCACGACGGTCGCCGATTGGAAGGAGGCCAATGAGAGGATCGCAGCGCTCTACAAGGAATGGCCCGAGCCCGCGAGTTCGCTCACCCTGCTGGCGCGCGAAGAATTCCGCGAGACGCACCTGCTGCGACGGGGAGATTGGTTGAAGCCCGCAAAGGAAGTTCAGCCGGGCGTGCCGGCGTTTCTGCATCCATTGTCGGCGAACGCCGACGGCTCCCGGCTCACGCTCGCAAAGTGGCTCGCCGATCCGAAGTCGCCGACAACGGCGCGCGTGTTCGTGAATCGCGTGTGGCAGGAATACTTTGGCATCGGCCTCGTGAGCACGCCGGAAGATTTCGGGATGCAAAGCCAGGCGCCATCCCATCCCGAGTTGCTCGACTGGCTCGCGTGCGAGTTCATGGAGCACGGATGGAGCGTAAAGTCGCTGCATCGGCTCATCGTGAACTCAGCGACCTACAAACAATCGTCGCGCATCACGCCGGAATTGAACGAGCGCGATCCTTACAATCGGCTGCTCGCGCGTGGCCCGCGCTTCCGCGTCGAGGGCGAAATCGTTCGCGACATCGCGCTCGCAGCGAGCGGGTTGTTGAATCCGCAAGTCGGCGGTCCATCCGTGACACCGCCGGCACCGGCATTCCTTTTTCAACCACCCGCAAGTTACGCGCCGTTCCCGTGGAAGGATGAAGAAGGCGCGAACAAATATCGCCGCGCGCTCTATACATTCCGCCGCCGCACCACGCCCTACCCTGCCCTGCAAACCTTCGACGTGCCGAACGGAGATTCCGCGTGTGTTCGCCGCCAGCGCTCGAACTCACCGCTGCAAGCGCTCGTATCGCTCAACGAGCCGATCTTCTTCGAGTGCGCTCAATCGCTCGCGCGCAAGACTCTCGCGGAAGGCGGCACGACCGACGAGCAGCGCATCCGCTACGCATTTCGCCGCGCCCTCGCACGGCAACCCCAGCCGGATGAAGTGCAGGACCTGATCTCGCTGTTGAACAAACAGAAGCAGCGCATCGCCGATGGCTGGGTGAATGCGGCTGAAGTCGCCGTCGGCACGAATTCACCGCCGAAAGATCTGCCGAAAGGAACCACGCCCGCACAGCTTGCCGCTTACACTGTTGTCTCGCGCGCGTTGCTGAACCTCGACGAAACGATCACCAAAGAATGACGAAGGCCGAATGTCGAATGTCGAAGGAAGTCCAAAAACTTGACGCTGCGTTGCCGGAGGCATCGGATGAGAATTCATTCGAGGACGAGTCCTGGCAGGATGCTCCGCTGGCACTGCATGACGGCATCGTCGGAACGAAGCCGGTGTTCGATCTGGAAGAGAGAACGGCGCGTTTCGGCGAAGCTATCATTCGGTTTGCCCAGAAGGTGCCCCGGAATCCCGTCAACGATCGGCTGATCAGCCAACTTGTCGGGGCGGCCACAAGCGTCGGTGCAAACTACTGCGAGGCCGACGATGGAGTCTCGTGCAAAGACTTCAGGATCAAGATCGGAACGTGCCGAAAGGAAGCGCGCGAAACGAAGCACTTTCTACGAATGATTGCCACGGCGGAAGAAAGTCTGAAACCAGAGGCGCGCGCCTTGTGGCAGGAAGCGAAAGAGCTTCATCTAATTTTCTGCGCGATCTGGAGAAAGACAGCATGAGACCGGAGGCGCTTATCAATTCTGCCAACGATTTGGAATTTCAGAATTCCTTCGTCATTACACATTCGTCATTCGTCATTTTCCCATGAATTGCCAATCACATCTTCATCGCGGCAGGAGCCGCAGCGACATCACACGACGTTGGTTTTTTCAACAGTGCGGCGTCGGACTCGGCACGATCGCGCTCGGCCAACTCTTCGCGCAGAACGGATGGGCGGCGGCGAACAACAATCCGCTCGCGCCGAAACCACCGCACTTCAAGCCGCGCGCGAAGCGAGTGATCTATTTGTTTCAGGCCGGCGGACCGAGTCACCTGGAGTTGTTCGACAACAAACCTGAGCTCGCGAAGTTCGACGGCAAACTTCCTCCCGCGGATTTGCTGAAGGGTTATCGCGCCGCGTTCATCACGCCCAATTCGGCGTTGCTCGGACCGAGATTCAAGTTTGCGAAGCATGGTAAATCCGGCGCAGAACTCTCCGAACTGTTGCCCCATCTCAGCGAAGTTGCCGACGACATCAGCATCGTGAAGTCGATGCACACGGATGCGTTCAATCACGCGCCAGCGCAGATTTTCATGAACACCGGCTCGCAAATGTTCGGCCGACCGAGCATCGGTTCGTGGGTTTCGTACGGGCTGGGAAGTGAAGCGAGCGACTTGCCGGCGTTCGTCGTGTTCAGCACCGGACAAAAGGGCACGAGCGGTGGATCGTCCAACTGGGGCGCAGGATTTCTGCCGTCAGTTTATCAAGGCACGCCGTTCCGAAATGTGGGCGATCCCGTTCTCTATCTCTCGAATCCAAAAGGCGTCGATGCCGAGATGCAGCGCGACACGATCGATGCCGTGAGCAAGTTGAACAAAAAACATCTCGACGTCGTGGGCGATCCCGAGATTGCCACGCGCATCAACTCGTTCGAGATGGCGTATCGGATGCAGACGAGCGCGCCTGACCTGATGGATCTTTCCAAGGAATCGAAAGCGACGCTGGAAATGTACGGCGCAGAACCCGGCAAATCTTCTTACGCGAACAGTTGCCTCCTCGCACGGCGGATGATCGAGCGCGGCGTGCGCTTCGTTCAGATTTTCCATGAGTCCTGGGACCAGCACGGCAACCTCGTCGGCGACTTGAAGAAGAACTGCAAGAACACCGACCAGGCCAGCGCTGCATTGGTGAAGGATTTGAAGCAACGCGGTCTTCTCGAAGACACGCTCGTGGTCTGGGGCGGTGAATTCGGACGTACGCCAATGGTGCAAGGCGGCAGCAACGGTCGCGATCATCACCCGAATTGTTTCACTTACTGGCTCGCGGGCGGCGGCGTGAAGCCCGGCCTCACGCTCGGTGAATCCGACGACCTCGGCTTCAACGCGACGAAGGACAAAGTCCACGTCCACGATCTCAACGCCACGATCCTGCACCTGCTCGGCCTCGAACACACGAAGCTGACGTATCGTTTCCAGGGCCGCGACTTCCGTCTCACAGACGTTCACGGCGAGGTCGTGGAAAAGCTGCTCGCGTAATCGCCCATTGAGTGAGACAAGATGGGCCCGGTCTGGCGAAGAATCCCCTCGCTCCAACACGTGATGGGAAATACGCAAGACAACCTTCCGATGGCCCACAACAAAGACCGGACCATTCAGCGCCAAGTCCCAAAACAGAGTTCCAAGAATGCAAAAGCGTTCCGACGTGTCTCGAAAACACGCCTCAGAAGTCGGAAAACGTACCCCTGTAATAGCAAAATGCAATACAGCGGAATAAAAATTAAATCCATTAAGCAAACTGCATGAAAAGGCTTACTTATTCCGAAAACTGTTGTGCCCTCAGCTCAAAATTCCCGGCCCAGTGGTCAGTATGATGATAGATGCGATGCCAAGCTGCGGAAGGCACGTGCAGCCCACGTTCCGCCCCAATATTCTGCGACCGCGAAAGCAGCGGATAAACCTCCGAAAATCGCTTCTCCCGCGCTCGATCGCACAGAAACGTTGCGTACCGACTCGGGTCCGGATTCCAGTTCTGCCGAATCCACTCCCAGCGGTTTCGCCACAACCCAACAATCCAGCACGTGTAAGCTCCGCGCTTCGCGATCTTGAAATGATTTTCGGGCGGGCAGAAACAGCGATTGTAAGCGCAGGCGGAAAAGACACTTTGATCCTCTTTGTATCTGTCCCGGCAAAACTCCATGAAGCAAAGACAGTCCGGCGCAGGCACCGTATCATCCTCGATGTGAATGATGAACTCGCCGCGCTTCATTCCATCTTCCCATGCACGAAAGGTATTGAGCCCACAGCCCAGTCGCTTTGCATTCACAGTCACCTCTACCGGTGCGAAATCGATTCCTTTCGCCAGCGCGATCACTTCGTCACAGCCGGGTTCGATGTGTGGCAGGATCAAATAATTTTCAATGCCGGCGCAGCGCCGCATCCCTTCCAAAACCGCCCGGGTATAATCCGGCCGATCAAACAGCACCATCGTGATGGCGTTCATGCGCGCGACCCGAGAGCCACGGAGCGCCTGCGAGCTTTGGATTGCCGCGTAGTCGCGGTTCGAGATATTTCCCCGATCATGCCTGCGTTCTTCAACACCTCGATCAGCCGCGCATTGGAGTTTGCCCAAGTGAGCGGAGCCACATCACGCGCCGCCCGTTCACCCAGTCGTTTCGCCGCATCCCGGTTATGGTACACCCAGCGCATGTGCTCGATGATGTCGTCGCTATCCGGTTCCGCCCACACTCCACCGCCTCGATAATTGAACGCCGCCGGGACAAGATCGTAATGCACGCACCGGGTATTTTGCTCCGTCATGTATTCGGCATGGCCCCCAAATCGAACCGCAATGCAGGGTCGCCCGACGGCCATGGCCTGATGGGGCATCAAACCCCAGCCTTCGGAACGCGACATGGAGACAAAACACGTCAGCCCCTCATACCATGAAGCAAGCTCTTTTTCGCTCATGTAGCGAGCTGCCACTTCGACTCTGGCGTCATCGACGCCTGCGACACCGCAATCCGCAAATGCTTTGATCTTCAACCGAACGTCTCGCTCCCGGGGAAAGGCTTTGCGGAACAGTTCCACTATTTCGTTCAAACCTTTGCGCTTCCCGCCACCGCCGCCGCCCATTTTTCCAGCCGCTCCAAATACACAGGGTCCATTCAAATCCATTGACTTCGATCGAAATATATCGGGCTTGATCCCCAGCGGTACCACATGAATGGGAACCTCGACTCCCCTCGCACTGAATGAAGTGGCATTCCACTGGCAGGGAACCACGATGCATTCAACGAGATTCAACCACCGCACCCATTCTTTGGGCAAACGGGAAGCTTCCCACATAGTGAAATAGACGGTTCGCTTATTCACCGAGGGCGGAAAATCCGGCGGATGCAACAATAGCTCCCATTCATGAGTGAGTTCGCGCGTAACGAACCGCTCCGCGACAAACTCGGGCACCGGGGTGAATTCTTCGCGTACATCGATGGGCCGGACTTTCACGTTATATCCAGCTTTGTTCAGATCGCCTACAATCTGGCAAGCGTGCAAGCCGTATCCCGTGTAGCCATTCACCGCCGCATGCAAGACCACCTCACGATCCGATGCCTTCAGAACTTTCGCCGGTCTTGCCCTGCCGATTGTCTCTGGAATCAATTCCACCGCCATCCTCTCGTGATGCTCCCATTGCCCACGCCACACTCCGTTTCCGTTCAACCGCAACCGGCAGGTCAATTCCTTCTCGGACAAAACCTCAAGCACGGCACGCCCGTTTTCGCTTTTCACGTTCCAGAACATCTCGCAAGCGGCAGCGCCATCGGCAACCAACCCGTTGCGTTTGAAAGTCATGTAACGCTCGTCATACCCGATTCTTCGGTAACGAAAAGCGCCGCCAATAATTTGTTCAGCCATCTCTCGTTCCTCGGCGGTCTTGCTGTTGAGATCGAAATCCAACCGGCCAGTCCACCGCTGCCGCAGCATTTCAAGCAGATCGAGGCATTCTTTTTCGAAGAGAAACCCGCCAACCGTTTTGTTGCGGCCGAAAAAACTCCACTTGTCCAGATTGCGATGCTGAAAGACTCGCCTCCCCATGAAGTCATGCTGGCACATCGTATAAGCGAGCGGCTCGATCGGTGTGGTCGGCATTGCGTATGGCTGATCCAGCTTGCGCCACGCCATGTGGAACGTCTCTTTGTCCCCGTGAATGAAACGGTAAAAGAAATCCGAATGCTCATTGTACCACATCGTGAGTTGCAGCGCATTCCAGCAGCGCTCCTTGTTCACAACCACCTGGCCCGTCTCGAATTCCGGCTCATCACAGTAGGGCACCCCAGCAAGTTCCCAAATCGGACGATCAGGTCGAAGGCGTCCGTAGTCGGGCCAAAAGATGGCCCCCGTGCCCGCATACTCCGCCGCATCAAAGAGAAACGTAGGATCGATCACCGGCACATTATCCGCATCGAGCAACATCACTTCCTTGAACGAGGAATGCAGCATGGCAAACGGCTTCAGCTCCCATCCATTAAGACTGCGCAACGGATGCTTTTTCGCCACCGCGTGTGCATCCACACACTCGACGCCCAAGGGTGAAAGAAGCCGGCGAATATTGTCGTCACACTCGTTGGGACCGAGATGCCAGAGTTGAATCGGCAACGTGCAGCCCAGCTTGCGCAGCATGTTGATGCATACCCATGCCGACGGCAGATAACGCGGCCCGCCACCCGGCACAATGATGCCACGTCCCTCAAACCGGTTCGGCGGATAAGGCCGTAAGTCCGTACCGAGAAAATCATCCGCCGCTGTCCGGGCGGTCATGACCGTGAGCTTTCGAGCATCCGGCGCGGCATCCATTTTTGCGACGGCTTTTTCACCCTGAAACGCCTCAGAATCGGTCAGGTAACGAACCGCCCCGCCATTGAAGTAGAACTCGATGCGACGGATCACCTCTTCAGCCGTAATCATGTCCATGCAGCGCGGCAAGTGTCCCGACACATTCAGGCAAAGATTGCCTGGTTGGTCCCGTTCATCGCCGTCACCGATCGGAACTGTGCGCGATTTCCAGCACCCACCCTGGTCGCAGCAAAACAGCGCGCCGTTCGTGTGGATATATTGATGGTGCGGATACGCTTCCCATTGCGCCGGCTCACGCCCGCCCGCCACAACGACGCAGGGCCGGTTCTTCGGCATTTCCGGTTTTGTTTCAATCGCTGCCGCCAGGTGCATCAACGCCGTCACGCCGCACAACACACCTTGTGACTCATAGATCAGCCGAATGAGCTGTCGCATGTCCGTGCGACCGCGCAGATCGATCGCGCCGCGCAGTTTGGGATGGTAATCATTCAGCTTGCCTACCTGCACGAATTGGATTTTACCCCGAAAATGATCCACCACCTGCTGATAGCGCGGTGTGTCCCACCATTTCACCGTCACGTCGTACTTGCCACCGGCATTGATGATCCAGAACGGTGTGTCTTCTCCGGTCAGTTCATGGACTTGCGAACACCATGCCTTCTCCTCATCCGAAATGTAAACATCTCCCCGAAACTCGCTCGGCTCGATGCTGAGGCCGAGTTGCTGGCTTAAGAATTGCGTAAACCCGTGGATGAAATGAAACGGAGCGGTGTTCGAGCGATGGATCAAAGGATAGTGGCATTCGATCGATTGCACACCATCGCCTTTATCGTCCAGCGGCGTGATATAGGGGTTGTGTTTCCAAATTCCGGGAAACGACGTCCGCACATCGGTAATGAAATCACCCGGGAAACATCGATGCAAATCGCGCACGGCGGCCGTCAACGTTACAATATCGCCCGGACACAAATGGTTTTTGAGCACCAGCAAGCGCATATTCCGATTAGGGATGTCGGTGAATAAGGAGAAACTCAATACAAATCAAATTGACATGGTTTATGTCATTGCGAAGGTTCTTTGGAGTTACCTATTTTATGTATGAGATTACTTTTGAATCCATTTCCATGACGTTGCGACCAATAAAGAGGCGCACTCCTTTGCTGTTCTGGCACAAACACTTCAAATTCGACGATCTTATCGTCAGCCGCAACATGCTTGAATCGTTTCGAGTTTAACGGTTTGGCAATCCAATAGGCCTTGCGCTGGGAATTAAAGAGAATGCACAGAGCGGCTCGCAAGCTTATGTTCTCGATTTGATACGTGTCGGTTCTAAGAGCATTTGTCGGCCAAAAAGGCAGATCGATCTCAGTAAATTGTGGGGGCAAATCCCGCGTAAACTCATAAGGATATCCACACGCCAAGACAAACGAAACTCGTTTAGATAGTGCGTAACCCGCATCGAAAGGATAAACATTCGTCATTTTAAGTGTCGGAGCTACTTCAGAAAAGTCCACGCCGTTCTTAAAACCCCTCTTTGGGCAGAGTGTAAATGCAACACCGTTCGTCATGATGACATAATTAGTTAATGGAGTCGTCAACTTGAGAAGTTCAGAGATCGAAAGCTCGCCGAGGCGCTCCCTTTCAACGCTCACCCTCTCAACCGATACGAAATCCGCTAATTCCAGATTAAGCTGAAGTTGTGATTTATCGTTAACAAAGCTCACTAACTCCTCTATTGACAAACTTTCTGGAAAGAGTTTTTGGCGACAACCACATCCAATCACAAGGATGGCTAAGACAATAAATGCCCTCATAGCGACTCTCCTTATTCTGTCGGTGGCCTCACCTCTCCGTCCTCCTGAGGGTCATGCTCCGCATCGTCACCATTTTCGGTAACAAAGGTGTGTTCACCTGAAAAATGCACCGTGTTCGTTCGAACAAGATTTCCAAAAGTATTGTGGCTTGGTGACCATGTGTTCTGATGTATCCGTATCGTTTGCACTCCGTCTGCGGAATCCGCTCTGTGTGTATGAAGAAGGTCATAAAAATGTCCGTCCTTATTTACTGCAGCGTTCCGGTTCCTCGCTACTTTCCGTGGCTGAGAATGGATGGCATATCGAGCTTTCCGGCGGTGAAATAGAGCATGGCGATCATATATTCCCGGCTGCGATAGCCGCGTGCTTTCCGCTTTACGGCACTGAACACACTGTTGA
>JBBRBM010000207.1:0-10442 GCA_038205745.1 Verrucomicrobiota bacterium | reverse complement strand
GCCAGGCGACTACTGGAGAAGTTAAGCGCCTGACACCGCAAGCCTGGCATCGCACCCGCGCGTCGGCCGAATCGCCCGCCGCCTGACAACTCCTCACCTGGTTCCGCCGGACGGATACAAAAGAACGTGGTGCTCCACCGCAAACTTCCCTACAAAAAACATCTGGTTCAGCTTGAGCTTGCCGTTCTTCGACTCGCTGAACGGCTGCCCGTATTTCTCTCTGAGTTCATCGTCGAGACTTTTGAGCCACGGCAGAACCAAGTGCTCAGGCCATAGGATGTCGTCGAAGGCAACGGTCGCCGGCGATGCATCAACGACTCGCTGATAGGCGTTTCCATTGGGATGAATCCCGTCGATCACGGTCTGTCCGCCATCAGCGCGCCACTCGCCCCAATCTCGACCATCTTTGGAGGTGAGCTTAGTTAACTTTGGATACTCGCCCTCAACCCGCACCCAGAAGTTCGCACCTCGGCTACCTCTCGTCCGTAACGTGAGCGCGAGGTTCGGATTGAGCGCCACAAAAGCATCAATGTCGCCATCGTCATCAATGTCGATGCTGCACAGATTGTTTGATGCCTTCCCCAGCAAGACACCGATGTTTCCTACAAAGCGACTCAGATAATCTCGGTCGTTCATTCTAGAGGCAGTGATTTCTTGCCATCCTTTGAAGGTCGGTGCTTTGCAGCCTTCAGCGATCGGCAACAGCACTGTATTGCCGCCAAGCAGCGTGTCGATTTGTTGAACCCGTGCCGGTATCACGGCAGGAATGGTGAATTCAGGAGTGTTGTTTGTGTTCATGGATTAAGCCGCCTCCTTCAGCGCGTTAAATAGTTCACTCTGGCGCAAGTCGACAACAATGCAGTTGTGGGACAATACGTCGACCAGCATGCTGAACTTCGCCTCTCGGCCGGAGTCAGTGTCATGCAAGCGAATCAAGGCGACATTCTGCGCACATACGATCGTTTCCTCATTCGGTTCGTAGCCTAGATTGAGCAGAGTTTTGGCCGAGATGACCCGAGGTGTTTTTGGCAAACCAGCCTCGATGCGTTTGCAGACCCGGTTTCCTTTTTGGGCACCGGCGCGCACGGCTTCCAGAGCCACTGCGATTTCGTTTCCACTTTTCTTCTTAAATTGCTTCTTCATATTTTCTTACTTGGCTGGTCATTCCAGCCTCTAAACCCGCTCTGTTTTGCTGTGAGCGTTTCCAGCTACGGTTTGAAGCGTCGAAATATTCGGACGCAGGCCCACCGCTGGCCTTGTTGACGGAAGGATTCGCATAAGAAGCAGGCTCCCAAAGCCTCAGTTAGAAATCGGTGAAAAGAAAAAGGTAAAGGTGAGAGTGAAAATTTAAGGTTCAGTCAAGCACTGCTGGAAACAGCGTCCTAACTATCATAACTGTACCACGCCGAGTGATCTTGTCAAGGGGTCATAGGCATGGAGTGTCTAACGAATAGAGAATTATAGGAAACTATGGTGGAAGTAGCGTACGGACGGTTCGGACGCTCTGTTTCGACAAAGCGAGTCAGTTTGTTGATCTAGACCGTCCGAACCGTACAGCAGACGGCGCTGAGAACCGGAGTCCCCAGCGCCGCTGCTTTGCCCGAGCCTTACTCTACGATAGCGATTCCGTAGAAGCCTCGGACCATTTTCTTGTTCAGCAACACATCGTTGCGTTTCGTCAACCCGTGAACCTTGGACATCAATGTCCCGAGTTGATTTTCGACTTGTCGATCTGTCAGCGCCGCCCAATTGCGTTTTTTACAGTATGTCTGGTAGCCATCAACAATCTGCTGTCCGGCGAGGTTCTTTCCGGCAGTAAGCTTGAGACAGTGTTGCACAAAGTATTCGACGCTGCGTGAAGCATCAATCAGGTCGTTGATGCTCCCTTGCTGTTCGTCTGTGAGTTTGAAGTTCCCCAATTTCTTCAACTCTTTCTTGTGCTGCATTGCGCCTTCAACGAGCCAGGCGAGAATGCCTTCACCTTCTTCCTGATAGAGCTGCTCAGCGAAATCAGGAATTGGTGCGGTCGGCTTGGGACGCTTGAACTCAACGAGCAACAGGCGACGACGCCACGCGTCCGGGTCTTCATCCGGCGCAATCAGCAGGTTGTTGTTGCACGCGATAACCACGTGGAAGTCGCCTGTGATCTGTTGTTTGTCGGCGACATACTTAATCTCGCCCTCCAGCAGATCACCGCCAACCAGCGATTTGAGCAACTTGGCTCCGTCAATGCTGAGCGCATTCCCTGGAACGTCCTTGCCCGTCAGGAGACGCTTACCCACGAAGCCGCCGAACTCGAAACGTCCGGAGAGATGCTGGGACCGTAGATACGCCACCCGTTCGTAGCCGATAATCCGCTCAAGAACACTGACGAGCGTTGATTTACCGCCGCCCGGCGTTCCCTTGATGATCAGGATGCGATGCGACGTATTAGGCCCAAGCAGCACGGAGCCAAAATACCGTTGCACGAGCGACACATCATCTTCTTCCAGAGCTTCGTTCAACAATTCCTTGAGGAACCGTTTGCACTTGGCGTTTTCGTTGTAGGCGAGGGGCGAAGCGGCCGTGAACCCATGCTCCGGCTTGAACTTGTGGAGCACCGGTTTGTCGGCCAAATCCAACACCCCATTTTTCACCAGTAACAAACCATCCCTGGTCTTTGTCGTCACGGAAGGCGCAACGACTTTCACCATCTGTTCTAACGAATTCAGGAAGCTGGGCTTCGTTTTGAACGGCAAGTGAGTTTGCTGGTATTGCTCCGCTGTTTTGCGGACCGCTTCTGAAAGCATCAACTTCACGTTCGATGCGGGTACTTGCTCCCACGCACCATTCATGGGCAGAAATTTCAGAAACGTTTCGTCCGTGCGTTCCACCCCGATGTGCTCGTCGGAAACGAATTTCCTGGCGAGTGACATCTGGTTGAAATCGATCTTTTTATTTTCGGTGACATAGACGGCTTGTCCGAATTGGTTGTAAACCGGATCGTCGATTATCAAGAGCGGCGCGATGCCTCCCTTATCTGTCTTTGCAGACATTTTCTTCTCAGTTGATTTTGCCATAACTCAGTTTTTGATGAAGGCTTCGAGGCTCTCCGCCGAAATACGAAGATGACGGAGCGCACTGGATTTTTTTAACAGGCCCCGCGCTACCAAACGGTATACGGTTTTGGCACTGACCTGTAGGATGCCACTTACTTCGCCGACCGTGTAAACACGACGACGATTTCCACTCAACAATGTGTCTTGTTGCATAGCTGCTGAACGCATGCCGCGTGGTTGGATTCGCTCGAACCCATTGACAACCAAACGACCGTCTGCGGTGACGGCTACCACTGAGAAGGGCTGAGGAGTACGCAAGATATGTACGCACTCATCCGCAGGAACTTTGAAACGGGAGAAGTTAGAATGTGGGTGTTGTCAGTTGACGCGCTGCTTAGGATGTTGCGACTGAACAAACAGCAGCGGGTGAACTTCAACGTCTGGCTTGGCAAACGGTCACTGGACTCGTCCAGTGCTCAGCGTTGCCAAGTGTTCTTACGTCCCTTGCGGGTATTTGATGCATCCGATCTCTTTCGAGACTCCGACCAGCACCAATTCGGATTCTGACGTGTCGCTCGTTCGCAGGCTGGCGTCAGCTCCAGCACCGCGAGAAATTCTTTCTGTTTTTACCAGACCACTTCGGCGTTTTCACATTTCAAAGATCACACTTCCACAGTCGAAAGCGCGATGTTTTTAATCTGTGCCGGCGCAAAGTCAAGAATTTCGTGCACAGATTTAGAATTTCACTTTTTTCGCCATCGCCTGACTGTGCTCGTTGCGGAGGTGGCCGTAAGTTTTCAACGCCAAAAGACCTCCGTCTTTGTGTCCAAGCCACTTCGCGACAGTGGGAATATCGACGCCCGATTCAATGCAGCGAGTGGCGAACAAATGACGGAGGTCGTGATGCGTGATGCGAGAGATGTTAAGCTCCTTACATGCTCGCGTCAGCGCCTCGTTACAGTGCGTCACTCGCAGAATCCGTCCTGTCGCTGAAGAACGTTTCAGACGTTTCAACAACGAAACCATGTTGGAAATCAAGGGCACGCGCCGGACCTCGTTATTCTTTGTCCCAGTCACAGGATGACCGCGAACGACGATCTGCTTGCGCTCCCAGTCAATGTCGTCCCACGTCACCCAAATCGCTTCGGAGTGGATTCGCAACCCGCTGTAGGCAAGGAACTCAACGAGGTCGCCAACTCGAGGCCCCCATCCACCGCTGCCTTTCCGCAGATTATCGATCAAGCCTCTGAAGAGTGATGCCTCGGGAAGATCCAACTCCTTCTGCTTCACCGGAACACGCTCCAGTAGCGCTGATGGATTTTTCAGCGGCGGACCACCCTTCTCCAGGTGCATCTTCATTCCGGCCTCGATGACCTGTTTTAGTGTTCCGACCGTGTTGTTGAAATAGTGGCAGGCAATTGCGTTTTTCAGTTGAGCAGCCCACTCCTTGCATGCGGTTTCTGGGATCTCGTCCAACCGCAGATCCCACAGCTTGGGCCAAGAGGTTTCAATCTTTAGCAGGCACCAAAGCCGATATTGCTTGCTCTGCGGTTTGAGCCGGAGGTTCGAATCCAAATCGCGCTTGAACCTCTCGACTGCCTCGCTGAAGAGCGGCGCGTCAACCCGCCCTCGTGCCTCCTGCCTCCGCTTCTGAAAATCGGCGAGCCGCAACTTGGCGGTCGTCCACACGGTTGTCTTCAGGCTTTCCCGAATCAACTTGCCGTTGACTTTTATTCGGCCATAGTAACCTCCGCTGCTGACGTATTGTAGCAGGTTCGGCACCTTTGGGAACGAACGCCACTTGCCGTCTTTCGACAAGTGTTCGTCACGTTTCTTGGTTTCCGGCAAAACGTCCAGAATCTCGCTCACAACCAGATTCTACGGGATACAAAGGCCGGATACAAAGCAGAATTGACAGCTTGGCGAAGGTGCAGAATAGTCAATGAAATCAAGGTTGCCCGCGTGGCGGAATTGGCAGACGCGCTAGATTCAGGTTCTAGTGAGTAACATCGTACAGGTTCAAGTCCTGTCGCGGGCACCATCTTTAGTTTCCCCGTAGATACAGGATTTCCATCAGAAAACGGCCTGCTTCCGCACTGCGGCGCTTGTGCTCACTTCGGTCACTTCCTACCCGTTTCACCCTCTTTTCAGGGCACCAAAAGGCACCAACCAAACACATGAAGATAACCAAGGTAATCAAACAGGGAGAAATCCGCTGGCGCGTTAACGACCCAAACGGCCCGGAAGGAAAACGGCAACGCAAGTTCTTCGCGACGTGGGAAGAGGCGGAACATTTCACAAAGGATTGTGTGGCCGAAACAAAAGCGTACGGCGTCGAGTTCGGTTCGATTCCTCCAAAGGAGCGCGCCGGAACACCCCTTCTGCTCGTTACCAATCGCCCCGAACAGACCCGTCTTGTTTTGAAACCTACGCGACACCGAAATTCAACCGCATTGCCGCGCCGCTGCAATTCCACTACCGTCCGCTCATGAAAACCTTCTTCGCGTGGCTGCTGGTGGTGCTGGCCGCGAGCGCGGCGGAAGTGAACACGCCGCCGCCTGTCAGCGGCAAAATTGTTTACGTGCTCCCCATTCGCGATGGGATCGCACCGCCGCTCACCTACGTCGTCCGCCGAGGAGTCAAAGAAGCAATTTCGGCGAAGGCAGATTTGCTCGTGCTCGACATGAAGACGGATGGTGGCCGGCTCGATACGACGGAGGACATCATCGCCATTCTTGGCGAGTTCAAGGGCGACACGATTTGTTACGTGAACGACCGCGCGTTTTCCGCAGGCGCATTCATTGCCGTGGCTACGAAGAAAATTTACATGGCACCCCAGAGTGTCATCGGGGCGGCAACACCCATCATGATGAGTCCCGAAGGCGGCGTGCAGGCCGTGCCTGCCGGTGTGGAAGCGAAGATGACTTCCGCCGTTCGCGCGCTCGTCCGCCGGGTCGCGCAGAAAAACGGGCACAATCCTGAAGTCGTCGAAGCGATGATCGACCGCAACAAGGAACTGAAGATTGGTGACGCCACCATCAATCCAAAGGGCGAGGTGCTCACGCTTACTGACATCGAAGCCGCAAAAAAATACGGCGAGCCACCCGTGCCGCTGCTTTCTTCTGGCACAGTCGCAAGTCTCGATGCGCTGCTGGCGCAACTCGGCTACGCGAGCGCCCGGCGCGTCGACATCAAACCGACCGGCGCCGAACGCCTCGGCACGTGGATCAACGCCATCAGTCCGGTGCTGTTGATCATCGGCATCATCTGCATGTACATCGAATTCAAGACACCGGGCTTTGGTGCGCCGGGAATTATTTCGATCGCAGCATTCGCGGTTTACTTCGTCGGCGGTTACATCGCTGGCTTCTCGGGACTCGAGTGGATGCTGGTGTTCGTCGTGGGAGTCATTCTGCTCGCGTTGGAGTTTTTCGTTTTTCCTGGAACGATGGCGCTCGGTATCGCGGGCGGGTTGCTGGTGGCGCTGGGCATTGTGATGGCGCTCATCGATCTTTATCCGGGCGTGCCGAGCACTCCGGGTCTGCCGGCTTTGCCGCGGCTGGCCGGGCCGAGTCGCGACAGCATCCAACACGCCCTTCAAGTCATGCTGATCACCGCAGCGGGATCTGCCGTCGCCGTGTGGCTCGCGAGCAAGTGGCTGCCAAAAACTTCCATTTACGCCGCGCTCGTGTCGCAAGGCGCGAGCGGCTCAGCGACGAGCGCGAACTTCGCAAAGCAGGAGAAGAAACTCGTGGGCCTGACCGGCGTCACAGTCTCGGCGCTCCGGCCCAGCGGCAAAGCCCAGTTCGGTGACGCGATCCTCGACGTCATGTCGCAAGGAGACATGCTGTCGAAGGGAACGAACGTGCGAGTGATCGGCGTGGACGGTGGAACGGCGATCGTCGAAAAAGTTTAGGAGCGCGGACGGTCACGTCCGCCCGGACATGATTGACGCAGAGACGCGATGCCGTGGAGCAGCCGAGGTGGAGAAGAGGATTTTTTTCTGGGCGTCTTTGCTTCTTTGAACCTTTGGGTTGAATTCTCGTCGTGCGGACGTGACCGCCCGCGCTCCTGCTGAATCAGTTGGAGTTTTGCTGGATCGCTCGTTAATCCTTGCGCCCATGAAAGTCATCACTTTTCTCACGCTCGCGGCAATTCTCGTTGGTAACTCGGCGAACCAGGTTTCATTCAGCAAAGGCGCCGCGCTTTCCGATGGCAAAACGTTCAAGGGCTGGTTCGGCGACACGAACACGACGTGGCGTGTGGAAGATGGCGCGTTCGCCGCGGGCGATGGCAAAACAAAAATTCCGCACAACGAGTTCCTGAAGACGGACCGCTCGTTCACGAACTTTGTTCTGCATGTGAAATTCAAACTCGTGGGCACGAACGGCTTCGTGAACGGCGGCGTGCAGATTCGCAGCACCGTGCTGCCGCCGTTTGAGATGAAGGGCTACCAGTGCGACATGGGCGACGGCTGGTGGGGCGCGCTTTACGATGAGTCGCGCCGCAACAAGGTGCTTCTTAAGCCAAATGAAGAACACGTGAAGCGCGCGCTCAAGCCGAAGGATTGGAACGAATACGTGATTCGCGCCGAAGGTAAGCGCATCCAGAACTGGATTAACGGCGTGCTGATGATCGATTACACCGAGGCCGACGATTCGATTCCGCAGTACGGCCAGATCGGTGTGCAAGTCCACGGCGGTGGCATCACGCAGGTTTATTACAAGGACATCTCCGTCGAAGAGTTGCCCTGATCACAGGCGTCAGTTCCATCGTGGCTCTTTGCCGAGCAGCGAGCGAACGAAGAAATCCTGCAGGCGGCGCTTGCCGTACGGCGTGCCGGCAACGCCGTGTCCTGCGCCGGGCACCACGACAAATTCAAAATCCTTGTCCGCCTTCTCCAGAGCGTTGACGACTTGCATCGTGCTCGCGGGGTCCACGTTGCGGTCCATCTCACCGACCATGAGGAGCAGCTTGCCCTGGAGCTTGTGCGCGAGCGTCACGTTCGATTGCTCGTCGTAGTGCGGTCCCACCGGCCAGCCCATCCATTGCTCGTTCCACCAGATTTTATCCATGCGATTGTCGTGGCAGCCGCAGTCGGACACGCCCGCCTTGTAGAAATCGCCGTGCGTGAGCAGGCCGCCGAGTGCGTTCTGTCCGCCCGCCGACGTGCCGTAAAGACCCACGCGCGTGAGGTCCATCTCGGGATGCTTCGCCGTCGCGGCTTTGATCCACGCGATGCGATCGGGAAATCCCGCGTCACCAATATTCTTCCAACAAACGTCGTGAAACTTCTTCGAGCGCTGGCTCGTGCCCATGCCATCCATTTGCACAACGATGAAGCCCAACTCAGCCAACTCCATCATGCGCGGAACGGCGCTGAACGCTTTTGGTGTGAACGCGCTTTGCGGGCCGGCGTAAATGTTTTCGATCACGGGATATTTCTTCGCCGGATCAAAATTCGTCGGTCGCACGATCACGCCGTAAATGTCCGTCTCACCATCGCGGCCTTTCGCGACGAAGCGTTCCGGTGCGCGCCAGCCGTTCGTGAGCAACGCACTCGCGTCGCCACGTTCGAGCGCACAAACCAGTTTTCCATCTTCGGCGCGACGCAGTTCGGTCACCGCCGGCATGTCCACGCGCGAGAAGCTGTCGATGATGAATCGACGGTCGGGCGAAAACTCGACGGTGTGCGTGCCGTCGCCTTCAGTCAGCACCACGAGGGAACTGCCGTCGAAGTTCACGCGACAATAGTGAACGTAGTAAGGATCCTGCCCTGCGCGAATGCCGCCGGCGCGAAACCAGATTTGCCGCGTCTCCTTGTCCACGCGATCGACACCGCGCACGACCCATTCACCGCGCGTGATCTGGTTATTCACGCGGCCAGTTTTCACATCGTAGAGATACAGGTGGTTCCAACCATCGCGCTCCGACATCCAGATCAACTCATTCGTGCCGCCGAACTCGGCAAAATATTTCCCGCTGTAATCGATGAACGTCTTGTTCTGTTCATCGACAACGGATCGCGCTTCACCGCTCACCGCATCCACGAACACGATGCGCAGAACCTGATGCCCACGCTGATTGTACCGGAAGGAGAAGCCGGACGAATCCAACCAGCGAATGTCCATGTCACCGCTTTCGGTAAACGTGTTCGGGAACAATTCGTCGTTGATGCCGATGCGCTTCTTCGTCGCAACATCGAACAGCACGGGACGCGGATGCGGCAGCTTGTCGCCGGGCTTAAGGTAATCGAACGAGTGCAGCTTCGGTTGAACCTGGTCCTTGGGAGAAGACTCGACGAATGAGACTTTGTGCTCCTGTCCTTTCTCGACGCGCACCGCGACAAAGTGTTTTGAATCGGGCGACCAGTAAAAGCGCTCGCGATATGCGTCGTCCGATTTGCCATCCGTCGTGAGTGTGACCTCCTCGCCGGAAACCGCGTCGCGCAGCACGACGTTGTTGTCTTTGATCGTGGCGCGCCATTTGCCATCGGGCGACGTGTCGCGTGGCGTCTGCCGCTGTCGCGCGCGAGGCGGTGTGCGCGATCGATCACCGGTCGATCTGGCGATCTCTGCATCACCTGAACTCTCGCTCGCCTCAAATACCGCAATCCCTTTTCCCTCGCGATCCGCCGCCAGCCAAACGTGGCCCGCGAAGGTGTGTTGCTCCCGCTGCCCGCCCGCAGGAATTTTTCCGTAGCTGCGCCGTTCCCCTTCCGTGCTCAACCAGAACAACTCCACTTCGTCCGGCAGCCGATTGATGAACGTGAGCGACGTTTCGTCGCCGGTGCGGCGGCTGCGGGTCGGCGCCTCGTCGGGTGAAATGGCGCGCAACGGTTCGGCGCTGGCGAGCGCTTTGGGAATCACTTTGCGTTCGCCGCTGATCGCATTCACCTGCACGAACTCGCGCGTATCAGGCCCGGTCTTCACCTGGTACCAAAACGAAGTGTTGCCCGGGAGCCAATGCGCCTCGACGCGGTCACGGAAGACCTTTCCAGAAAAACGCTGGCTGAGTTTGGCGGCGCGCTCGTAGTCGGCGCGTGAGCCTTGCGCCGAAACGCTGATGCTAGATGCCAGCATCGCGAACAAGAGTGCGGCGATTGATTTCATGAGTGTTAGCTTTGCAACGTGTTCACGGCGCTCGCGACGAAATTCCATCACCTCGTCTGCTGCTGGTTCATTGCTGCGTTTGATTGAAACGCGCAAAGCCGCGCTGCGTGGCTGGAGTTGCTTTCGCGAGTGCGGCTCTGAATTGCGCTGCGCTAATGTCGATGCCGACGCCGTTGCACAAGCTTGCGGCTTGTGCCGCAACAGCTTCGTCGAAGCGGCTCAACTTCGACATCAGCTCCGAAGTTTCGCGTGTCGATGCCAGCAACGCTTGAGCATACCCGCGCGCGGCGGT
>JBBRBM010000206.1:0-10446 GCA_038205745.1 Verrucomicrobiota bacterium | reverse complement strand
GAGGCTCCGATCTTCCTCCGCCGGAGAAGTTTGAGCCTCCTTACGTCGGCTGCTACGAAGGGGAGGTTCATGGGGAGGGGGAACGAAACGTGGGCTGCGCGAGCCGCGTGGCAATTTCGCGAGGGCTTCAGAGCGTCCGCTTCGACAATTGATGAAATCATAAATCAGCTTTCTTCCGTCAAATGTTGAAGGTCCACGGCTCACGCGCGGCGCGACGGCGCATGCGATTGGCTTCATCGTCGCCAATGAATTCCTCCTTCACGGGATCGACCTTGAGTTTGCGACCAAGCTGCCACGAGAGCTGACACGCGAAACTGGTGATGTGCGAGCGCCGCATGATGTCCTGATTGCAGACCGTCGCCATGCGCGACTTCACGCAGTCGAAGAAATTGCGGCCGTGTCCGACGGCGCTCAATCCGCCCGCGCCGAATTGCCGTTTCAAAGTGCGGGCAAGATTGTCGGACAAATAGATTTTCCCTGAATCGCCCGTCTCGACCCATCCCTCGTCACCTTCGAAGCGCACCGGGCACGTGCCCGCCGCGGTGTGATATTGCGGATCGCGATTGCCGAACGGCGTCGGCAGAAAATCGCAGATGATCTTCACGCCGTTGGCGTAGCGGGCGATCACCGAGTTCGGTGTCGCTTCGTATTCGATCGGCATCGTGTGGTCGGATTGATTCGCCCACTGGCACAAGTCAACCGTGTGTGCGGCCCAGTCCGGAAAGTTGCCGCCGGCCTCGAAATCATGATGACCACGCCAGCCGCCCTGGACGTAGCGCTTGTTGTAAGGCCGCCACGGCGCCGCCCCGAGCCACATGTCCCAATCGCACTCTTCCTTCGACGGCTCCGGTTCGGCGGGAAGCCATGTGTAGTTTTTCGACGGCACATAGACGGAGGCGTGCAGCGTGTGGAGCTTTCCGAGCTTGCCGCTGTGCGCAAGGTAAACGGCGTATTGAAAATTGCTGACGCTGCGGCGCTGCGTTCCTGCCTGAAAAATTCGGTCGTAACGATGAATGCCATCCGCGAGCGATTGAATCTCATGGATCGTGAGGCCACACGGCTTCTCGCTGTAAACATCCTTGCCTGCTTTCGCCGCGTGCAGAGAACCGAGCGCGTGCCAATGATCGCCGGTCGCAATCAGCACTGCGTCGATGTCGGGCCGAGCGAGCAGTTCGAACATGTTACTGTACATCGCGCAGTCTTTGTTGCCGTAATGCGCGTCCACGGTGCGCTTCACTTCTTCGCGTCGCGTGCGCTGCACGTCGCAGATGGCGACGAACTGAATGTCCTTCTCCGGCAGCATCACGCTGAGGTCGTATTGGCCGCGCGGGCCAAGGCCAATTCCGGCGAAGACAATGCGTTCACTCGGCGCGACGGCGCCATCACGTCCGAGCGCGCGAGCGGGAATAAACCAGGGCGCGGCGACCACACCCGCGGCAGCGAGACTCCGTTTCAGGAAGCGACGGCGATTCAAAGTTTTCATACGCGAGAGTTCGAAGAAGTTCTGCCACAGAGACACCGGGACGTTGAGTTCAAATTCCTCTCTGTGCCTCTGAGTCTCTGTGGCAAACGGGGAATCATGTCCAAAATCGGACGGGAATGATTGCAACCGCATTCGAGTCTGCGCGACGTAACCGGCCTGCCGCTGCCGATTCGCGCTTCGGTAGCAGTCCAGGTCACGAGACTCACTCTTCCCCATGAACCTCGTAGCAGCCGACGTAAGGAGGCTCCATCTGAATTCCGCGAAGACGATCAGAGCCTCCTCACGTCGGCTGCTACGGTTCAGGGGTTCAATGCGCGAAAGTTTTCTCGAAATTCTCTCACTGCTCGTTCTCGCTGCACATCACGCCGCAGCTCAGGGCGACACCCGCAGTTGGTAGAAACGCCCACTCGAAACGGGCGCATTGGTGTCCGTCCAACTCGTGGTGCCGGGCAGGCCGGCCAGGTTGCTGCGGAGCACGGAAAAGGCCGGCGCGCCACCCAGGTTCGTCGCCTGCTCCAGGGTGTAAGTGCGGTTGGTGACGCTCGTCCAGGTGAGGGTGACGTTGGTGGGCGTGATCACCGGCGAAGCAAGCCGCAGCGCGGACAGGGCGTTGGTGGGGTTGGTCCCAGCCAGCCACTCCTGCCAGTTGTTGTGACCGTCGTGGTCCGTGTCCACGTCATCCGCCGAGCCGTCAGTGGGCAGACCGGATTGCTGGAGCCAGGCGTAGGAAATCGTGCTGGCGGGGGACTGGAATTCGTAGGCGCCGATGTCCACCGTTCCGCCGGCGATGCGCGGGAGGCCATCCAGGTCGGTGCTAGTGGTGACGTAGGCATTGTTGCCGGCGTTGATGCAGGGAGAGTTGGATTGGAGCCGCAGATTGCTCCAGTCGTTGGTGTCCACGAACAGCGGCGCATTGGTGATGTTCCCGACTCCGCTCTCAGGGGCGGGTGTGGTGCAGGAATGGTTGAAGGTGCATTCGGCGTAGTTTTCTCCGAAGTTGGCGGCGCTGTTGTAATAGAGGATGCAGTTGTTCAGCGTGCTAAAAGCGGCCCCGCCGCCTTCGAATGCTCCATTGCCGGTAAGCGTGCAGTTATTCAGCGTGCTGAACACGGCCCCTCCGCCGTTGTCGCCTGCTAAATTATTTGTGAGAACGCAATTGTTCAGCGTGCTTCCGGCCCCAGGAAGTAGAGTTGCCCGTCAGCGTGCAGTTATTCAGCGTGTTGCCGTGGGCTCCACCACCCGGGCCACAGGCTGAGTTGCCCGCAATCACACAGTTTGTGACCACAGCGTCCCGAGTCTGGCACCACACGCCTCCTCCTGAGTTGCTTACCGTGGCGGCCTGCGGATCGTCGCCGTCGATCCGCGTCGCGCCATTGGTGAGGGTAAACCCAGACAGCACCGCGCCGTTCGTCAAATAAACACATCGCACCGCCGCGTCTCCAAGCGGGCCGAACCCTCGAATAATGGTGCTTCCCGGCCCGTTCACACTCCGCACCGTCACCGGCTTGGTTACCGCCACCCGGTTGCTCATGCCAAACATCGCGCGCGCGCCGGTCTGATAGACGCCGTTGGTCACCACGATTTCGTCGCCGGGGGCGGCGGCATCGACGGCGTCCTGGATGACGGCGGCGGCGTTGGCCCAGTTGGTAAACGGCGGGACGGCGTTGGTGCTGGCGGCATCCACGTAGTGGGTGGCGGCCGACGCTCCGGTGAGTGCGACGAGCAAACCAGCCGCGCAGAGTAAAAGCAGTTTCGTTTTCAAATGACCCCTTGTGCTTGTGTGTCAAGAGTCGCGAGCAAGGCGAGAGAAAGCGTGGCGAGTAGTTTCATCAATGCTCAAAGCGTTATTGGTCCGTTTGAGAACCCTTTGGAGAACATGCCCGTAAAGGCGTCACCGGCTCTTCAAGAATGGCTCTTTTCCAACTGCATTGTTTTAGCAACCTGCGGTGTCTTTAACAAAGCCAGGCAGCACACTGCATTTGCCTTTTGACGGCACTCTTTTGCAGGCGTCACCAGCCGATGGGTGTGTCCCGGATATCAAAGTCACTCTTTGGAATCAACCGCGACCGCTGGTTCAGACAGGGCGACCGCATCAAAATCGTAGCGCAGACTTCCCAGTCTGCCGGATTTCCCCCTGAACCTCGTAGCAGCCGACGTAAGGAGGCTCCATCTGAACTCCGCGAAGACGACCAGAGCCTCCTTACGTCGGCTGCTACAGTTCAACGGTTCTATGCGCGAAAGTTTCGGGAAATTCTCTCACTGCTCGTTGTCGTTACCCATTTCTCGAGAGCTACTTTTCAATCCTGAAGGGATTGGAGAATTCAGCCCAGGGTTGCGAGTCCGCGAGCTACCCTGGGACAACGCCACATCAGCCCACAACCCTGAAGGGGTTGCAGCGGTTTGCCCCCTTGGATCGTGATGTGATGCAACCCCGTTGGGGTTGAAAACCCAGTTGCCATTTTTCCCAGGGTAGCTTGCCGACTCGCAACCGCTGGGCTGAGTGATGGAATCCCGTTGGGATTCAAAGACAGCCCACCAGAGACGTGGGTAACGACAAAGCCCGATACCCGCGCTACGCGATGCCGCCGCGGCGCTGGCGTTGGCAAGCGGGTCGTCTCTCGCTACAGTGCGCCACGCACATGAAACGCATCGTTGTCGTCGGCAGCCTGAACCATGACGTCGTGTTCACGGCGAAGAAATTCCCGGAGCCCGGCGAGACCGTGATGGGTGAAGCGCTGCAAACATTTTGCGGCGGCAAAGGCGCGAATCAGGCGTTCGCGGCGGCGAAACTCGGCGCTGAAGTGATCATGCTCGGGCAAGTCGGCAACGACGCGGCGGGCGAAGCGCAGATCGCGAACTTGAACGGCGCCGGAGTGCGAACGAACTGGATCGCTCGCGACAACGCGAAGCCAACCGGCACAGCGATCATCGGCATCGATGCGCAACACGAGAACCGGATCATCGTCATTCCCGGCGCGAACGGAACGTTCACGCCGGAGATTCTGGAAAGCACGGCGGATGTTTTCTCGGGCGCAAGTTTCGTCCTGCTGCAACTCGAGATTCCAATGCCGACTGTCGAGAACGCCGCGCGGCTCGCGAAGAAAGCCGGCGCGATCGTGATTCTCGATCCGGCGCCCGCTGCGGCGTTGTTGAGCGAGTTGCTGACGAACTGCGATTACCTGACACCAAATCTCACTGAACTCGCGGCGCTCACCCGGCAGCCCCTCAACGAGCATTCATCCACTGAACAGATCGCCGCCGCCGCACGGCAGCTTTGTGTGCGCGGCGTGACGCAGGTCATTGCGAAGCTGGGCCGTCGCGGCGCCATGCTCGTCACGCGTGAATCGGCGACAAGTTGGCCTGCGTTCAAGGTTGATGCGGTGGACACCACCGCCGCAGGCGATGCGTTCAATGGAGCATTCGCCGCACAACTCGCCGCCGGGGCCAATGAGTCCGGCGCGGCCATCTTCGCGAGCGCCGCAGCGGCGATTTCCGTTACGCGCGCCGGGGCGCAGGCCGCCATGCCGACGCGTGATGAAGTGGAAGCGTTCATTCGTTCCAACAAGCACTGACCTCTTATGACGAAACTTGCCTTCACGATTCTCTTCGCACTGACGTTCTGCGCATCCTCGGTGACCGGGCTCGCCGCCGACTTGCCCCGCATCAAAATCGTTACGGATGATACGCGTATCGAGATCGGAATCAGCCGCACCAAAACCGGCGATGCTCCGGCATTGCTGCACGTGCAGGAGGCGACCACGAAATCAGAGTGGCTGAGAGAACCGGCAACCCTGCCGCTATTCGAACGAGCTTGGGTGGGTTCGAATGAACACCGCACGCATTGGAAATTCTCCACCGTAAAATCCAAGGGTGACCTTGTGCGGCTGCGCTTCACCAACGCATCGCCCGCACTGGTGCTTGAATCCGTGTGGAGCGCGCGTCCGGGGCGCGGACCGGTGCAGCATTGGGTCGAGGTGGTCAATGTGACTTCGAACCGCGTCACCGTTTCACAGCAGGAGAGTCTCGCGTTGCGCGGTCTCGCGTCGAACACGAACGCCGCGCTGTGGTGGATTCGCCGCGGCGGCGCGAGCGCCACGACGGAAGGCGGCACGTTCACGCAACCACTCACCAACGGCACCGCTCTCGTGCTGACGAACAATTGCGATTGGGGTTTCGGATCGAGTCCGGTGCCGTGGCTCGCAGTGCAGGAAGGCGAACGACGCGGCCTGTATGTGGGCTGGGAATTTTCGGGGCTCGGACGTGTGCATGCGCGCGGCGTGAGCGGAGCGCTCGACGTTGATGTGGGCTTGTGGCCCGAGTTCAAGACGGACATCGAGCCTGGAGAGACGTTGCGTATTCCGACGGCGTTCGTGGGCTGTTACAGCGGCGACATCGAGGAAGGCAGCTACAGCTTGCATCGGTTCATCATTGAGAAGCTCCGCCCGAAACTGCCGTCGCGCGTGCCCGATCCGATCCTTGCTTACAATCTTTACCTCGACTACGGCATGACGAACGCCACCGAGAGCGACGTGCTCCGCGCCGCTCGATTCTGCGCCGATCTCGGGTTCGAGGCGTTCATGCCAGACGCGATGTGGTTTCCTGAAGTCGGCGATTGGCGCTGGGATCCGCGTCGCTTTCCGCGCGGCATGAAACCGATCCGCGACTTCGTCCGCGAGCGCGGGATGCGTCAGGCGCTGTGGTGTGCGTGGAGCAACGGCGGCATTTCAAAACATCCCGACGCGCTGAACGTTCACGCGCATCCCGATTGGTTCAGCACGAACTCGCCGAGTGATTGGAAGCCCGGCCCGCATTACGGCGCGAAGCTTTGTTTCGGCTCAGCCGAAGCGAAGGCGTGGGCGATGAACAAAACGCAATCGCTCGTGCGCGAACACGACCTCGACTACTTGAAGCACGACAGCGATCCGATCGTGAACCGGTGTTTGCAAACGACGCACCGGCATGGTCACGGCGTGGATGCGAGTTACTGGTCAACGCTCGGCTACTACGAAGTTCAGGATGCGCTGCGAAAGAAGTTTCCCCATCTAGTCATCGAGGATTGTTCCGGCGGTGGGCACATCAAGGATTTCGGCATCATCCAACGCACGCATCTCATCGCGACCACCGACATGCTCTCGAATCTCGCTGATCGCCAGAGCATGTATGACAGCACCTTCGCGTTTCCGCCGCTGATGTTGCAGTGCTACACCTACGACAACTACTGGCCCGTGAAAGGCGACGCGCCCGGCGTGTTTCTGTGGCGCAGCGCGATGATGGGCGCGTGGCACATCGACCCGACCGACACTCCGAAGTGGAGCGCAGACGTGATCGAGTCGGCGCGATCGTCCGCGCGCATCTACAAGGAATGGATTCGCCCGATGCTGAAAGACGTGAAGGTGCATCACGTATTGCCGCGTCCCGACGGCAAGAACTGGGACGGGATGTTCTTTTGGAGCCAACCGTTGAAGCGCGGAACACTCTTCGTGTTCCGCCCCGACTCACCCGAAGCGGAACGGACCGTGAAGCTGAAGAGCCTCGTGAGCGACAAGCGTTACTGGGTCTGGAGCGAGGATGGCTCCGTCGCAGTTGAACAGCGGCTCGGTTCCCAGTTGATGCGCGAGGGAGTGAATGTGCGGCTGACGAATCGCTTCAACTGCGATCTCGTTTACGTACGCGACGCGAAGCTCGGCAAACCCGCCACGAGCAAAGCGCCAGCCAAGTGATGACATCTCAAAGCGTCCTAAACACTTTTCGACTGGCGCTCGTGCAGATGCGCGTGGACGGCGGACGCAAAGAAGAAAACATGGCTCGCGCGGAAGCACGCATCGCCGAAGCGGCACACGCAGGAGCGCAAGTGGTTCTGCTCCCGGAGGCGTTGACGCTCGGTTGGACACATCCCAGTGCGGCTTCCGAAGCGGAGCCAATTCCAGACGGGGAATCATATCGGCGTTTGAGCGATTGTGCGCGACGGCAAAAAGTTTATGTCTGCGCCGGGTTGGTCGAGCGTCACGGCGACAGAATTTTCAACGCGGCGGCGTTGATCGGACCCGGCGGTGAATTGCTTTTGCATCATCGGAAGATCAACGAGTTGGAGATTGCTCATGCTAGTTACGCCGCAGGCGACCGATTGCAGGTGGTGAAGACTCCGCTTGGGACATTTGGTTTGATGATTTGCGCGGATGCATTTACGCCCGGACAAGTCATCGCACGGTCGCTCGCGATGATGGGCGCGGACATCATTCTTTCGCCGTGCGCCTGGGCTGTCCCCGCGGAGCACGACAACGAGCGAGAGCCTTACGGTCAGTTGTGGCGGGACAACTACGGACCCGTGGCCCGCGACTTCAATGTCTGGATTGCGGGCGTCAGCAACGTCGGTTGGATCACCGGCGGCCCGTGGGACGGACGCAAATGCATCGGCTGCTCGCTGCTCGTCGGCCCTGATGGGAAGCAAGTCCTCATGGCGCCGTATGGTGTGGATGCCGATACGATTCTCTACGCGGATGTGAAACTCATGCCTCGTCCTGCGCAGGGCGACGGTTGGATTCGGCATTGGCAGGAAAAACAATTCTCCAAGCAGTCATCATCATGACCAAATCTGTATTCGTTCCATGCGTCGCCATTCTTCTCGCGATTGCCATTTCGAAGATCGAAGCCGCCGGCGATGACTCGCATCGCCTCACGCCCGTCCCGCTGAAGAACATCACGATCACGGATTCGTTCTGGGCGCCGAAGCTGAAAGTGTATCGCGAGCGGACGATTCCTTGGTCGTGGAAATACATGGGCTGGAACTTGCGCGCGCTGCACAAGGCTGCCGGCGACGAGGTGAAGGGCGATCTCAACGGCACGTGGGACGAGGCGAACCTCTACAAGTTTCTCGAAACCGCCGCGCACTCGCTCGCGCAATTTCCCGATGCCGAACTTGAGCGGCGCGTCGATGAAATCGTGACGCTGCTGGGGCGCTTGCAGCGTGCGGATGGCTTCGTTCACGGCTACATCATTCACAAAAAGAAAACGCCTTGGGATCCGACGTTTCTTGATGGCTCGCACACTGGCTACGTGCTGGGACACATGATCGAGGCGGCCATCGAATATCATTCTGCGACAGGCAAGCGCGCGCTTCTCGACATCGCATGCAAAGCCGCCGATCAGGCGTGGGAACATTTTCTCGGCAAGAACGCGAAGCCTGGATTCGACGGCCATGCTGAACTCGAAATGGCGCTGGTGGAGTTGCATCGCGTCACGGGCGAACCGCGCTATCTCGAACTGGCGCGTGTGTTTGTCGAATGGCGCGGGCGCGGCAAGGTGCAGCCTGCGGGCGACACTCCACGCGCGTATTTTCAGGACGGCGTGCCGTTGCGGAGCCAGCGCTCTCTCGATGGTCACGCCGTGCGCGCCCTGTTCTTCGCCACCGGTGTTGCTGATCTCGCGATTGAAACGCACGATCCGGATTACCGCCTCGCCGCGAATCGTTTCTGGGACAGCACGACGATGCGCCGCATGACCATCACTGGCAGCACGGGGCCGCGGAAGGAGCACGAAGCTTTCGGCGAAGATTACGAACTGCCGAACGATGGTTACTACGAGTCGTGCGCCGCGTGCGGACTCGCGGATTTAGCGCAACGCATGTTCCTCCTCGAACGCCGCGCCGAGAGCGCCGACGTGCTTGAGCGCGTTCTCTACAATGCAGTGCTTCACGGTATCGCGCTCGACGGCACGAACAGTTACTACCAAAACCCGCTGAGTGACCGCGACAACCTGCGTTACAACTCATGGGTTTGTTGCCCGCCGAATCTCTCGCGGACGCTCATGCAAGTCGGCCGCTACGCTTACGCGCACAGCGAGCGCGACGTGTTCGTGAATCTGTTCGTCGGAGGGAGTTGTCGCGTGCCGTTGCGCGATCGCGCCGTGACGCTGCGTGTGAACACTGATTACCCGTGGGACGGTCGCGTCACGTTGCGCATCGAAGCGGACGCACCAACGCGCTTTGCATTGCATGTGCGCAAACCCGGTTGGTCCACACGCGCCGAGTTGCGCGTGAACGACGCGGCTTCAACAACGTCACCCGACGACAATGGCTACTGGGTTTTCGATCGAGAATGGAAAAGCGGCGACACGGTCAACGTGACGCTCGACATGCCTGTGCAACGGATGGTCGCGCATCCGAATATCGCGGCGTGCCGCGGGAAAGTGGCGTTGCAACGCGGGCCGATCGTGTTCGGCTTTGAAGCGCTCGATAACGCCGGACGTTCGCAAGTTGTGTTCGGTGCGGAACCGAAATTCACGACTGAGCATCGCACGAACTTCCTCGGCGGCGTCACCGTGATCAAGGGAGTCGCTTCGGATGGTGCGCCGATTGAGGCGATTCCGTTTTACGCGCTGGCCAATCGCGGCAAGTCGTCGCAGGAAGTTTGGGTCGAGCAGCAAGGATTAAAACTCACGGACGACTGGTGGCTGGGCGATTTATATCGCAGCCACGCAAGACAATCCACGATGCGATAAAAGTAATCGGCGCGTTGCCCGTCCTTGCCGGAGAACAGCACGTTGACAGCACATCACTCACAGCCATGAAAGCGATTCTACTTTCCGCCATATTCGTTGCGACCACTGCTTCGTCCATAGCCGGCATCCCCGTGGTTCCGGAAAAAATTCCGTGCGCCGTTGCCGACCGCCAGGAGTTTCAACATCCCGACCGTGTTCAACTCACTGGCTGGGTCGGCAGCCGCGTGGCCGGCAACGAGCAGAACCGTCTCGTGAAGATCGACACGGCGCGCCTCCTCGAAGGCTATCGCAAACGTCCCGGGCGGCAGAGCTGGGACGGCGAACATGTCGGCAAATGGTTGCACGCCGCGACGCTCGCGTGGGTGAACACCGGCGACGCCGCGTTGCGCGAGAAGCTGGAATTCACTGTCACTGAACTCATGAAGTGCCAGTTGGAAGACGGCTATCTCGGCACGTATCTCGACAAG
>JBBRBM010000205.1:0-10578 GCA_038205745.1 Verrucomicrobiota bacterium | reverse complement strand
CGAGGAAATAGAAGTGAGCGGCCAAACTTTCGCGGCGTCGTGCTTTCGCTGGGTCGCCAAAAATGCCTCCGCAAAGCCCCTCAAAAGCGGCACCGCGCGACTGCTCATCGGACAACGCGACGATTCGAGTCTCCAGTTCCGTGAAGCTTGTCACGCCAGCAAAAAGTTTTTGCCGGACGAACGAAGCTGCTCGCGGATCCGGGGCTTTCGGCACGGCGAAATCTTATTGGCTCGTGACGGAGTTTGGAATCCTCTTTCGCCCCGACAGGGCGTGAGTTTTCGCTGATTACCAAGGGCACGCGCGTTTCAGTTTGTTTTGCTGGCGGGCTGCACTCTGCCTCGCCACAGCGAAGCCGGGCCGCTTGTTCAGCCAGGGTGGCCCAGCCAAGGACGGCGTGATCGCCTTGAATCCGGGCGGGAATTTTTCCCTCAAACTCACGTTTCATCGGCTTGTGGATGCGGGACGGCGCCGGCAAGGTGACGAAGAAGTTGCAACACATCTGCCGGGATGGCTGCATGTTCCCGAACGCCGTGATGACGCAGCAGGAAAGGTGGAATAACATTCTCGCGTCGATGATTCAGGTTCGCGAGAACCACGGCTGGCGGGCATAGTTTCCCGAAGGCGCGGAGAAACGTAAGCTATAACGACGCAGTTGGATGGCGCCGGTTTCCGGCGGCAAATCCCGGTGTATCTCAGAAGCCGCCGCCGACAAAGGGGTTTGTTGTGCCGGTTCGGAGACCGGCGTTTGAATTAAGTTGTCTGCGATACCATTTCTCTTCCTCGCTTTCGTTGGGCGTTTTGCTTTTCCGGGAAAAGCATGGACATGTTTTTTCCCGCGACTTGATCTTGCATGTCTCCGTTCTTGACAAGCAGCCATGACTCGCGCCCTATTCCGGCGGCGGTCGGATTTCAAACACAGAACAACGTATGAAAACTCTTCGCATTACCATTGGCATGATCGTTTGCTTGTTGACGAGTTCAGCTCTCGCGCAAGTTCCGCAGATTCTCAACTATCAGGGCCGCGTGGTTGTGGGCACCACCAACTTCGACGGCACGGGCCAGTTCAAGTTCGCGCTCGTGAACAGCAACGGTATTGTCAGCTTCTGGAGCAATGACGGCACGAGCGCCGCAGGCAGCCAACCCACGGCGTCGATCAGCCTTGCCGTGGCGCGCGGTCTTTACTCCGTGCTGCTCGGCGACACGGCCATCACCGGGATGCCCACCGCGTTGCCGACCACCGTGTTCACGAATTTCGATGTCCGCCTGCGCGTCTGGTTCAATGACGGCGTGACCGGATTCCAGCAATTCACGCCCGATCAGCGCATTGCGGCGGTGGGTTACGCGCTGATTGCGGCGAATGTGTCCGATGGTGTCATCACTTCGAACAAGCTGGCGGCGGGGGCGGTGACGGCGACGAAGATTGCAGATGGGTCCGTGACGGGACCGAAGATTGCCGATGGCTCGATCACCAGTTCCAAAATTGGAGTGAACACCATCGTCAGTTCGAACATCGCCGACACCATCGCGCTCGGCTCGTCGAATGTCGCCGGGCGATTGGACGTTTTCTATTCCGCTTTCAACTCCAACCATGCGGCCATCAGCCTCATCGGCAACGGGTCGCAGATCAGCACCTACGGCGGCGACGGACGGGAGCAGATTCGGCTGTGGGGACCCAGCTACGGCGAAATCTTGTTGAGTGATAGCAGCACCAATAATCGCACGGCCGTGACCCTCACGGCGAACGGAGTCGGCGGTGGATTGCTTAAACTGTATCAAGCGGACGGCAATATCGGCTTGAGCGCGCACGGGGATTCCAGTGGCTCTGGTTTGCTTCAGCTTCGCAGCACCAACGGCGCGACTCGCGTCGGCATCTACGGCAAGAGCCCGGACAGCGGCGGCGGCGAAATCAGCGTCAATGACGACTCCGGCGACGAGGTGGTGGAAATCAAGGGCAACGCCAGCGGTGGACAGGTCACCATCAAGGACGAGACCGGCACCCGCAACACCGCGTTCATCGGCAGTTCGTCGGTTGGCGGCTACGAATACCTCTATAACGCCCTTGGAAACGTTTCGGTTTATCTCGACGGCGATTCCGGCGGCGGCGGTTACATCAGCGTGCGAAATACCAACGGGTCGAACCGTGTGATCGTGGACGGACTGGGTAACGCGGGCGGCGGCCAAGCGACCTTTTACGCCAACGATGGGAGCATCGGCGTGAACATTTACGGAGACAGTGGTGGTTCGGGTGAAATTGCCGTGAATGGTCCCACTGGAACGGAGAATATCCAGCTTTCCGGCGGCAGTGCTGGAGGAAACCTGACCGTGAAGGATGACGCCGGCGCAGCCACCGTGTACCTGGCAGCGAGCGGGGCTGGGGGTGGATTTCAATATCTGTACAAAGCCAATGGCAACATTGGAGTGCAACTCGATGGCGACAGTTCCGGCGCGGGCTACGTCGGTGTGTACGGCACGAATGGCAGCATCCTGATTTCTCTCGATGGCCAGTCGAGTGGTGACGGGCGCATCACCTGCGACGTGTTGCAGATCAATGGTGGCAGCGATCTCTCGGAGAAATTCGACATCACTTCCATTCATGATGTGGTCAAACCGGGCATGATCGTTTCCATCGATCCGGCCAAGCCGGGAGATTTGTCCGTGAGCCACAAGGCGTACGATCGCACAGTGGCCGGCATCATCAGCGGCGCGGGCGGCGTGAAGTCCGGCATGTTGATGGGCCAGGCGGGCACCAAGGCGGACGGCAAACATCCCGTCGCGCTCACGGGCCGCGTGTATTGCTACGTGGATGCGGATGCGGCGGGTGCCGTCGAGCCGGGCGATTTGATCACGACTTCCTCGACACCGGGCCATGGGATGAAAGTCATCGACCATTCCAAGGCCACCGGTGCGATCATTGGCAAAGCCATGAGCAAACTCGCGAACGGCAAGGGACTCGTGCTGGTCCTCGTTTCGCTTCAGTAGATCAGAGCCAAACAAACATGGAGGCTGTGATGAAAATAAAGTTCATGCGAAGTGAAGGCCGCGTCCGATCCGCGCTCGTTCTATTAAGCGGGATGCTCCTCCTCGGTTGCGGAGGAATAATCCACGCCGCGACTGCGCCGTTCGGCGTGCCTGTCAGGGTTTCGATCAAATTCATTCTCAACGGGTCTGGAAACCGCCCTGCTTCCGGCAGCATCAATACCGATGCGGAAGTGACGGCGCAGTTTACACGCAGCAGCCAGATCTTCAGCCGTTTCGTCAGCGAGATTCGTTTGCACGAAGTGGAGATTCTGGATGTTTCAGGCGCATCGGGTTTCTACAACAACGATGCCAGCGAAGCCTCGCGCGATGCCATCCGGAATGCGGCCATCGCCAATCCCAGCACCTACTTCTGGCGCAGTTCTTCGGTGAACATCTACATCACCGGCTCCGGCGCCAGCGCCATCGCTGATTTTCCGCCCAACAACAACGTCGTGATCATGTGCCAGGGCAGCTACGACACCACCATGGCGCACGAGCTGGGGCACATCCTGAATCTCCTCCACACGCACGAGACCTGTTGCGGCGGTGGTGACGATTGTTCAGACACGCTTGTCGATGATGATGCGTGGAACAGCAAAGACCAGATTTCCAATAATGCCTACGGACTGACCTACGCCAATTGCAGCGTGGGACAAAAGTTCAACGTGGACATGACGTATTCCAATCTCATGTCGTATCACGATCCGGATAATCGAAGCATGATTTCCCCCTGCCAGATGGATCGGCAGAGCACGCAGGTCTGGGACGATCGCAATTACTTCCTGTCGAAGCTGCCCATTTACATCCAGGCCGGCTACGGCGGAGCGCAGGCCGGTTCATTCACGCAGCCATACGCCACCGTTCAGGGGGCCATCAACGCCGGAGTGCTGAACAATCGGGTGATGGTGTTGAAGTCGGGAACGCACGGGAACCCATCGAGCACCATCAGCACGCGCACAGACCTGGTGACACGGCGCGGAACCACCGTCATTCAGGAAAAGCCGCCGGAGTTTCAACTGCCTTACAATCTCGAAGAATCGACCAACCGGCCGGTGCGCGAGGCCATCCTGCGTGTGCAGGCGAGCGACAAGAACAAGGATGCAGCCGCGGCGTTGGCGGCCTTGTTGGAAGCGGAGAAAGCCGCCACCGGGCGCGAGAAGCACGCCATGCAACTGGAACTGGCGCAGCGCCTGCGCGACGCCAACCGTCCCGAGGAAGCCCAGCAATGGTTCCAAAAAGTGGCCGACGGGACGGAGCAGTCCGGCTTGCGCAAACATGCGCTGCGCCGCTCCGACTCCATGAAGGAGCTGGTGCTGCAACGGAAACAGAAAACCAACTCCGTTGCGCCGGAGACCCCACCCAGAGACAAGTGACGCCAGCGTTGAACGATTATGAAAACGTTTTATTCATTTGGATGCGCCCTGGTGTTGGCCCCGCTTGCTGCCATGGCCGGTTCGCGAAGTTCGGCCAGCTATTCGGTTCCGGCGGATGTCGCTGACAGTGGCGGAAGGCGGACGGCGACAGCGGCCTATAGCAACGACGGCAGCATCGGTGGCATAGGCGGGCTTTCCACGGTCGGGGCGCCGGCCCGAATCGCCAAGCACGGTTACCCCGGTCAGTTGCTCGACGTGACCAACATTGTCATCTCCGCCAATCCGGCCAGCATCAACGAAAACAGCACCCGGCAATTGGCGGCGCGGCTGGCCTATGACGACGCGACGGTATTGCCGCTGCCAGCGGCGTCGGTGGCCTGGGGCGTCGTGAGTGGGCCGTTGAGCGGTGTGAACGCGGCGGGCGTGGCGAGTTCCACGAATGTTTACGTGGACACTCTGGCCACGGTGTACGGCGCTTCAGCCGGTCGCAGCAACACTCTTGGCCTGCTCGTAATCAATACCGGCATTGATGACTTCGCCTCCTATGCCGGCGACGGCATCGATGACGCGTGGCAGGTGCAATACTTCGGCTTGAACAACCCGAATGCCGGTCCAGGTTTCGATCCGGATGGCGACGGGCAGACGAATTATTTCGAGTATGTCGCCACGACGATTCCGACGAATGCCTCGTCAAAATTCAGACTGAACATCGATCCGGCACCCGATCCGTGGAAGAATTTGCGCTTCAGTCCCGTTGCAGAAAAACGGCTCTACACCGTCGAGTCCCGTCTGCTCGTGTACTCGGGAATTTTTGGCGCGATCCTCGGCAATACAAACGACAGCGCCGGCGAACGCACCTTCACCGACACCAACGCCTTGAGTGGCACCAAATTCTACCGGGTCAGGATCGAATTTCCGTAGCCGGGAATTTCGGGCGAAAAACACCGGTTACTCTTCGCTCTGGCTCAAGCGCGTCAGCACGCTCAGATCTTCGAGTGTCGTCGTGTCGCCCTTGATCTCAACGCCTGACGCGATTTGCTTCAGGAGTCGGCGCATGATTTTGCCGGAACGTGTTTTCGGCAGCGTTTCGGCGAAACGGATGTCGTCGGGCCTGGCCACGGGACCGATTTCCTTGGCGACGTGCTGCCGAAGTTCTTCGCGAATCTCAGCCGTCGCTCGGATGCCGCTCTTCAACGTCACGAACGCCACGAGCGCCTGGCCCTTCAACTCGTCGGGCCTGCCGACGACCGCTGCCTCGGCGACTTTCTGATTGCTCACCAGCGCGCTCTCGACTTCAGCCGTGCCGATGCGATGGCCCGCCACGTTCAACACGTCATCGATGCGGCCCACGATCCAGAAGTAGCCGTCGCTATCCTGGCGGCAACCATCGCCCGTGAAGTAGGCGCCTTTCACCTCACTCCAATAGACTTCCTTGAATCGTTTTGGATCGCCCCAGATGCCGCGGAGCATCGATGGCCAAGGATCGCGGATGATCAGCTTGCCGCCGCTGTTCAGCGGGACTGGGTTGCCGCGATCATCCACGACCTCGGGTTTGACGCCGAAGAATGGCAACGTTGCCGAGCCGGGTTTCGTCGGCGTGAGTCCGGGGAACGGCGTGATCATGATGCCGCCGGTTTCCGTCTGCCACCAGGTGTCGACGATCGGGCAACGCTTGCCGCCGATGTGTTCGTGATACCACATCCACGCTTCGGGATTGATCGGTTCGCCGACAGAGCCGAGCAGACGCAGTGAACTCAAGTTGTGTTTCGCCGGCCACTCGGTTCCCCATTTCATGAACGCGCGAATCGCCGTCGGCGCGGTGTAAAGGATCGTGACGCCGTACTTTTCAACGATGCGCCAGAAGCGGTCGGGCTCGGGATAATTGGGTGCGCCTTCGTACATCAGGCTCGTCGCGCCGTTCGCCAGCGGCCCATAAACGACGTAGCTGTGGCCGGTGACCCATCCGACGTCCGCCGTACACCAGTAAACATCTGTGTCGCGAATATCGAAGATGTACTTCGTCGTGAGCTTCGCGCCGAGGAGATAGCCGGCGGTGCTGTGAAGAATGCCTTTGGGTTTTCCCGTGGAACCGCTCGTGTAGAGAATGAACAGCGGCGCCTCACTATCCATTTTCTCGGCGGGACAATTCGCGCCCACATATTCGAGTTCGCGATGCCACCAGACGTCGCGCCCTTCATGAATATGGATGTCGTTGTTCGCGCGGCGCAGCACGACGACTTTGTCGACAGTCTTGGCCAGGGGATTGCCTGCCGCGTCCTTGATCAGCAAGGCGTCGTCGACATTCTTTTTCAGGGGCACAACCGCGCCACGTCGATAGCCGCCGTCCGCGGTGATCACCATTTTCGCCTGGCAATCAAAGATGCGATCCGCCACCGATTGCGCGCTGAATCCGCCAAAGACGACCGAGTGAATCGCACCGATGCGGGCGCAGGCGAACATCGCCACCGCCGCCTCCGGCACCATCGGCAAATAAATGATGACACGATCACCGCGACGAATGCCGTTGCGCTTCAGCACATTGGCGAACCGACACACTTCGCGGTGCAATTGCTGGTAAGTCAGCACTCGCTCCTCGCCCGGGCGGCCGTCTGACGCCGGTTCACCTTCCCAGATGATCGCGGCTTTATTCGCCGTCGGCGTGTTGAGCCACTTGTCGAGGCAGTTGACGGTGAGATTCAGTTTGCCGCCGACGAACCACTTCGCGTTGGGAACTTTCCATTGCAGGACCTGTTTCCACGGTGCCGACCAGATGAGCTCGTTCTTCGCCTGGCGCGACCAGAATTTTTCCGGCGACTTGATGGATTCGCTGTAAAGCTTCCGATAGTCCGCCATCGTTTTGAGATGAGCGCGGTTGGAGAATTCCTTCGATGGAGGGAAGACGCGCACCGCGTGCAAACTCGTCATCGATTCGATGTTCGTGTTGTTCGTTCCGGGCATGGCGCGCGAGTGTATGGAGCGCACACGAACCGTCAACGTCCTTGTGCAGAATCGCGCTGATTTGCGATAAGCCGCGATCTCGCGTTTCGACGGCGAAAATGTGAAACGCCGGGGCGAGTCGCCTCACCCCGGCGCCGAGCGGTGGAGACAAGCCGCCGCTCGCGACTCTTTCACCCAAAGCGAGTTATCCAGACCCGCTTTCACGTCTCCTGCGTGTATGACCGTGGGGTTTGTGTGTTGCCGGCTCATCAATCCTCATAGCGATAAGGACGACAACCCGTGCCGAAATTCCGGGTGCCACCCTCAAACGCCCCAGCGCCCGGCCACAGCATGAACACACGATGTCCACGCACATAAATACGTTTCAAAAACGCGACTATTTCCAAAAAAGTTGAAAAATCTTTTCGGAGCTTTCTGAACCTCAAAGCAGACGACGACAATCTGACTCTGCGCTGCTACCCTCTCACCCGTGATGAAGATCACATCGATCAATCCAGCGACGGGCGAAACATTCGCGAGCTACAACGAACACACAGACGCGGAAGTGCAGCGACGCCTCGAAGACAGCGCCGCGGCCCAGCTTGAATGGAAACGACAAGCTTTCGCGACGCGTGCTGAGCCGCTCACACGCGCCGCGCAAATCCTCCACCGCGACAAGGAAGCACTGGCGCGATTGATGGCGTTGGAAATGGGAAAGCCGTTGGAGCAGGGGAGCGCTGAAGTCGAGAAGTGTGCTGCGTGCTGTGAGTTCTTCGCCGGGAACGCGGAAAGATTTCTCTCTGACGAACAGATCAAAACGGAAGCCGCGAAAAGCTTCGTCGCGTTTCAACCCCTCGGCACGCTGCTCGCCGTCATGCCGTGGAATTTTCCCTTGTGGCAGGTGTATCGGGCGGCTGTGCCTGCGGTAATGGCGGGCAACGCGGTCGTGTTGAAGCACGCGTCGAACGTCTTCGGTTGCGCGATTGCGATTGAGCGCGTCTTCGCTGAAGCCGGGTTGCCGCCGGGATTATTTGCCACACTCCTCGTTGGTTCGAAATGCGTCGAAGCGCTCATCGCGAATCCACTCATCGCGGCAGTGACGCTCACCGGCAGCACGGACGCCGGCAAGAAAGTCGCCGCCACGGCAGGCGCGCATCTGAAGAAATGCGTGCTCGAACTGGGCGGCAGCGATCCGTACGTCGTGCTCGCGGACGCGGATCTCGAACTGGCGGCTGAAGTGTGTGTCTCGTCGCGGCTCATCAACGCGGGCCAGAGTTGCATCGCGGCGAAACGCTTCATTGTCGTTCGTGAAGTGCGGCGGGAGTTTGAGGAGTTGTTTGTCGCGAAGATGCGCGCCCGGCGCGTTGGCGATCCACTTCAGGCGGGGACGCAAGTGGGCCCGCAAGCACGGCGCGATCTCCGCGATGCGCTGCATGAGCAAGTCACGCGCAGCATTTCAGCAGGCGCGAAATTGTTGTTTGGGGGAGAAGTGCCGTCGGGCCCGGGTGCGTTTTACCCGCCGACCGTGTTGACGGACGTGCGTCCCGGCATGGCGGCGTTTGACGAGGAACTCTTCGGTCCCGTCGCCTCGATCATCGAAGCTGCTGACGAAGCCGACGCAATCGGCCTCGCCAATCACACCCAGTTTGGTCTCGGCGCGGCAGTGTTCACGCGCGATGTGGCGCGAGGCGAACGCATCGCAGCAACACAACTCGAAGCGGGTTGTTGTTTCGTGAATGACTCCGTGCGCTCTGATCCGCGGCTGCCCTTTGGCGGGATCAAGGAATCTGGATTCGGTCGCGAGCTTTCTTGCTTCGGCATTCGCGAGTTCACGAACATCAAAACCGTCGTCGTGCGCTGAATCCCGCTAATCGAAAAACATTCCCGGCACGAGCACGAGCGTGTTGCGCAAGCCGCAGCGCGGACACATGGGATCGAGACCCTGCTTCATGGCACCGCCGCATTTCACGCATGACTTCGGCGCGACTCCGTTGACGAGCTCGGAGTGGTCGCACAGTTCACAGCGCAATTCGCTCAACCCTTCGGCTGGCCCGTGCTGGCTGTGAAACGACGCACCGCAGTCGTTGCAACCAAATCTGGCGAAGATGCGACTCACCGCTCGTAATTAAACATCGCAGATCTGCACGCCCTGCTTTAGCGACGCGATCTTGTCTTCGCGCTTGGGAATGAATTCCTGCGCCACGAAACCTTTGTAGCCGGTGTCCACGATCGCCTTCATCACGGCGGGGTAATTGATCTCCTGCGTCTCGTCGATCTCGTTACGTCCGGGCACGCCGCCCGTGTGGTAGTGCGCGATGTATTGGTTGAACTTTTTGATCCGCACGATCAGGTCACCTTCCATGATCTGCATGTGGTAGATGTCGTAGAGCAGCTTGAAGCGCTCGGAACCAATCGCCTTGCACAGCTCGACGCCCCACTCGGTGTGGTCGCATTGGTAGTCCTTGTGGTTCACGCGGCTGTTGAGCAGTTCCATGACGATGGTGACCTTGTGCTTCTCCGCTGACGCCATGATGCGCTTCAAACCGGTGGCGCAATTCTCGATGCCTTTCTCGTCGGCGAGACCAGCGCGGTTGCCGGAAAAACAAATCAAGTTTGTGAAGCCAGCGTCGGCGACTTCCTTGATGCGCTTTTCGTAAGCCTCGACGAGTTTGTCGTGATGTTCGACGCGGTTCCATGCTTTCTCGATGCCGCCGAGACCGTCGACCACGGGATTGCCCACCATCGCGCAGACGAGGTCGTGCTTCTTCAAAGTGGGAAAGTCGGCCGGGCTCAAGAGTTCCACCGAGCGCAGTCCGAACTCCTTGCCGGCTTTGCAAAGATCATCGAGCGAGATTTTTGGGTAACACCATTTGCAGACCGAGTGGTTCACGCGACCTTTCATTCCCGGCGCAGCGCCATCAGCGGCGAACAATCGGCCCCCGAGCGAAGCGGCGAGAGCTGCGGCGGCAGTGGAAGAAGCGAGTCGAGTGACAGCCAAACGGCGTGAGATGGGCGAGTTCATGCCCGTGAGACTAGCGCTGCTTCTCCGGAGAAAACAAGTGCAGGAGCGGGGGGGGGGGCCCGCGCCCAGGGTGGTGTGGGGGGGGCGGGGGCGGGCGTCGGAGCTGGGGGTGTGGTGTTTGGCCCGGGCCGCGGGGGTGGTGGGCGCAGCGCCCGCGGCGCCCCGCGCGACAGGGCGCCTCCTCCTGCAGACGCGGCTGCCCGACCACGAAGTAGTGGAGGCAGTAC
>JBBRBM010000204.1:0-10617 GCA_038205745.1 Verrucomicrobiota bacterium | reverse complement strand
GCCGAGTGCACGACAGTTGGTGACCTTGATCAGGGCGGCAAACTTCGGCATGACCACGGTGGTCGGGATACCGAGTAGACCGCCGTGATAAGCGATGCCTTGCGCATGATTGCCGGCCGAAGCGGCGATCACGCCTCGGCGCCGCTCCTCGGCATCCAGCAGCAGCAGGGCGTTGCGCGCACCGCGTTCCTTGAAGCTGCCGGTGCGTTGCAGGTAATCGAGCTTGCAGAAAATTTCGCAGCCGGTGATTTCGCTCAACGCAGCCGAAGGCGGGCATGGCGTGCGCAACACCGCACCACGGATACGTTCGGCAGCGGCTTGAACGTCGGCGAGAGTGACTGTCTCCTTCACGGCGCTGGATTTGCCCGTCTCGTGTTCGAGTCAAAGCGCCGCGCGATAGATCGTCTTCAAGTCATCGCGATTCACGGGCACCGGGTTCGTCAGGTGACACGCGTCCGCGAAGGCCTGCTCGGCCAGCGCATCGAACTGCGTCTCCTTCAGCCCGTAGTGGTGAAGTGCCGGCTTAAGCCCGAGGTCCGCGATAAATTTCTTGATGAACTCGATCGTTCGGAAGTCCGCGACTTCCGGCGGCACGCGCAGGACGTCCAGACCGCAGACCTGTCCGATGCGGCGATATAACCCCGGCTTCCGTTGCGCGTTGAAGTGCATCACGTGCGGCAGGCAAACGGCATTTGCGGTTCCGTGATGCATGGCCGCCAGCGTGGAGAGCGGGTGCGAGAGCGAGTGCGTGGCGCCGAGTTCCTTCTGGCACGCCACACCGCTCATCGAGGCGGCGACAAGCATTTGACCACGCGCGTATGCGTCGTGACCATTTGCGAATGCGCGCGGCAAGGACTCGACAATCATTCGCGCGGCTTCGAGCGCGATGCCGTCGCACATCGGCTGAATTTGCGGCGACGTGTACGCCTCAATGCAATGCGTCAGCGCATCAATGCCGGTGGCCGCGGTCATGATGGGCGACAAATCGCGCGTGAGATCGGGATCGAGTACCACCAACTTCGGCACCAATCGCGGCAGGAACAACTCGGCTTTTTTCTGTGTGCCGGCGAGGGTGATCGTGGCGTGACGACGGACTTCGTTGCCGCTGCCGGCGGTGGTGGGCACCGCAACACAGCGCGCGAGGGCGCTCCAGTCGTCGTTGAAGTTGTAGTCCTTCAACTTGAGCGTGGGCTTCTTCACGAGCAGGCGCATCGCTTTGCCGACATCGAGTGAACTGCCGCCGCCGAACGCGATCACGCTGTCGCAACTGACTTCCTTGAACATCTTGGCCGCGAGCACCACATCCTGCTCGGAGGGATTGGAATGCACGCCGTCAAAAATCTCCCAGCTCTTGCCGATGTCCGCGCGGCCAAGGGCATTCGCGAGCACTTCAAACGCGTGCGTCTCGATCATGGCCTTGTCGGTCACGACGAGCGCGCGGCGCCCGCCCATCTGCTTCAAACGCACTGGCAATTCAGCAATGGCGCCTGAGCCGAACAGCATCGCTGTCGGAAACGAAAAGCTGGCGAGATGGGATCCCATGCCCGGAGATTAGCGCTCTCCGCCCGTTGCGCAGCTAAAAAACGCTGTCACTGTGCAGGCAGTCAGTTACATTCACTCCGTGCCGTTCAGCCAATTCGGACTCTCAAAGGAAATCAACGAAGGCGTTAAAGCGATGGGTTACGTCGACCCCACGCCCATTCAACTCCGCGCAATCCCCCTGATCATGGAAGGCCGCGACGTCATCGGCAGCGCCCAAACCGGGACGGGCAAGACCGCCGCGTTTGGATTGCCGATCCTTTCCAAGCTCGGCGCCAGCACCGGCGTCACGCGCGCCTTGATCCTTGAACCCACGCGCGAACTTGCCGCGCAGGTCGAGACGTCGCTGCGCGATTTCGCGCGGTTCACCAACCTGCGCATCGGCGTGATCTTCGGCGGTGTTGGCTACGGCAAACAAAATGACCTGCTCCGCGACGGCGCTGACGTGCTCGTCGCGACACCCGGGCGGTTGCTCGATCACATTGGCCGCGGCCAGGTGAAACTCGAAAGGACTCAATACCTCGTCCTCGACGAAGCGGACCGCATGCTCGACATGGGATTTCTTCCCGACGTGAAGCGCATCATCGAGCGATGCCCAAGACAGCGTCACTCCGCGTTGTTCTCCGCCACCATTCCGCCGGAGATCGATGGCCTGATCCAATGGGCGATGCACAACCCGGAAGTCATCGAGATCGGCTCGCGCCGCTCACCCGCCGAGACGGTGAAACACGTGGTGTATCCCGTTTCTGATTCGCAGAAAACCGACCTGCTCCGCGCCCTGCTCGATCAAATCAATTACGATTCAGTGATCGTTTTCTGTCGCACCAAGGACCGCGCCGATCGCATCGGTGTGATGCTGAAGAAAAACAATCACTCGGTGGCAATCCTCCACTCGAATCGCACGCAGAGCGAACGCGAGCAGGCGCTCAAAGGTTTTCGCGACGGACGCTTCGAAGTGCTCGTGGCCACCGACATCGCGGCGCGCGGACTCGACATCGCCGACGTGAGCCATGTCATCAACTACGACGTGCCGCAACATCCGGAAGATTACGTCCATCGCATCGGCCGCACCGGACGCGCCCATGCCAGTGGCGACGCGTTCACATTGATGGTTGCCGAAGACGTGCGCCACATGTCGGCCATCGAAGGTTTCATCACGCAAAAAATTCCGCGCGTGAAGCTCGAAGGATTCGATTACCAATACACGACGCTTTTCGACCTGAAGGATGACCGCACCGCGCGCGAACGGCGCGTCGTCGGCGTGCGCATGGGCAAGGGCTACTTCTTCGGCCCAGCCAAACGTAAGCGCCGGTAGGAAACGTTTGGCCTCGTCTGGGCGCAGTTCGAAAATCGCACCAGATTATGTAGGGCAGGTGCCCTCACCTATCACTGTCCACCGGCCCGACCCAGTGCAGCCTTGGGCCTTTTTGGTTGGGACATTGCGCGCGTAGGTGAACGTGTCAGTTTTTCAAAGAGTGGAGTGAACACCCCATTACCAACACTGGCAGCGGAGCGCTACTTTGGCCCTGTGCAAACACTATTGATCATCCTGGTTCTGCTTATCTTGCTCGGTGGCGGTGGATTTTACTGGGGTGGTCCGATGTATGGCGGCGGCGGCATTGGCCTCATCCTGATCATCTGCCTGATCATTTACGCGATGGGTGGCTTTCGTGGAAAAAGATAACTCTTCACCGTGAAGCCTTGAAGCGGGATGTCACGCAGGGCCGGGGCTCGGCGCTCCTTCAAAACTTCGTCAGTTTTTCCAGATCCTTCACGCGCTTGTCGATGTCGCTGCGCTTGATGCTCGTGGTGCGCTTCACGCCAAAACCTTCGCAGCAGTAACTCGCGGTCACGCTGCCGTAGATCATCGCGCGACGGATGTTCGCATCGATACTGCCGCGCGAAGTGGCGAGGTAACCCATCATGCCGCCGACGAATGAATCGCCCGCGCCCGTTGGATCACACACGCTGTGCAACGGATACGCCGGGCATATAAAGTAACCTTGCGGGCCGGACAGGATGGACCCGTGCGAGCCTTTCTTGATGATCACGTAGCGCGGCCCGAGCTTGTGAATCTTCTTCAACGCCGCGAACACGTTGTCGCACGCGGTCAATTGATGTGCCTCGCTGTCGTTCAACACGAACCCATCGACACGCTTGATCAGCTTCACAAGATCGCCTTTCGCGATGTTCAGCCAGAGATCCATCGTGTCGGCCACGACGAATTTCGGCTTCCGCATCTGGTCGAGCACATGGTGCTGAAGGGCCGGCGCGATATTTGCGAGCAGCACGAACGGCGACGACTTGTAGCTCTCCGGCAGATGCGGCGTGAACTTTTCAAACACGCCAAGCTCGGTGAGCAGCGTGCGGCGATTGTTCATGTTCACCTCGTACTCGCCGCTCCAATGAAATGTTTTGCCGTCCTGAATCTGAAGTCCTTCGATATCGATTTTGTGCTTCCTGTAGAGCGTGACGTATTTCTTCGGAAAATCTTTTCCGACCACGCCGACCATTTTCACCGGAGCAAAGAAACTCGCCGCCACAGCGGCATGGCTCGCGGAGCCGCCGAGCAGGCGCGGGTTATCGGACTTGGGAGTTTTGATGGAATCGAGTGCGGTGGAACCGACAATGAGTACGCTCATGCGCTGAGTTGATTATTAAAAGTTGATTGTTTCGGGATCAAAGCGGCGCGGAACTTATGCGTTGCTTGAACTCGTGGCAAGCGCGCGCGATGTCCGGCGCATTAAGAATCGCCGACACGACGCAGATGCGCCGGCCGCCGGCCGCGATCACGTCGTCGATGTTGCCCAAAGAAATGCCACCGATGGCGAACCAAGGAATCGTCACATTCGCCGCCGCCCATCGAACGTAATCCAGCGTCACCGGCTCTCGGCCCGGCTTCGTTCCCGTGGCAAACACAGGACCGATGGCGATGTAGTCTGCCCCGGCAGCGACGGCTCGTTGCGCCTGATCGGGCGCGTGGGAGGAAAGGCCGAGTTGGGAGTTGAGGGTTGAGAGTTGAGAACGATGCGTGAAGCCGGCGTCGAAAAAGTCCTCTTGTCCCAGGTGAACGAATTCCGCACCGAGATCGCGCGCGATTTCGGTGAAATCGTTGATGACCAACGGCACCTTCGCCGCACGCGTGATCGGCAGAATCTCTTCCGCCATGCGCCGAATCTCGCTCGTGCTGGCGGTTTTCGCGCGCAGTTGGACGATGTCCGATCCGCCGTCGCACAGCGCGCGCGCCACGTCGGATGCGCTTCGCCCGTGAAGGAACGCAGTGTCCACAAACGTGTAGAGCCGGCATGGGTCGATTGATCTCATTGGATTCAGAACGCGGAGTGAAGCGAATCAGCCGGTCACTTGCGAGAAAAACGAAGCGCACTCGTGCTACATTCCTGCGGAGGAGTTTATGCCATACTGATTTTGATTCTCGCACTGCTGATTCCACGCGTGACGATCGCGCTGCTTTGGCTGTTCTCGAACTGGTTCACCGGCATGTTCAGTAACGCGGTGTTCCCGATTCTCGGTTTCATCTTCCTGCCCGCGACCTTGCTTTGGTACTCCGCCGTCCAGCATTGGTTCGGGGGCGAGTGGGGAATCCTCGCGATCGCGGGAGCGGTAGTAGCATTGATCATCGACATCTCCCCGGCGCGCAAACGCCGCGCGCTGAAAGCCTCGGCCTGATTTCTCTGGTAACCAAACGGTTACGACCTGCATCTTCAACGCCAGACACGAGGTATGCAGCACAAACGCGGTTCGAACTGGTTCGGGTGGATTGTCGTTCTCGCGCTGGTGGCGGGCGCGAGTTACGGCGCGTGGTGGTATTGGAAAAACCGAAGAACGACGGCCCACAATACCGCACTGCCGCCGTAGCCCGCGGTGATGTCACCCAGGCGGTCACCGCGACCGGCCAGATTAATCCCGTCGCCAACGTCCAGGTGGGCAGCCAGATCTCCGGCATGATCCAGCGCCTCTACGTCGACTTCAATTCGTCGGTCACCCAAGGCCAGGTCATCGCGGAGCTGGAGGCGTCCACTTATCGCGCATCATTGTTGCAGGCGGAAGCTGAACTCGCCGCTGCTCAAGCCGCGTTGGATCTGGCGCAAATCGAAGCGCGACGCGCGGGCGAGTTGCGCAAGGGACAGTTGATTCCTGAAGCGGACTACGACACATCGATCGCCCAAATGCGCGGCGCCGAAGCGCAAAAGCGTTTGCGCGAAGCCGTCGTGGAGAGGGCCCGCGTCGATCTCTCGCGCTGCACCATCCTCTCGCCCACGAACGGCATGGTGATTTCACGCAGCGTCGATGTGGGGCAGACCGTTGCCGCGAGCTTGCAGGCACCCACGCTCTTCATCATCGCCAATGACCTTACGAAGATGCAGATCGACGCGATGGTTTCCGAAGCGGACATCGGCGGCATCGAAACCAACCAGACGGTGAACTTCACTGTCGATGCATTCCCGACTCGAACATTCTCCGGCAAGGTGATTCAGATTCGCAACGCGCCCACGACCAATCAAAACGTAGTCACGTACGACACCGTCGTGGGCGTGGACAATGCGGAGATGAAATTGAAGCCGGGCATGACCGCGAATGTTTCAATCATCCTCTCGGAACATCTCGACGTGTTGAAAGTGCCCAACGCGGCGTTTCGCTTTCGTCCTGCTGACACCAACGCCGTGAAGCGTGGTGCGGAGCCAGCCGCGTCTGGAGCAACGGCGGGCGCCGCCGCTCCGGAGCGACGAGGCAGTTGGAGCGGCGGTGCGGGTGGAGGAAGTGGAATGCGCGGCCAGCGTGGCGGCGCGGGCCGTGAGCGAGACGGAGTGAATCCAATCCGCACCGTTTACGTTCTCGGTAGCACGAACGCCGATGCGAAACTGGAAGCGCGCCCGGTAAAGATCGGCATCAGCGACGGCGCGACGACGGAAGTCGTCGAAGGACTCAAGGAGAACGACCTCGTCGTCGTGGGACAGGATATGGGAGATGCGCCGAAAACTGCCGCCGGTGCTCCTGCAAGCAATCCGTTCGGGGGCGGGGGCGGTCGTCGCGGGTTCTGATATGGACGCGGTCATTCGCCTCGACGGCATCCACAAGATTTACGAGACGGGTGCCGTGTCGGTTCACGCCGTGCGCGACGTGACGGCGGAAATCAAGCGCGGCGAGTTCGTGGCCGTCATGGGCTCGAGCGGTTCCGGCAAGTCCACGTTGATGAACATTCTCGGCTGCCTCGACCGGCCCACGCGCGGCACATACCTGCTCGACGGTGTGGGGGTTGCGGACTTGAACCGCAATGAACTTGCGGAGATTCGAAACCAGAAAATCGGTTTCGTGTTTCAAGGATTCAATTTGCTCTCACGCACGTCGGCGCTCGAAAACGTCGAGCTGCCGATGCTTTACGGAAAACGCATCTCCGGCCGCGAGCAGCATGACCGCGCAATGCGTGCGTTGCAGAAGGTGGGCCTCGCCGATCGCACCGACCACACGCCAAATCAACTCTCCGGTGGACAACAGCAACGTGTCGCCATTGCGCGCGCCCTCAGCAACGATCCCGCGCTGCTACTCGCCGACGAGCCCACCGGCAATCTCGACACGCAAACGAGCGCCGAGATCATGGGGTTGTTTCAGGAACTCAACGAACAAGGCATCACCATTGTGATGGTCACGCACGAGCTCGACATCGCGCGCTACACGAAGCGGAACATCGTCATGCGCGACGGACGGATCATCAGTGACCAGATCGTGGCGAATCGGTTGCGCGCCACCGAGGAACTCGCGCGACTGCGTGAGGAGCAGCGCGCCGTCCAACTTGCATCATGAGAATCTGGGCCATCATCAAGATCGCGGCGCGGGCGCTCCGGCGAAACAAGCTGCGCACGGTGCTCACGATGCTCGGCATCATCATCGGCGTCGCCGCAGTCATTGCCACGGTGAGCATCGGCAATGGGGCCAAGGCGATGATCGAGGCGCAGATCGCGAGCCTCGGACAAAACGTGCTGCTGATTCTTTCTGGCAACACGGGGCGCGGTGGTTTTCGTTTCGGCTTTGGCAGCCCCGGTTCGTTGAAGATGGATGATCTTGACGCCATCACGCGGGAAGTGGATGGCATCGTGGCCGTCAGTCCGGAAGTGCGCGCCAGCGGACAAGTCGCTGCGGGAAATCAAAACGCGGTGCCAAGCATTCGCGGCGTGGGCAATGACTTCCTCGCAATCCGCTCCTGGGATCTGGTGAGTGGCCAGAACTTCACCGAATTGGATGTTCGAGCTGCGAACAAAGTCGCGCTGATTGGACGCACGACGGCGGAAACATTGTTTGGAGCGAACACTGATCCGGTCGGGAACATTATTCGCATCCGCAACGTGCCGTTTCGCATCGTCGGCTACCTTAAACCCAAGGGCATGAATGTGGGCGGCAATGATGAAGACGACGTGATCCTGCTGCCGTACACGAGCGCCATGCGACGGTTGACCGGCGATACCAGCTTTCGCTCGATAACGGCGCAGGCGGCGAGCGCAGGCATCATTCCGGATATTCAGAACCAGATCGCCGAACTCCTGCGCCAGCGGCATCGCATCGCGCCGGGACGTGAAGACGATTTCATCGTGCGCTCGCAGCAGGAGATCACGGAGACGGCCACCAGCGCATCGAACACCATGCGCTTGCTGCTTGCGGCCGTGGCCGGCGTGTCGCTCGTCGTTGGCGGCATCGGCATTATGAACATCATGCTCGTGAGCGTGACCGAGCGCACTCGCGAGATCGGCATCCGCATGGCCGTCGGCGCAAAAGGAAAAGACATTCTTTGGCAGTTCCTCATCGAGGCCGTGACCTTGAGCGTGTTGGGAGGATCGCTCGGCATCACCGCTGGAATTCTGGGATCGAATCTGATTTCCGGGAAGTTCGGCTGGCCGGTGCTCACATCGCTCGATTCGGTCATGTATGCGTTTGGTTCGAGCGCGGTGGTGGGAGTGGTGTTCGGACTCTACCCCGCATACAAGGCATCGAAGCTCGATCCCATCGACGCCCTGCGCTACGAGTGAAAGAGCGTGGGCGATCACGTCTGCAAGATAGATGATCTTTCCCGTTCCTTTCGATCCGGTGCTCGAATCTCTTCGAGGGCGGGATGCGTTTCTCCCTCTCCCCTCAACGGGGAGAGGGGTGGGAATGACAGAGTGCCAGTCTTCTTTGAGCGTCTCGGCGTAACCACCCATCACCCTCAATCCCCGTTGAGAGGAGAGGGAAGTCCGCCGCTGACACGATCTTCACGGCTTGATTGCGGAGGTGACCGTTCGCGGTCCTTCAGACGCTCCGCTGCTTTCGCGCCGGCCAAGGCGAATTCGATGACGAGAAAAAAGATCGAGGCACGCAACATCACATTGATTTTCGGCCCGATCGTTCCGGGTCTCAATCGAACGACGTGGCGCCATCGTGCAGTCGGCCTGCCGTCCAGGTCAGGGCCGCTCGCGGCGGATGCGATAGAACGCCTGGCCGAGTGGCGGATTTGTATCGGTCAGAATCATGATGGCGCCGGAGCCGGTCACGGGGATCGTGACCTCGTCCCAAGACGCAAACGTGGTGGAGCGTTCGAGGAAATATACTCGGTTCGTTACGGTGAGAACGCGCACACGCCAGCCATTGGTCGCCGCGCCGTGATCCGCAATTTCAAAGGACAGCTCGGGTTTGGCCGTGAGCACGAAGGAAAGATTGTCCGCACTGGCATCGTTGCTGCCGGTGACGACGCGATTGGTCAACGTGAACTCAACGAAGCGCGTGTCGGCCGGCAGTGTGTTGTTCGTGGTGCGCAGCAGGAGGCCGGTCACATTGGTTCGATCGCCGGCGCTCACGTTGCCGATTGTGGCCGCCGCAATCACGCCGCCCGTTGCGTTAATGAATCGCGCAGTTAATGCCGCGACGTCGTCCTGCAAACCCGTGCCGCCGAACCAGCCGGAGAGTTGGAAGTTCACGCCTGGATCGATCACATCGGCAGCGATGTCACTGATGTCGATGCGTTGGAGGATCGCGGCATTCGTCGTGCCACCGAGAAAGAAATTCGCGCCACGATTCGTTGGACCGGAACTCGTGAGCGAAGGGAAGTTCGCATTCGAGCCGTATTTGCCGAGGGTTGTGCCTGTGACATCAAACCACCACGCGATGCCGCGGTTCGGTGTGTAGCTGTTCGTGCCGGAGATGGCTTCAGCGTCGCCGTTGAAGATCAGGTTCGTGCCGTAAGTCGGCGGCCACATCGGAAAGCCGGTGACGCGCGCGTCCAGATTCCACGCGGGATTGATCGGCACGCCCATGTGCGTGAGCACGGTGGCGCACACATCCACGATCGCGGGCGCCGGCCAGATGACACCGCGCGCTGCGGAAGGCCCGCTGTAAATCGAGAAGACAATCCGCGATCTCTCGGGATCAGGGTGATCATGCTCGCCGTGATCCGTCTGCACGATCACGAGCCAGTTCTCGTTTGTGTAAGTGAGACGGTTCGTCAGCGCGTTGATGATTTGGCCGACGCGCGCGTCCGCTGTTTCGACTGCACGCACGTAGTTGCTCACCGTAGGCCCCCAACCGTAACTGTGGCCCGCCGAGTCCACATCGAGCAGGAGCATCCAGAACACATCGGGGTTCGCGTTCGTGAGTCGGCGACAGGTTTCGGCAGTGACCGCAGCATCGGAGTCGAACGCGCTCTTCAAGTCGGCGTCGGGAACGGCGGTCAACATCGGCGCCCAACGCGCGAACGCGAGCGTGTTCCAATTGCTGTTCGCCGTCTCGATCCGCTTGAAAAAACTTGGAAACGTCGCGAACTGATTTCCGGCAAAACTGTTTCCGGGATCGTTGACCGCATGTTTGTCGCCCCACACTCCGGTGAACAGGCTCGACCAGCACGCCGCGCTGTGAGTGATCGGGTGGGTCACAACGCGCACGGAGTAACAGCCGTTGGATTTCAGCGCGTTGATGTTCGGCGTGTTCGCCACCGCCAGCGCGCTCGGCATGCAGCCGTCGATGCCAATGATGAGAACCTTATTCGTCAGCGCAGCGAAGGTGTGAGGGACGGCACAGAATAATGCGAGGCTAAGCAAC
>JBBRBM010000203.1:0-10685 GCA_038205745.1 Verrucomicrobiota bacterium | reverse complement strand
GGTTCGCGTTGTTGTCGCAGGCGTTGTGCGTCGCCGATCCGAAGCTCACCCCATATGTCATCGACGACGTGATCGGCGAGCGGCGGCCGGAGAAGTTGACGATCGTGATCGTGGGATTGATCGGAGCGTTCGCGTTGCGGGACTTATTCAACAGCTTTCGGGTGCGCATCAACAACACGTTCGAGCAGAACGTGATCTTCGACATGCGGCGGGAGATTTACGCCAGGCTCCAGCGGTTGCCGGTGAATTACTTCGATCAACGCGCCTCGGGCGACTTGATGACGCGGGTGCTCGAAGACGTGAACTCGGTCGAGCGTTTCCTCATCGACGGCACAGAGCAAGGCACCGTGGCGATCTTCAGCATCGTGGGCGTGCTGATCTTTCTCTACGTGATGAACCCGATGCTCGCCACAATCGCGTTGATCCCCGTGCCGCTGCTCGCGGGCGGCGCGATGTGGTACACGATCACTGCGCACAAGCGCTATCGCGTGCAGCGCGAAGCCGCGAGCGCCATGAACGCGCTGCTGATGGACAACCTCCAGGGCGTGCGCCAGATCAAATCGTTCGGGCGCGAGGCGCATGAAGACACACGGTTCGCCGGACGCGCTGATGCGTTGCGCAAAGGTTCGCTGTTGATCATGCGGGCGTGGGCAAACTATTCGCCGGCGATGAGCTTCGCTGCCGCGCTCGGGTCGGGACTGGTGCTCTGGTTCGGTGCAAAGGAAGTGATCGCAGGGAATTTGAAACTCGGCGAACTCACGGCGTTCCTGATTTTTCTGACGATGTTCTATGAGCCGGTGACGCGGTTGCATGGCTTGAACCAAATGCTCCAGGCGGCGCGGGCGGCGGGAGAACGCGTGTTCGACATTCTCGACACGACGACGGAAACCGCGAACCCCAATCGCACCGAGAAACTTCCCAGCCGTGTTCTCGGCGAAGTGGTTTATCAGCACGTCACGTTCGGCTACGGAGCCGAGCGCACAGTGTTGAAGGACATTTCACTGCACGCAAAGCCCGGCGAGATGATCGCGCTCGTCGGACCGACGGGCGCGGGCAAGTCCACGCTCGTGAACTTGCTCCCCGCGTTCTACGAGGCAACGGGCGGGCGTATGCTGGTCGATGGATGCGACGCAAGCCGCATGTCACTCGACTCGTTGCGCGCGCAGATCAGCGTCGTGAGCCAGGAACCATTCCTCTTCAACGGCACGGTGCGTGAGAACATTCTCTACGGACGGCTCGACGCGACTGAGGAGGAACTCTTCGCCGCTGCGCGCGCCGCGAATTGTCACGAGTTCATTTTGCGCTTGTCGGACGGCTACGACTCGCGCGTCGGCGAACGCGGCGTGAAGCTCAGCGTGGGCGAGAAACAACGCGTCAGCATCGCGCGAGCATTGTTGAAAAACACGCCGATCATCATTCTCGATGAAGCGACTGCGAGCGTGGATACGGCAACGGAGAAGCTAATCCAGGAAGCATTGGAACGCCTGATGGCGAACCGCACCAGCTTCGTGATCGCACATCGGCTCAGCACGATTCGGCGCGCGGACCAGATTCTGGTGTTGCGCGCCGGCGAGATCATCGAGCGGGGCACGCACGATGAATTGCTCGTGACGAACGGCCTATACGCCAAGCTTGCTCGAATTCAGAACACCACTTTCATCGAGGAGAGTTTCGAAAAGATCGGCGGTTAATCGGGCGTGCGAACTGATTCGCTTCGCGTTGCGCTGTGGCGCGTTGCTCCCCTACTGTGCCGCGGCAAATGAAGAAGGGAATGGTTTATCTGGTCGGTGCCGGCCCCGGCGACGCTGGCCTGCTCACACTGCGCGGCGCGGAGTTGCTGGCGCGCGCTGACGTGGTGGTCTATGACGCGTTGGTAAATCCCGATCTGCTGCGTCTCGCGCCGAAGACTGCCGAAATCATTTTCGGCGGCAAGCGCGCGAGTGAACACACCATCCCGCAAGATGAACTCAACGCGCTTCTCATCTCCCGTGCGCGCGACGGCAAGACCGTGGTGCGGCTCAAAGGCGGTGACCCTTATGTGTTTGGCCGTGGCGGTGAAGAGGCGGAACAACTTGCAGCGGAGAAGATTGGGTTTGAAGTGGTGCCAGGCGTTTCTTCGTTCTCGGCGGTGCCGAGTTACGCCGGTATTCCCGTCACGCATCGCGAGCATTCGTCGGCGTTCACCGTCATCACCGGCCACGAAGATCCGGACAAGAATTCAAAAATCGACTGGGCGCAAATCGCGAAGGTACCTGGCACCAAGGTCGTGATGATGGCGACGCACCGGATTGGCGACGTGGCGCAACGACTCGTCGCGGGCGGCATGTCCACCGACACGCCGGTCGGAATGGTGCGTTGGGGAACCACCGGCCGGCAAAAAACGATCGAGGGAACGCTGGCGACGATCGGCGAAGTCGTCACACGAGAGAACTTTCGTCCGCCGAGCATCGCGGTGATCGGCGACGTGGTGAAGTTGCGGAGCAAACTGAACTGGTTCGAGCATCGCCCGCTTTTCGGACAGCGCATCGTCGTCACACGCACGCGCGATCAAGCGAGCCAGCTTTCGCAGCAACTCATCGAGCGGGGCGCGGAGGTTATGGAAGTGCCGACGATTCGGATCGAAGCGCCAGATGACAAGAAGTCGCTCGTAGAAGCGATGGCAGGACTCGGCGGATATGACTGGGTGATCTTCACGAGCCCGAATGGCGTGGCGCAGTTCTTCACGTATTTCTTCAGGACATTTGACGACGTGCGCGCCATTGGCGGCTTGCGCATCGCCGCAGTTGGTCCCGCCACGGCAGCGAAAGTTGCCGAGTATCATTTGAAGGTGGACCTGATGCCGGACGAGTTCGTATCGAACAAGATCGCGGCGGCCTTCCAGAAGTACCAGGACATCGAGAACGTGCGCATCCTGCTGCTGCGCGCCCAGGTCGCGAATCGTGAGCTGCCACAATCGCTCGAAGATCTCGGCGCCATCGTCGATGACGTGGCGGTTTACCAAACCATTCCGGAAACCGAGGACGTGGGCGGAACGGCGGCGCTATTGCTCGCGGAAGGTGCGGATTGGATCACATTTGCCAGTGGATCGAGCGTGGAAAATTTTCACGCGCGCTTCAACCTGCCGGAGTTCATCAAAAAATTCCCGCAAACGAAGCTCGCGTCCATCGGTCCTGAGACGAGCAAAGCGATCGCGAAGCTCGAGTTGGTCCCCGCAAAAGAAGCGACTCCGCACACGATCGAAGGGCTCGTGAAGGTGATCGAAGCCGCGGTGAAGATTTCGTCGTAGAGATGACCGAGGCTTTCGATCTTCTCCGCATCGCACTGATCAGATACGGTTCCAGAAAATCGCGTGTTCCATGAACGAGTCACCGAGTCTTTACGATCTCATCAGCGCCAAGCTCAGGACTCATCCTGAGTTGATCGAAGTGGCGCGCCAAAATTGCGCCGCATGGCTCCGAGACGGCGTGGTCACGCCGCAACGGCTGCACGAATGGGACGCGGTGCTCGCGGCGGCGCAGCGCAGCGAAACAGGTCTGGCAAGACTGCTTGAAATTCTTGCCGCACGAACTGCGGAAGACGAACGGCTGCGGGAATTTCATCCATTTGCGGGAATCCTGTCGCGTGAAGAACGCCGGCAGGCCCGGGAGTTATGCGGCTACCGGCATTGAAGCAACTGGTCGCAGCGGTGCAGGCACTCGCGCACCCCGAGCGCATCTACGTGCTTGGTTCAAGTTCGCTTCTGGCAAGTTGCCCTGAACTCGGTGAGCCTGGCGGACCTGTGGAACTGACGCGCGATGCCGATCTTCTCATTCAACCCTGCGATGAACAGCTCGCTGCCATGCTTCACGAAGCCGTGGGTGAAGGCAGCTTGTTCGCGCAACGCAACGGATGCAACGCAGACATTCTACGCGAGCAAATCATCGAAACACTGCCGCGGGGCTGGGAAACACGCCTCGTAAAACTTGGCTCTGATACCGTCGCTGCCCTGGCACCCGAAGATCTGCTCGTGGTCAAACTCCGGACGGGGCGTCCGAAGGATCTCGATCTCTGCCGCGATGTTTTGCGCCATGGTCTCGTCACCCCCGGTCAACTGCGCAGCAGGCTCGACGCAACGCAACTGGATGAGCGCGAAATCCGTGCGGTTTACGAGCGGTTGCGAAAAGTGATCGGATGAAACAAAAAGGCACGCCGTATGGGCGTGCCTTTCGAAACGGGAACAGCGCGAGTCTACTTCGCCGCTTTTTTGGCGCGGGCTTCGGGCTTCGCTTTGACTTCGGGCTTGGCTTTGGAATCCGTCTTGGTTTCCTCGGCGCCTTTGCCTTCGAAACGGCGTCCGCGCTTTTCACTCACGCGACTCTGATCGCGTCCAGCGGCTTCCGCGTTTTCGGTTTCAGCGGCGGGTTTGTCGCTCTCAACGCGAACCTTCATCGAAGTCTTCACGTCAGGATGGAGATGAAGTTCGATCTCGTGTTCGCCCGTCGTCTTGAGCGGATGCGCGAGATGGATCTTCTTCTTGTCGAGCGTGATGTCGAACTGGATCTTGAGGACGTCCGCAATGCTGCCGCTGGTGACGCTGCCGAACATCTTGCCGTCCTCGCCGGTCTTCACCTGAACGACGGCGATGAGCTTCGAGATGCTCTTCGCGAGTTCGCTCATGGTGTTGAACTCGTGCGCTTCGCGTTCCGCGCGACGCTGGCGCAGCACTTCGAGGCGGCGCTTGTTCGCGCCACTGACCGGCACCGCGAAACCTTGCGGATACAGGTAATTGCGGGCGTAGCCTGCGTTCACCTTGACCTGGTCGGATTCACCGCCGAGGCCGACGATGTTGTGAGTGAGAATGACTTCTGTCTTGGCCATAAATTCGTTGAGAGTTGAAAGTTGATCGTTGATGGGCGTTCAGAATGGAACGTCGTCATCGTGCATCGGGGGCGCTTCACCATCCGGCTCGGACGGCGGAGCTGCGGGAGCTGATTGCGGGCGCGGGCGTGGCGGCGAATCGCCTCCTGCTCCGGCGCCATCACGATTGGAATCGATGAAGGAAAACGACTCGAGCATCACCTTCAGTTTACTTTGCTTCTGGTGGGTCGTCTTGTCTTCCCACGTGTCCAGCTTGAGGCGTCCTTCCACGAGCAAGGGACGGCCCTTCTTCATGTATTGGCTGATGGTTTCAGCTTGTTTTCCGAAAGCATCCACATCCACAAAAGTCACATCTTCCTTTTTTTCACCGGCTTCGTTCGTCCAACGATGATTGATGGCGAGGCCGAGTTTTGCGATGGCCAAGCCCTTCGGCGTGTAGCGCAACTCAGGATCGCGCGTGAGATTTCCCGCAAGAATCACTTTATTGAAACTGGCCATGATTGCCTCCGGTCGGAATTACTTCGCGGCGGCCTCGACGACTGCCGGCGCTTCGCTAAAGAGAACGCGGAACACGTCGTTGTTCAGCCCGAAGGTTTTGTTGAGCTGGGAAATCGCGACGCCCGGCGCCTCGAAAATGATGTTCACGTAGAACCCCGCCGTGAATCGCTTGTCCGCCACGCGCGAGAAAGCGCGCTTGTCCATCTTCTGCACCGTCTCGATCTTGCCGCCCGCTGCGGTGATGTCGTTCGAGACATGGTCGATGATGTCCTTGATGCCCTCTTCTTTGCCTGTGGTGTTCAGGATGAACAAACCTTCGTATCGTTTCATGCTTCTTTCGTCTCGGAGTCAATGACTCCATTAAATCGGTTCATCGCCTTCTCGGCGCCTTCGTTTGCCCAGCACTCAACCTGATCGGCAGCGCGCTTCAAAACTTTTTCCAGCAACTTCGTCTCAGCCGCGCTAAACTTGCCGAGCACGTAATTCGTAATCTCGCGCCGGCCATCCACCGTCCGACCGATCCCCACCTTCAGCCGCGCGAACTCGCGCGTTCCCAAATGCGTCTCGATCGATTCGAGCCCGTGGTGCCCGCCGCTGCTGCCCTTGGGCCGCATCCGGATTTCACCGAACGGCAAATCCGCATCGTCCACCACCACCAGCAAACCCGCGATCGGCACACGATAAAAATTTGTCAGCACTCCGACCGCTTCGCCGCTCGCGTTCATGAACGTCTGAGGTTCGGCGAGCAACAGCTTCTTTCCACCTCGCTCGCTCCTCGCGACTCGCGCATCGAACTTCTTCTCGAAGTTCCACTGCGCCGACGCGCGCGACGCCAGTTCTTCCACCACAAGGAACCCGGCGTTGTGGCGCGTGCGCGCATATTCCGCGCCGGGGTTTCCCAATCCCACCACGAGACGCAAGCTCTCCATGCAGGATCAGGTGGTGGCGGTCGCGCTGCGACTGCATTGCCTCTCAGCGCGAGGCAATCCACCTCATGGCTATTTCTTCTTCTCTTCCTTCTTGTCGCCCGCGGCGGCTTTCGCCGGTGCGGCGCCCTTCGCAGGCGCGGCTTTGTCGCCCGCCTTCGCGGCGCCCTTGTCGCCCGGCTTCACTTCCACTTCGGTGCCGTCTTCCTTCTTCTCCTTGATCATCTCGACTTCGCTCGGAGTTCCGGCAGCGGCAGCCGCGGCGGCTTCCTGCTCTTCCGTCACTGGCGCAGCCACTGAGAAGACGACGTTCTTCTTGTCACCGAGAAATTCAACGCCCGCGAGCGGCGGAATCTCGCCGAGGTGAATCGACTTGCCGATATCGAGTGCGGAGACATCCACCGTGATGACTTCGGGCAGATCCTTTGGCAGAGCGCGCACCCTGATCTTGAACACGACGTGTTCCAGCGTACCGCCGCCGGTCTTCACGCCAAGGGCCAGGCCAGTCGCTTCCACGGGAACAAAGATGGTGACCTTCTCATCCGGCGCCACTTCGTGGAAATCGACGTGGAGAATTTCGCCGCTCAACGGGTGATGTTGAACATCCTGGACGAGTGCGAGCTTCTTGGCGTTCTCGACCGAAAGATCGACGAGCACATTCTCGCTCGCCGAGTGGTGAATCAGGTTCCTGATTTCCACCTGGTTGAGTTCGACGTTCGTCGGCTTGGTCTTGCCGCCGTAAACGACGCCCGGGACACGGCCGGAGCTACGCAACTTCTTCACTCCGCCACGGCGCACGGCCTGGCGCGGAAACGCATTCAAGGGCACTGATTTCATTTCAATTCTCGTTCGTCTGGCAGGCTCAACTTGTGCGCCCGCCCTTAAATTCAAAAAGCGAAGTCACCGAAGAATTCGTGTGAATTCGTTTGATGGCTTCACCCAGCAAACCCGCCACTGACAACGTCGTGATCTTCACTCCGTCTATAGCGGGGCGGAGGACAGTATCAGTAGTGATTAGTTCGTCAATGTCTGATTTCCGCAACCTCTCAATTCCGGTGTCGTTCAGAATCGCATGGGAAACACAGGCCACAACCTGGCGCGCCCCGCTCGCTTTCAGCAAGGCCGAAGCCTGCGTGAGAGTTCCGGCGGTCTCCGTCAAATCGTCCACCATGAGCACGTTCTTGCCCTCGATCTCCCCGATGATTCCCATCGACTCAACCTCGGAAGCGCTCTTGCGACGTTTCGCCACGATCGCCAGTTCCGATCCGAGAAACTGCGAGTAGGCGTAGGCCATTTTGATCCCGCCGACATCCGGGCTTACCACCACGAGGTTCGGAAAGCTTTTCGTCTTCAAATACTCGTAGATCACCGGAGCGGCGTAGAGATGATCCACCGGGATATCGAAGAAGCCCTGAATCTGTTGCGCGTGCAAATCCATCGTCAGCACACGCTGAGCACCTGCGGTCACGATGAGGTTCGCGACGAGCTTCGCCGTGATCGGCACGCGCGGCTGGTCTTTGCGGTCCTGCCGGGCGTAGCCGTAGAACGGAATCACCGCCGTGATGCGCGACGCGCTCGCGCGACGCAGCGCATCGATCATGATGAACATCTCCATCAAGTGATGGTTCGTCGGCGGGGACGTGGATTGGACGAGATAGACATCTTCGCCGCGGACGTTCTCCTCGATCTTGACGAACGTCTCACCGTCGGGGAACGCGCTGACGGTGCATTTGCCCAATTCGATGCCGATGTTCTTGGCAATCGATTCGGCGAGGGGACGATTGGCCGTGCCGCTGAATAATTTCACAGACGCTCAGTTTGTTGGGAAAACAAACGCCACCATTTTGGTGGCGCGGGCAGGACTGTAAGCAGCGAGCAAGTCGGTGCAAGAGGAAACTCCGAGCGCGGAGCTCCAGCTCGGCGCGAACAAGGGTGCAGCAGCATCATCGCGCAGGACTGGAACTCCGCGCCGCCAGCGCCTTCCGCTGCTCTGCCATGCGCACGGCGAGCAACTCGGTGCGTTTCTCCACACCCGGACGCGCGAGGTGATACCACGTGTCGAAAAAGTGATCGTACGGAAACACGAGCTCCTCCGCGCGATCGAGTTGCGGGATGCGAACCTCGCGCGCGAGCGTCGCTTCAAGCTCATCAACCGCGCGACGGTTTTGCTCGAACACAGTTTGCGGCAATGGCGCGTGCGAAAACCAAACATGCGCGCCACGTTGCTTGACGATCTCGGCGAACCGATTCAACACCTCGACCGTTTCGCGCACAGACTTCTCGTCATGGCGCAAACGGAATTCCTTCTCGCTCATCTTCGGCGACTTCACGTCCAGATGTGCCACGACGTCGCCGTTCGCGTTGAATCCATCACGGCGATAGTACGGGCGGGTTTTTCCGATCGTGCCACGATCGAAGAAGCGCGCCGGACGTTTCAGCACCGCACGCGCCTCCTTGCCGAAACGTTTGAGAAAGCCTTCGTCGAAAATCGCCGTCCACTGCTCTCGTGTGAAGAACCGCCCGTGCGATGGCGCGATCTCGAACATGTTCACGAGAAACTCGGTGTTCCCGCTCAGCTTGCTGAACTGTTGATACTCGGGAGCCACGATCACCCAATCGCCTTCGCGCAAACTCGGCTCCACTTCGGCGAGCATGTATTTGAGGCCGAGCGCAGCATGCAGTCCCATGTTCACCGGGCGACGACCGCACGCTTCCGCGACGCGCGCCGAGTTCACGCCAAATGCCATCGACGATCCGCCGATGAAGATGAGTCGCGGCGACGCCTGCGTGCGAATGAGGCTCTGCTTGTCGATGTCCGATGCGAGAAAATTTTGCGATGGTGGATACTGTCGGCGATACGACCACAACACCGCCGCAATGATGGCGACTTGAATCGCGACGAACACGGCGAGCTTTTTCAGGAACGTGCGCATCGCTCAAAACTGAAAGTAGATGAACGGCGAGCTTCCAAACGTGCCAAGGTAAAGCACGACCCAAAGCAGCAGGCTGTAAGCAGCCCAGCGCACGGGCTGCGGCCAGCGAAGTCTCGCCAGCGGATGCCACTCCGAACGCTTCAACCACTCGGCTCCGAAGAGCAGCGCGATGGCAAACCACACGCGACTGTCCGTTTCGTCGTACTTCAGCAGCCCGCCCGCCGGTGCGACGAATGCGGTGGCGATTCGCTTCAGCACGGAAATCGCGTCGCCAAATGTTGGCGCTCGGAAAAAGATCCAGGCGACACACACGAATGCGAACGTGCCGAGGATTTTCAAAATTGCTTTCACGCCCGGAACGTCTGCGGGAATTTCGCCGGCAGTCCGGCGCGCGTGCGGGCGCAAAATTTCCGGCAGCACACCGAGTCCGTTCAGTCCGCCCCAGATGATGAAATTCCACGACGCACCGTGCCAGAGACCGCTGAGCAGGAACGTGATCATCACGTTCATGGCCATGCGCGGCTTTCCGACGCGGCTGCCGCCGAGCGGGAAATACACGTAGTCCTTGAACCACGTGGAGAGTGAGATGTGCCAGCGCCGCCAGAACTCGCCGACGCTTTGGGAGAAGTAGGGATACGCGAAATTGCGGACCAATTCGAAGCCAAACAATCGCGCCGCGCCAATCGCGATGTCCGAGTAGCCGGAGAAATCGCAGTAGATCTGGATCGCGAAGCCGAACGTCGCCAGCGCGAGTTCCGCGCCGTTGTAGCTACCGGGATTCGAGAACGCCGCATCGACAATGGGCGCCAGATTGTCGGCGATCACCATTTTCTTGAACAAGCCCCAGAGCGCCTGCTTGCAACCGCTGCGCGCCTGTTCATCGGAGAACACGCGCTCCTTGAAAAATTGCGGCAGCAGATGCGTGGCGCGCTCGATCGGCCCGGCGACGAGCTGCGGGAAGAACGACACGAACGCGAGGTAATCGAGCAGTTGCGTCGTGCCGCGCATTTTCCGGCGATAGATGTCGATCGAATACGACATCGTCTGGAACGTGTAGAAGCTGATGCCAACCGGCAGCACGACTTTCAACGTGATCGGATCGACGTGCCAGCCGAGCGTGGTTGCGAGCGCCTGAAAGTTTTCCGCGAAGAAATTGAAATACTTGAAGAAGCCGAGCATCCCGAGATTTCCCGTGAGTCCGCAGATCAAGAGCAGCTTTCGTCCGCGCGGGTCATCCACCTTGTTCAGCCCCAGCCCCACGAAGAAATCGAGAAAGCTGGCCGCGAACATCAGCAGGCAGAAGCGCCAATCCCACCAGCCGTAAAAGATGTAGCCAGCGATCACCAGCAAGAGATTCTGAGCCCGGCGCGTGCCCACGCCCCAGTAGAGCGCGAACACTGTCACAAGGAAGATGAGGAACGTGAGCGTGGTGAAACTCATGACCGCGCGAGATACAACCACGGCGGCGCAC
>JBBRBM010000202.1:0-10699 GCA_038205745.1 Verrucomicrobiota bacterium | reverse complement strand
GACGGACATGGTCGGCATTGGCCGAGTGGTGCTGAGTTACCCGAGCATTCTCGCCGACGGGCTCGCCAACGGCGCGCTCACTCCGAAATTGATTTGCCGCACCTTCAGCGACTGTACGACGTCGCCGCGCAACGGAATCATCAGCGGCTGTTACCCGCTCGATCGGTATTACAGCGCGAAGCCGGAGTTCCAACAGTTGAAGGAAGTGAAGAAGGCGGCGGGGGCGTAGAGGAAAACTTGCGCAGCGCGGCGGTTTCGAGCAAAGCAATCACATGGCATCACCACTGCACTTCGAGACCGCCGTGCGCAATCGCTACAGCGCCGCATCGCAAAAGAAAATCGAGGCGCTCTGCTGCGCCGTCGATTACGACCGCGAGTATTTGAAAGTCATCCCGCAGGAAGTGATCGAGCGCGATTATGGATGTGGTGATCCTTCCAAACATGTGAGGCCCGGCGAGACCGTGCTCGATCTCGGCAGTGGAACGGGAAAGATTTGTTTCATCGCAGCGCAGGTGGTCGGCGCAAAGGGTCGTGTCATTGGCATCGACATGAACGACGACATGCTGGCGCTCGCGCGCAAATACGCGCCCGTCGTCGGCGAGCGAATTGGATTTCAGAACGTCGAGTTCCGCAAAGGGCGCATCCAGGATCTCGCGCTGGATTTGGAGAAGCTCGATGCGCGTTTGAAATTGAATCCAATTCGTGACGCGAATTCCTTTCTTGTTGCCGAAGCGCTTGCGGATGAACTGCGCGCCACTGAACCGCTCGTTGCTTCCGCGTCTGTGGATGTCGTTGTAAGTAACTGCGTGTTGAACCTCGTCGAGCCGCGCGCCAAGCGACAGCTCTTCACAGAAATTTTTCGCGTGTTGAAACCGACCGGTCGCGCCGTGATTTCGGACATTGTCAGCGATCAGGAAGTTCCAGCGGAACTGCAAAACGATCCTGAGTTGTGGAGCGGATGCATTTCCGGGGCGCTGCTCGAAGGAGAGTTCGTCAACGCTTTCACGCGCGAGGGGTTCACAACAGTGCGGGTTTTGAAACGCGATTCAGCGCCATGGCGCACGGTCGCAGGGATCGAATTTCGTGCGCTCACAATCGAAGCGCACAAAGGCGGTGCCTCCACCAACGATTGCTGCGGGCCAAGTTGCTGCTGACGCAGCGCCTACTCCTTCACTGCGGCGGCCATGTCGGTCTCGTGCTTCGCCCGCGCCGCTTCGATGTCGTAGTCATCGTTGTCCGGGTGCTCGGGATTGAGCGGCGAAATGTCGCGCAACCGCTTGATGATCGGCGGCAAGTGCTTGATCAAGTAAGCCACTTCTTCGTCGGTGTTGTAGATGCCGAGGCTGAAACGCACTGACCCACGGGCACGCATCGGCGCAAGACCCATCGCGGTCAGGACGTGCGAAGGATCGAGCGAGCCGGTCGTGCAAGCGCTGCCGCTGCTGGCGCAGATGCCGAGTTGGTCGAGCAGAAGCAAAACGGCTTCGGCTTCCACGAAATCGAACGCGACGTTTACGGTGTTTGGAAGACGCGGCTCCTTGGCGCCGTTGCGTACTGTGTTCGGAATGGTGCTGAGAATGGTGTTCTCCAATTTATCGCGCAGCGCACGGACGCGAGTGTTCTCGTCGTGAAGATGTTCCATCGCGAGTTCTGCCGCACGCCCAAAGCCGACCACATGCGGAACGTTTTCTGTGCCGCCGCGACGCCCACGTTCCTGATGACCGCCAATGACGTAAGGTTGATACTTCGTGCGGCGTTTCACGTAGAGCATGCCAATGCCTTTGGGCGCATGAAGCTTGTGCGCGCTCAGAGAAAGGAAATCCACGCCGAGTTGCTTGACGTCGATCTTTAGCTTGCCGGGAACCTGAACAGCGTCCGTGTGACAGAGCACACCTTTGCTGCGGCAGATGGCGGCGATTTCTTCGATCGGAAATAGAACGCCGGTTTCGTTATTCGCCCACATGATCGAGACGATGGCGGTGTCAGGACGAATGGATTTCTCCAACAGGTGAAGGTCGAGTGATCCATCGCTTTCAACAGGCAGGAACGTCACCTCGTAACCACGCTTCTGAAGGAACTCGCCAAAGTTCATGTTCGCCGAATGCTCCACCGCCGTCGTGATGACATGCTTCTTCTGAGGATTCGTGACGAGTGCGCTGTGAATCGCCGAGTTGTTCGATTCAGTGCCGCAACTTGTGAAGACCACTTCCTTGGGATCACAGTTCAGAAGAGCGGCGATCTTCGCGCGCGCCTTCTCTACGTGTCCATGCACCTGGCTGCCAAACGCGTAAGCGCTTGATGGATTCCCCCAGTACCGCTCCAGCATCGGAACCATCGCTTCGATCACCTCAGGGGCGACCCGTGTCGTGGCGTTGTTGTCGAAGTAGTAAACCTTGGGCTCGCTCATATTCAGTTCAGGCGCGCTACTCTAAATGCCGTTGAGTTCACGGCAAGGACGCAATTGAACGGGGAATGGGCAACCGGCGGTCAGGATGGCAGGCGGGCAGACTCTTCACTTGTCGCCAACGTAGGCGAGATGATTCAATGCGCGGCTTGATTACGAAGATGTGCCGTTGACACGAGGTTTCGTAATGGTAACGTCGTGAAGCTGAAGTATTTCAAGTTGTTTACTTATGATTGAGAATAACCCTGCTCCAGAGGCGCTGAAGTTGACTCATAATGAAGTCATCAAAGCGGCCATTCCCACGCTGGCGGGGAATATCGCCGCGACCGTGAACGATCCGAATGCGGACCAGTTTTCGGCCGACGATCAGCAGTTCATCAAGTTCCACGGCATCTATCAGCAGGACGATCGCGACCTTCGAAAAACCGCGAAGAAGTTCATCATGATGATTCGCGGGCGGATTCCTGGCGGAGTCATGACCTCGCAGCAGTGGATTACCTTCGACGATCTGGCGACCAAGTACGGAAACAACACACTGCGCATCACGACGCGGCAGAGCATTCAGTTCCATGGTGTGGTGAAGAGTGACTTACGTGCGCTAGTGCAGGCGATCAACAACTCGCTGCTTTCGACGCTCGCCGCGTGCGGTGACGTGAACCGCAACGTGATGGCACCGCCGACACCGGCCTACACCGCCGCACGCCAACAAGTTTTCCAACACTGCCATGACATCGCGATGGCTCTGGCGCCAAAGACGAATGCGTATCACGCCATCTGGTTCGATGGCGTGCAACTGAAGCTCGACGACGCGGAGAACCAGAACTTCGTCGATCCGCTTTACGGGAAGACTTACCTGCCGCGTAAATTCAAGGTGGCCTTCGCAATTCCGCCAGTGAACGACATCGACGTGTTCACGAACGATCTTGGCTTCATCGCGATCGTCGAGGACGAACAGGTTGCAGGCTACAACGTGGCAGTCGGTGGCGGCATGGGACGCAGTCACGGCAACGAGCAAACGTATCCGCGCTTGGCGGACCTCGTTGGGTTCATCAAGCCGGAGAAGGTGATCGACGTGGCGAAGGCGGTGCTCACGATTCATCGCGACTTTGGTGATCGCACCGATCGCAAACATGCGCGCTTAAAATACGTCGTGCAGGAGCGCGGCGTGGAATTCATGCAGCGCGAGATCGAGCAACGCGCGGGCGTGAAACTCGAAGCGCCGCGTCATTTTAATTTTACGACCACCGGCGATCTCTACGGGTGGCGCAAGCAGTTCGATGGGAAATGGTTTCTCGGTTTGTTCGTCGAAATGGGCCGCGTCAAGGACGCCGAGCAGCAGCGCATGAAAACGGCGTTGCGCCAAGTCGCGGAGAAATTCCCTGCAACGGAATTTCGTCTCTCGGCAAACCAGAATGTGATTCTCGCCAACGTGCCGGAGTCCGATAAGGACGCGTTCAATTCCATCCTGACCCAGCATGGTGTGAAGACCGAGAATCAGGCCCGCGTGCTTCATGCCGCTGCGATCGCCTGCCCTGCTCTGCCGACGTGCGGATTGTCGCTCGCGGAATCGGAGCGCTACTTGCCCAGCCTCCTCGATCGCATTGAAAAGGTTTGCGACGAAGCCGGTATTGGCGGCGAAGAGATCATCATTCGCATGACGGGTTGTCCCAACGGTTGCGCGCGTCCTTACATGGCGGAGATCGGATTCGTCGGCAAAGCGCCGGGGCGTTACCAGATGTGGCTCGGCGGCGATTCTGCTGGCATGCGCATGAATCGTCTTTGGAAGGACGTGGTGAAAGACGCCGAGATGGAAACCGAATTGCGTCCGCTGCTAACGCGCTACGCGAAGGAGCGCAATCCCGGCGAGCGTTTCGGTGATTGGGCCGCGCGGAATCTTTGGACTGAGACGGCGCATCCCGCGGCAGTCGCTGCCAACTAATTTAGTCCAAAGACATCAATGCTCACCGCATCCGAACTCAAATCATTGAACGAGTCGTTCTCGACGCAGACCACCGCGGAGATCATGCGTTGGGCGTGGGAACGTTTCGGCACGCGCGCGGCGATCGGCACAAGTTTTCAGGGCGCCGGTCTGGTGATGATGCATCTGGCGAAGATCAATCACTTCGCATTTCCAGTCTTCACACTCGATACGGGATTTCTGTTTCCGGAAACGATCGAATTGAAACGGAAGCTCGAAGAGTTTTACGGTTTTCCGATCGAAGGCGTGCATCCCGACATCACGGTCGAACAACAGGACGAAGCGGAAGGTCCGGAGTTGTATAAGCGCAATCCCGACCTTTGCTGCACGATTCGTAAAGTGCTTCCACTGCAAAGCAAACTCGCCGACATCGATTGCTGGATCACCGGCGTTCGACGTGAACAATCAGACACCCGCTCCGACGTGGGCATCGTTGAGGTTTACGTCTTCGACGAAGCGACAAAACGCGACATCGTGAAACTCAGTCCGATGGCAAATTGGTCGCGCGAAAAAGTTTGGGAATACATCAAGGGGCATCGAATTCCCTACAACCCGCTGCACGACCAAGGCTATCGCTCGATCGGCTGCTGGCCCTGCACCAAAGTCACGGCGAATGGAGAGGGTGAACGCGCCGGACGCTGGACGGGCTTCAACAAAGTCGAATGCGGCATCCACACGTTCATGTCGAAGAAAGTGGATTTCCAGATTTGATCCGCAGATGAACACAGATTTCACAGATTCGAACTTCAACAGGCAGAGGCTGATTCCGCTTCAATCTGCGGCCCTCTGCGCCCTCTGCGGATAACAATTTCTATGGACTATCTCTCGAAGCTCGAAAACCAGTCGATCTACATCATGCGCGAGGCTTTCAACAAGTTTGAAAACCTGGCCATGCTCTGGTCGATCGGCAAGGACTCCACCGTGCTGCTCTGGCTGGCGCGCAAGGCGTTCTTCGGCCATGTCCCCTTCCCGCTGGTGCATGTGGACACGACTTACAAGATCCCGTCGATGATCGAATATCGCGACCGGCTCTGCAAAGAGTGGAACTTGAAACTCATCGTGGGCAAAAACGAAGCGGTGATCAAAAGTGGCATCACCTATCCCAACGGCAAGGCCACGCGCGTGGAGTGCTGCGGCACGTTGAAGAAGGACGGGCTCAAGGCGGTGCTCGATAAACATAAATTCACCGGCGTGATCGTCGGCGTGCGCCGCGATGAAGAGCCCACGCGCGCCAAGGAGCGTTACTTCAGTCCGCGCGACAAGAACATGGAGTGGAATGTCGAGGATCAGCCGCCGGAGTTGTGGGACCAGTTCAAGACGGATTATGAGAAGGGCGCGCACATCCGCATTCATCCCCTGCTCCACTGGACGGAGTTGAACATCTGGGAATATATCGAGCGCGAGAAGGTCCCACTCATCCCGCTCTATTTCGCCAATGAGAAGGGCGAGCGCTATCGCAGTCTCGGTTGTTATCCCTGCACGGGTTCGATCAAGTCCAAGGCCAGCAACGTGCGCGAGATCATAGAGGAGTTGCGCCACACGAACACGCCGGAGCGTGGCGGCCGCGCGCAGGACAAGGAGAGTGAGGACGCCTTTGAAAAACTGCGCCGTGATGGCTACATGTGATGTCTTTAGTTCACCACAGAGGCACAGAGAGCACGGAGATGGAGACGGATCTGAACAAGATCACGGAAGCGATTATTGGCGCGGCGATCAAGGTTCATCGCACGCTGGGGCCGGGATTATTGGAGTCGGCTTATCAGGAATGCCTGTGTCGTGAACTGTCGTTGCGCGAGATTCCATTTCAACGCGAAGTCGCTCTTCCTGTGTGCTATGAAGGCGTGCTGCTCGATTGTGGTTATCGTCTCGATCTCGTCGTCGCTGACTCTGTCATCGTCGAATTAAAAGCACTGGATCATTTGATGCCTGTTCACGAAGCACAGTTGCTCACCTATTTGAAACTGAGCGGAAAACGTGTTGGTCTGCTGATCAACTTCAACGTCCCGCTTTTGAAAGACGGCATCCTCCGTCGCGTCCTCTAAACTCTGTGCCCTCTGTGACTCTGTGGTGAATCCAATTTCAATGAACATCAACGCCAACAGCTCCCACATGCCGACGGAGCAACTCAAGATCGTGATCGTCGGCCATGTCGATCACGGCAAATCCACTTTCGTCGGACGCCTCTTCCACGACACCGGCACGCTGCCGGAAGGAAAGCTCGAACAACTCCAGACCATCGCCCAGCGCCGCGGCGTGCCCTTCGAATGGGCCAACCTCATGGACGCGCTGCAATCCGAGCGCGACCAGAACATCACCCTCGACACCGCGCAGATCTGGTTTCAAACGCAGAAGCGCCAGTACGTCATCATCGACGCGCCGGGACATAAGGAGTTTCTCAAGAACATGATCACCGGCGCGGCCAACGCCGAGGCCGCGCTGCTCCTCATCGACGCTCACGAAGGCGTGCAGGAAAACTCGCGCCGTCACGGTTACTTGTTGAACCTGCTCGGCATCCGCCAGATCGCCGTGCTCGTGAACAAGATGGATTTGGAGAACTACTCCGAAGCTCGCTTCCGGCACGTTGAATCCGAATACCGCGCGTGGCTCAAGAGCATCGGCGTCGAAGTGAAAACGTTCATCCCCATCTCGGCCTATCACGGGCAGAACATCGCCACGCGCAGCGACAAGATGCCCTGGTACACCGGCCCCACCGTGGTCGATACCCTGGATGACTTCAAAGTCGGCGAACCTCCGGAAGGACAGCCCCTGCGCTTTCCGATCCAGGACGTCTACCGCTTCGACGACCGCCGCATCCTCGCCGGCCGCATCGAAGCCGGGTCCATCAAAGTCGGCGACAAACTGCTCTTCGCCCCCAGCAACAAGACGAGCACGGTAAAAACCGTCGAGCGCTGGAACGCGCCGCAGTCAGACTCCGCCTTCGCCGGCGAATCGATCGGCATCACACTCACCGAACAAATCTTCGTCGAGCGCGGCGCCGTCGCGGCGCTTGAAACTGCGCCACCCTACGAACTCACCAAGTTCAAGGCCCGCGTCTTCTGGCTCGGCAAACAACCCTTCAAGAAAGGCAAACGCTACAAACTCAAACTCGCGACGCAGGAAGCCGAGTGTGAAATCGAGAAACTCGACAAAGTCATCGACGCCTCGACCCTCGAAGCCGCCAAACGCGACACCAACGAGGAATACATCGGCCGCCACGAAGTGGGTGAACTGACCATCCGCACGCGGCGCCCCGTGGCCTTTGACGCCATCACCGAGATTGTTCCCACCGGCCGCTTCGTGATCGTGGACGGTTTCGATGTGAGCGGCGGCGGCATCATCGTGGCGGACAATTACCCGCGCCGCTCCTCCGACTCCCTGCACAAAAGCGACAACATCTTCTGGAGCCACGGCAAAGTCACCGCGGAGCAGCGCGCGCTGCGGAACAACCATCCAGGCCGCATCGTATGGCTCACCGGCTTGTCCGGCTCCGGCAAGTCCACGATCGCCACCGAGCTCGAGCGCGAGTTGTTCAATCACGGCAAACACGTTTACGTGCTGGACGGCGACAACATTCGTCACGGTTTGAACAGCGACCTTGGTTTCTCTCCAGACGATCGGAAGGAAAACATCCGCCGCATCGGTGAAGTCGCGAAGTTGTTTGCAGATGGGGGAACGGTTGTCATTACTTCCTTTATCTCACCGTATCGCGCGGATCGTGATCTCGTGCGTAAGATCGCCGAGCCCGGAACATTCATCGAAGTGTTTGTAAATGCGCCGGTCGAAGTCTGCGAGCAACGCGATCCCAAAGGTCTCTACGCCAAGGCACGCGCTGGCGAGATCAAGGAGTTCACCGGGATCTCGGCTCCGTACGAAGCGCCGACGAAGCCAGAGTTGGAACTCCACACCGACAAGCTGACGGTTCAGGAAGCAGTCGCGCAGGTCGTCGAGTATCTGCACGTCGAAAGCGACGAATCGGAAGTTTCGATTTGATTGAACCACGGAACACACCCAAAACACGGAACGAGAAAACTCCGTGTGCTCCGTGTTTTCCGTGGTTAATCATCTCCGCGGTATGATCCAATCCATTGACACGCTGGGAATCATCGCGGGGGACCGCGGGCTTCCGCTGCTGCTCGCGCGTGAAGCGCGCGCGGCGGGCGTGCGCAAACTTATCGCGATCGGATTCGTGGACCAAAGCAATCGCGAGCTTGAGCCCCTCGTGGACGAGATGGTGTGGATGAAGCTCGGCCAGCTTTCGAAGCTCATCGCTGCATTCAAGATCCACGACGTGAAGCAGTGCGTCATGGTTGGCAAAATCGCCCCGAAGACGTTTCTCGATGTGCGCCCCGACCTGCGCACCGCGATGGCGGTGTTGAAGTTGAAAGAGAAGAACGCGCACACGCTGTTCGGAGCCTTCGCGGATGAGCTGATGAAGGACGGAATCGAACTCATCCCTGCAACGCCGTGGCTTCAGCCGATCATGCCCACGGCTGGTTTTCATTTGGGTCCGAAGCTCAGCGATGACGAGCGCGAAGACGTGGACTACGGCTTCCGCATCGCGAAGGAAGTCTCACGCCTGGAGATCGGCCAATCCGTGGTGGTGAGGCGCGGCGCGGTGCTCGCGGTGGAAGGTTTTGAGGGCACGGACAAATGCCTTCAACGTGGCGGCGAACTCGCAGGGAAAGAGGGTGGCGCGATCGCGGTGAAAGTCGCCAAGGATAACCACGACATGCGCTGGGACATCCCATGCATCGGCACCGGCACATTGGAAACTTGCATCGCCGCGCGCATCCGCGTTCTCGCAGTCGAAGCGGGCAAGACTCTCCTTCTGGACCGCGAGCAAGTTGAAGCAATCGCGAAGAAGCAGAAAATCTCGGTCGTGAGCGTGAACTGACGCCACACGCCGCTCGCGCTACGGCGTCACTTGTCCGCGAATCTCGCCGCCCGAGAATGGTCCGGGCGTGTGGATGTTCAAGTGAGTGAATCCATCAACGATGTGACCGGCAATTGCGTCCGTGGTCGTCTCACTGCCGATGAGGAATCCGCTCACGCCAAAGCCGCCGGAAAAGTAGCTCGCATTATTGCGCGGGATAAGCACACCCACGCTTTGACCCGGAAGTCCGGTTCCATGTAGATGGGCGTTGTTCGCCGCCACGGTCAGGTCACGATAATGCAGACCGACGGAGAACTGTTTCCCCACCAAAACCACGAAGCCAACCGCAGTGCCGGGACTGCCCGTGGGCGTGGGTTCGTTGGCACCGTTCAGGGCCAAAGGAATGATCGTGGGACAAAGCTGCCCGCGAATTTCACCGGAAGGATTGTTCGCCGTGTGAACGTTCACGTAGAGGTCACCTGCGAGCAGGTTCGTAATCTGCGTCGGTGTCAGGTGGTGCAGGATGCCAGCGTTTTTCGTGGAGACGGACGGTCCGTGAATGTGCGACGCGGTCGCCGCGCTCGGCAGGCCGCGATACATCACCGCAAAGGAAAGCAGGTTGCTTTGAAGCGCGCAGCCGACGAATCCCGCTGCGGTGGTGAATTGCTGTTCGTCTTTCGCGCTCCATCAATAACGATCTGTTGCGCGGAGGAAACGAATGTGAACACGAAAGCCACCACGGCACAAAGCATGGCAAGACCCGGCAGAGCGCACGCACTTTTTGCTCTCGTACGGGCAAACACGTAGTGGGCTGTCTCCCCGTTAGCGAAGGACCGGAGGAGCCGCAACTCTGGGTTCAGTCAAGGGGCTTTGCTCCTCCGGGTCCGGCAGCACGGCGCCGCCTTCCGCTTCCCAGTCTTGTTGCGCAAGCTCGATCCGCCGTTCCCGTTGGACGCGGCGCTTCCGACAGGCGCGGATGGAACTGACAGAGCAGCCGATGATGGTGAGTGCGGCGAAAATAACGGCCGCAGGCGTAAGATCATTTCGTTTCATAAATTCCTCCGCGCGTAACTTACCCATCCTTCGCACTTCGGCAAATCACCTCGACGAGAACGCCGTGCGGGGGAGTGAATAAGTCGGTGGGTGAGTCAGTAAGTGAGATGCCCATGCTTGGCTCACGCACCCACTCACTGGCTCTTTGACTTCCCTTCCGCCGCCGGCTTCGCATCTTCTCGAATTGCCGAACGAATGCTCGCTTCGAGCTGGATCATCGCGCGGGTGTAGCGTTGCGAGTTGGGAAGTTTGTCGAGTGCGGCGAGAGCTTCGCGATACACAGCATTGGATTCCTGCTCGCGGCCGGCAAGTTTCAGGATCTCGGCGCGGCGCACGAGCCAGCTTTCTTTCCGCTGAGCGCGAGCGGCGACGGAGTCAACCCGTTTTAGCG
>JBBRBM010000201.1:0-10817 GCA_038205745.1 Verrucomicrobiota bacterium | reverse complement strand
CCGTATTGACCACGACCACCAGATTGGCGGATGAATTTGCCTTCGCCCTCGGCGGACGCAGTGATGGTTTCGCGATAGGCGATCTGTGGCGCGCCGGAGGTTGCTTCCACCTTGAACTCGCGCTTGAGGCGGTCGGTGATGATTTCCAAATGCAGTTCGCCCATGCCCGCAATGATGAGCTGGCCGGTTTCTTCGTTGGTGAAGCATCGGAACGTCGGATCTTCTTCCGCAAGGCGCTGCAACCCTTCGGACATCTTGTCGCGATCCTGCTTGGTCTTCGGCTCGACGGCCATGCTGATGACCGGCTCGGGAAACGTCGGTGGTTCAAGGGTCACGTCGAAATCCTCGTCGCAGAGCGTGTCACCGGTGGTGATGTTGCGCAGGCCGACGAGCGCGGCGATGTCGCCGGAGAAGACTTCGCTGATGTCCTTGCGTTCGCTGCCCTGGATGACCATCAGGCGGCTGACGCGCTCACGTTTGCGCGTGCGCGGATTGTAAATCGTGTCGCCTTTCTTGAGGTGACCGGAATAGACGCGGAAGAAGACCAGCTTGCCGGCGTAGGGATCGGTCCAGAGTTTGAACGCCAGCGAGCAGAACTTCGCGCTGTCCGTCGTCGGCACTTTGACGGGCACGTCGGTGCCCAACTCGTGCCCTTCCGCACCGGGAATATCGAGCGGACTGGGAAGATAATCGACCACCGCGTCCACCAGGACCTGGACGGCCTTTTTCTTGAAAGCGGAACCGCAGAGCACGGGAACCAACTCGATCTTGCAGGTCAATCGGCGGATGCCGGCCTTGAGCAACACAGGGGTGATCGGTTTTTCGGCCAGGACGAGTTCGGCGATTTCGTCGTCCTTGTTGGAGACGGCGTCGATCAACTCCGCGAGTGCAGCTTCCGCGCGCGCCTTGTGCTCAGCGGGGATGTCTTTGACTTCATAGACCAATCCTTCAGTCGTGAGGTCGCCTTCGCCCCAGATCACGGCCTTCTGGTTCACCACGTCAATGACACCGGCGAACTTTTCCTCCGCGCCGATGGGAATGAAGATCGGGAATGCGTACGCGTGCAGCTTCGTGCGCATGTCGTTCAGCGCGTTTTCAAAATTCGCGCCCATGCGGTCCATCTTGTTGACGAACGCGATGCGCGGAACGTTGTACTTCGTGGCCTGACGCCAGACCGTTTCCGATTGCGGTTGCACACCGGCCACACCACAAAACACTGCGACTGCGCCATCAAGCACACGCATGGAGCGCTCCACCTCGGCGGTGAAATCCACGTGACCCGGCGTGTCAATAATGTTGATGCGATGCGGAATTTCGTTGAACGCCTTGTAAAGCTGGTCTTCACCCGGCTTGACTGATTTCTGCGTCCAGAAGCATGTCACGGCAGCCGACGTGATCGTGATGCCGCGCTCCTTTTCCTGCTCCATCCAGTCGGTGACGGTGTTGCCGTCATCGACGTCACCGATCTTGTGAATAAGGCCCGTGTAAAACAGGATACGCTCCGTCGTCGTCGTCTTGCCTGCATCAATGTGCGCGGCGATGCCGATGTTGCGTGTGCGCTCGAGAGTGTATTGGCGATTCGGTGAATTCACCGACGCCGTTCCATTTGCTACTGCTGCTTCTGCCATAAAATGATAAAGAAAGCGCCCCGATGGCTTTCCGTCGGGGCGCAGTTCAAGGTTGAAAAATTACCAACGGAAGTGCGCGAAGGCTTTGTTGGCTTGAGCCATCTTATGCACTTCGTCCCGTTTGCGGATCGCGTTTCCCTGACCCTGATACGCTTCCATGATCTCGTTCGCGAGCGCTTCCTTCATCGGCGTGCCCTTGCGGGAATCCGCGAAGTCCACGAGCCAGCGCACCGCGAGCGCGAGCTGGCGATCGGTTGGAATTTCCAGCGGCACTTGATACGTGGCACCGCCAACGCGGCGCGCCTTCGTTTCGATGCGGGGCTTCGCATTATCCACCGCTCGCTGCAATATCTCGAGCGGGTTCGTGGCCGGATTCTTCTCCGTAATTTTTTCGAACGCGCCGTAAACGATACGTTGCGCAGTGTTCTTCTTGCCGTCAGTCATCACCGTGTTCACGAGGCGCGTAACGAGTGCGCTGTGAAACTTCGGATCCAGGACCAACGGACGCTTATCTGCTGAATGACGACGAGACATGATTTTGCTCTTTTCTAAATCTTAAATTACGCGGCCTTCTTGGCTTCCTTCGGGCGCTTCACGCCGTACTTCGAACGGCTCACGCGGCGCTTCTCCACGCCCGCGGCGTCCAACGTGCCACGCACAATGTGATAACGCACGCCGGGCAAATCCTTCACACGGCCGCCGCGCACCAGCACGATGGAATGCTCTTGGAGGTTGTGCCCTTCGTCCGGGATGTAGGCGATGATCTCGAAACCATTCGTCAGGCGAATCTTGGCGACTTTGCGCATCGCCGAGTTCGGCTTCTTGGGCGTGCGCGTCATCACCTGCAAGCAGACGCCGCGGCGGAAGGGCGCGTTCTGCAGCGCCGGCGACTTCGACTTGTAACGAACTTTATTACGTCCTTTTCGGACGAGTTGATTGATTGTCGGCATTCTAAATCAGTGATTTACCCAGTGCCCCGGCTGCCCGGGGAAACGGAGCCGTGATATTTATCAGATGGTTTCACCCGTGCAACAGGTATTTGGAGTTTTTTGCGGTCGGAGGAGGCTCAACGCTTGCCGCTCCGCTGATCCGTCACGCTGCATCCAGAAAAGACTCCAATCAGCTTGATCGAAGAAAACCAGAGAGCGCTTCCTTCGGGAGGCATGTTCGAGAACGTGACTCGCACATTGTAAGTCTGTCCCTTCACCAGATGTTCGCTGAAGTGCTCGCCGCTGTTGTTCGTGGACCAACTCAAAATAAAGCCACGGATGCCGTTCGATGAAGGAAGCCAATTACAACCAACCAGCCTGTCGGAGCCGAACGGGATGCGCACAACCGTTCCTGTGCTTTGACTAAACGTCACGTCGCCACCAAAATTCATCTCATCGGGTGAAGCGGGAGGAACACCGATGACCAAGGCGTAAGGCGACGAGTGCTGGACTGTCATCGAGAATCGCAATTCATTCGTGGAACAGCGCACAATCATTTGGCGTTGGGAAGAAGAAACGCGAATGGCAGCGACATACAAAACCGCCAGCACCAGCACAATGATAGCGAGGACAGAAACGATTGCGGTTTTCACAATGCGCTAAGAATGAACTTCACAATTCCCATTCAACCACCCACCCCTTCCCTTCTCAACGCCATTTCGTCTCCACATCGTGGTGGCGCCGGTCGCGCTGCGACCGGCGATGCCTCGCGGCGCGAGGCATCCCACCCCGCAACGCCATTTCCCTCGCCTCGTCTCGGAGCGCGGCTCTGTGAGCCGCAGCATCTCCGCAAATGCCACGGTGCTTCTGGTCATAGACCCGTGCTCTGGATTCCGCGTCCCGATTTCTCCGCGGTTCAAACGATCCCACCGCGAAGTCGCCGAGGCGCGGAGATTGGGCAGGACCGTGCGATTTCCCGGCCAGATTCTGTTGCCCACTTGCTCGCCGGGTTTTTGATGCACATCAAATCCTCACGCCGTGGGCTTTACTTCGATGGCCGCGTCGGTGGAATGTGTCGAACGATTCGTCGCGCGAAGAGTTGAATGAAGGCAAGTGTCGCAAAAGGAACATTGATCGGAGTGGCCGTGGGCGTGGCGATGGGCGTCGCGGGGTACACATTCCTTTATGCCAAGGGCGCTTCGTATCTCACCAACGATCCCAAGGCATGCGCGAATTGCCACGTGATGAATGACTATTACGATGGCTGGATCAAATCGAGCCATCGTTCAGTGGCGGTGTGCAACGATTGTCACGCGCCGCATAATCTCGCGGCGAAATATCTGGTGAAGGCGGACAACGGCTTCTGGCATTCACTCAAATTCACCACGGGCCGGTATCCGGACAATCTCCACATGCGCCGGATCAACCGGAAGGTGACGGAGGAGGCGTGCCTGTATTGTCACCAGGAGGTGGTGTCGCAGATCGCGCCCACCCCGCACACAAAAGAGAACATGACGTCGTGCATTCGTTGTCACGGCGCGGTGGGACATCCGCAGAAATAATCAACCGAGGAATTTTATGGCGAACGAAAGTGAATCTCCGAAACAGGGCACGAAGAAGAAATCAGCGATGATTTTCTTTGTAACGGTCGGCGTGGCGGTGCTGGTGGCGGTGGGCGGCATGGCGTTGCTCGTGAACATCCTCGAACACAAACAGGAGGCCAAGAATCCGTTTTTCCACGTGGTGGAATTGACGGACGACACCGTGGATCCGGAAGTGTGGGGGAAGAACTTTCCGATCCAATATGACGACTACAAACGCACCGTGGATCAGGTGCGGACGCGTTACGGCGGGAGCGAAGCTTTGCCGCGCACACCCACACAGGCCGACCCGCGGTCGATCGTGGCGCAATCGCGATTGGAGGACGATCCGCGGCTCAAGATCATGTGGGCGGGCTACGCGTTCTCGAAAGATTTCCGCGAGGAACGCGGGCACGCGTTCATGCTCGAGGACCAGACTTACACGGAACGCCAGCAGGTGGTGAAACAACCGGGCACCTGCATCCAATGTCATGCGTCGGTTTACGGGCCTTCCATGAGGCTGGGTGGCGGCGACCTGATCAAGGGTTTCGAAAAGATGAACGCGATGACTTACGCCGACGCACGCAAGGAAGTGACGCATCCGGTGACCTGCGTCGATTGCCACGAGCCGAAGACGATGCAGTTGCGCATCACGCGGCCCGGCTTCATGGAAGGGATGAAGGCGTTGAAGGCGTCTCAAGGAGTGAAGGATTACGACGTGAACAAGATTGCCACCCGGCAGGAAATGCGCACCTACGTCTGCGCGCAATGTCACGTGGAGTATTACTTCAAGGGAACCGAAAAGCGCCTCGTATATCCGTGGGCGAAAGGACTCAAAGTGGATGAGATGCTCGCCTACTACGACGAGGTGCAACACAAGGATTGGGTCCATGCCGAAAGCGGCGCGCCAGTGTTGAAGGCGCAGCATCCGGAGTTCGAGATGTACAACCAGGGCATCCACGCGCGCTCCGGCGTCGCCTGCGCGGACTGTCACATGCCTTACAAACGCGTGGGCGCCCACAAGGTCAGCGACCACCACGTGCGCAGTCCGCTGATGAACATCAATCGCGCCTGCCAGACATGTCACAAGTGGCCGGAGGAGGAACTACGCCAGCGCGTGCTCACCATCCAGGATCGCACTTACGAAATGCGCAACGTGGCGATGGACGCGTTGATCGATTTGATCAAAGACATCAAGGCCGCGAAGACCAACGGCGCCAGCGACGCGCTACTCGCCGCGCCACGAGATTTTCAGCGCAAGGCACAGTTCTATCTGGACTTCGTGGAGGCGGAGAACTCCATGGGCTTCCACGCGCCGCAGGAAGCCGCACGCGTGCTGGGCCAGTCGGTCAATTTTTCGCGCAAGGGCCAGGTGGAGTTGCGCGACAAGAAGTGATTACTTCGCTCCCTTGGGATGGGTCGAACGTCCGACTTTGGCGGCTTTGGCTTTCGCGCTGGCGAATCGCTTTTCCCAGTCGGACCAGTTGAAGGCCCATTCGTCGCCGGTGAATTTGGCGCGGGCTTCGTTCATCACGCGTTCCGTTGTCCTGAGTTGTTCGTCGAAGTGATCGCGGTCACCCCATTGCTCGTAAGATTCGAGCAGGCAGATTTGGTTCTCGGGAAACTCAGGATGCGTTTTCACGGCGCGAAGCAGGTGATCGCGGGCGCGCGTTTTGTCGCCGATGCTCGTGGGCCAGCCCGGCGCATCGCGATAGAGCAAACCGAGCGAGCGGTTCGGCCCGGCGTAGTCGGTGTGTTCGTCGAGATCACGCGCATGGAGCAGCTCTCGCGCAATTTCCTTCACCAATGGCAACGCGCCCAGTGATTTGGTGCGCGCAAGCTGGCCGAGGTCCATCGCGAGCCAGTAGCGTGCGGCAGCGTTGCTGGGGTCACGCGCAATGACATCCCGCGCCGCATCAATGCCGCGCCGGGCGATCTCCGCCCGCGGATCGTCGCGCGTAACAAATTCCGCATGAAGAAATGCAGCGCGCGCAACCGCCACAGCCGCGGTGACGCTGGCAGGTCGCAATCGCCACTCGTCGAGGGCGGATTGGTAATCGTGCTGGGCGCGCGCAGGGAAATCAGCCGCGTGCGAGAAAGAAGCCAGCGTGAGGATGCCCGCGAGAAGAACGCGCATGGGGGTTCCGCTGCGCCCCTTCCCCTCTCCCTGAGGGAGAGGGAGAATTGATCTCAGTCTTTCAACAAGAAATGAGCATGGGTTCGTTGATGCGCGGAATTCATGGCTCCTTCTCCCCAGGGGAGAGGGTTTGGGTGAGGGGAAAGCCCCGGCACGAATGGCAAGCGCATCCGCTGCCTTACCGCGCATCAGCACGCGCACGCAACAAAGCGCGGCACGCAGGGTTGAAGGGATCATGAATACAAATCGCCCCGAAATCTTTGTTGCTAAGACCATGTTCACTTCTATAGTGCCGCCGGTGGCTTGGAATTGGAAATGCATTCGACTTGGGGCGCTGACTGCCTTGCTCGCATTGGGTGCGGCGGGTTGCAGCGGCATCCATGCGTCGAAGAGCGTTTCCCCTGCGACCTTCCTCCTCCCTGGCCTCATGAAGAATGAGACGCCGACCGCGCAGGATTCCATCATTGCGCCGGCTCCACCCGGCGAATTGTTCGCTCAGAAATAAAATATGAGGTTCCCATTGGCGCTGACCGCGAAGATCGCGGGGCACATCATTAAGCACAAGGTCAGGAAGACGCCGAAGTTTGCGATGGTGTTGCAGCTCGAACCGCTGCACACATGCAACCTGACCTGCACCGGCTGCGGCCGCATCCGCGAATACTCCACGTCGCTCAAGGACATGGTGCCCTTGGAGCAATGCCTTGCGGCGGCTGAGGAATGCGAAGCGCCGATGGTATCAATTTGCGGCGGTGAACCGCTGATTTATCCGAAGATTGAGGAGTTGATCGCCGGTCTGCGCGAACAAGGGCGGGTCATTTACGTCTGCACCAATGCGATGTTCATGCGCAAGAAGATGCGCGATTACATGGCCGCGCATTGGTCGCCTGCGATGGATTCAAAGCTCAACGAGTTGGTCGAGAAGCAACTCGTCACGCCAAAGGAAGCTGAAGCAATCCGCAACGCCGACGAAGCCGCGCGCAAGAAGCTCACCATCTCTCCGACGAAGTGGATGTATTGGAACGTCCACGTCGATGGCCTCGAATACACGCACGACCTGATCGTGGAACGCGAAGGCGTGTTCAAGGAATGCGTGCAGGCGATTCGGATGGCGAAGGTTCTCGGTTATCAGTGCGCTACCAACACGACGGTTTACAAAGAGACAGACGTTCAAGAGATCGAGGAGATGTTCAAGTATCTCAGCTCGCTCGAAGTGGACGGCCACACGATTTCTCCCGGCTACGATTACGACGCGGCGAAGAAGGACATGGTGAAACGCCTCGGTCGCGATCCGAAGGAGTTTTTCCTCACGCGCGACATGACGCGGCAGAAGTTCGCGAAGATTCAGGAGTGGGGAAAACATTTCACGATTTTCGGCACGCCGGTTTACCAGGAATTCCTCGCCGGCAAACGCGAGCTGACCTGCACGGCGTGGGCGATCCCGACTTACAACGTCAAGGGCTGGAAAGCGCCCTGCTACCTCATGACGGACGGGCATTATCCGACTTACGCGGAAATGTTGAGCGAGGTGAAATGGGAGAATTACGGCGTGGTGAACGGCGTCGCGCGCGACTCGCGCTGTGAGCATTGCATGGTTCACTGCGGCTACGATCCGAGCGGCGCGCTCGGCACGAATTATCAGCGCGGCGACAACTGGAAAAACATGCGATACAATTTCGGCGCGAAGCCGAAGCCCGTCGCGTGGAGCAAGGAACTGGAGAAGATCGCGTTCAACGGAGTCAGCGTCGGCAAAGGCCACCTGGCCGAAGCCAAAGCCGCCGTGAGCAAGGAAATGTCCGGCGCGAAGTCAGCCTTTGCGCGTGGTGGAAATGATTTGAGTCCTCAGCCGGTCGCAGCCACGGGAGGTTGCGATACTGAGGCAGGCAAGTAGTTCAGTCGTTCAGAACAAACAGACGGGAGTCTGCCTATGCGGGCAGAGTTTTTCATGTCGGCGTTGTTGTTGACGACTTGTGCGGGTGGATTGATCGCACAGGACGGCAAGGGAATCGTTTCGTCGGAACTCGCGATTGCAAAGGGCAGTTCGGTGAAGAGTGAGACCCTTCCGGCGATTTCTGTTGTGGATGAATGGTTATCCTTGAGCAATCGCACGGTCAGTTTGATCGCGCGCGTCCGCGGAGTGAAGGCGGATGCGGTGCTGATCAAAGCATCATACGCCCCGAAGATCGGGCCGTATGCGATCGATCTGGCGAATTCGACGAATTTTTTTGCGGAAGCGGAAGCGCTCAGCCGGGAATTGGGAACGCGTTTCAAAGTGGTCGTGGACGCGGCATCGGATGATGGAACGGTGAATACGAATCGAACGTTCCAGAACGGTGTCATGCGACAGATGATTTTGAAAGTGGAAGGGACGCCGATGCCGCCGGCACATCGCAAGTTGTATGTGCGTCCGCAAAGTTCCGGTCGTCTGCAACCGCCGCGTGCGGTGCGATTGGTGCAGTAAGATTTTTATTTGAGATGAGTACATTGTTTCTATCACCACCTTCGTTTGATGGTTTCGACGGCGGCGCGGGTTCGCGCTACCAGGCGCGGCGTGAAGTCACGTCGTTCTGGTATCCAACGTGGCTCGCGCAACCTGCCGCGCTGGTGCCCGGCTCGACCTTGCTCGATTGCCCGCCGCACGGCATCGACATCAAGCAGTGCCTCGAGAAGGCCAAGGGCTACGATCACGTCATCATCCACACCAGCACGCCGTCGCTGCGGAATGACTGCAAGGTCGCCGAAGCGATCAAGGCCAAACGCCCGGAAACCAAGATCGGTTTCATCGGCGCGCACGCCGCGGTTTTGCCCACTGAGACGTTGAAGGCTTCGAGCGCGATTGATTGGGTCGGTCGCCGCGAGTTTGATTTCACCTGCAAGGAAGTCGCCGAAGGCCGCGACCTCGCGACCGTCGTCGGTCTCAGCTATCGCGATCAGGACGGCAAGATTAAGCACAACCCCGAACGCGATCTGATCCACGACATGGATTCGCTGCCGTGGGTGGCCGACGTCTATAAGCGCGACCTCGAGATCGAAAAATATTTCATCGGCTACCTCCAGCATCCGTACGTCTCGATGTACACGGGCCGCGGTTGCCCGGCGCAATGCACCTTCTGCCTCTGGCCCCAGACGATTGGTGGACACAAGTATCGCGTTCGCTCGGCGCAAAACGTCGCCGACGAGATGGCTTACATGAAGCAGCTCTTCCCGCAGGTGAAGGAGTTCTTCTTCGACGACGACACGTTCACCGCGAATCTTCCGCGTGCCCGCGAAATCGCGAAGAAGCTCGCGCCACTCGGCGTCACGTGGAGTTGCAACAGCCGCGCAAATCTCGATTACGACACGATCAGCTTCTTCAAGGACTGCGGCCTCCGTCTCTTCCTCGTCGGTTACGAAAGCGGCAACGACGAAACGCTCAAGCGCATCAAGAAAGGCGTGACCACCGACGAAATGCGCAAGTTCACCAAGTCTTGCCACAAGGCCGGCGTGGTGATTCATGGAACGTTCATCCTCGGCCTGCCCGTCGAGACACGTGAGACGATCGAACAGACGATCAACTTCGCGAAGGAACTCGACGTGTTCAGCCTCCAGGTTTCACTCGCGGCACCCTACCCCGGCACCGAACTCTTCGAACAAGCCAAGCTCAACGGCTGGTTCACGAAGAAGGACAAGGGCGACCTGGTGGAAGGCGATGGCTTTCAGCAAAGCACGCTCGAATATCCGGGCCTCAACAAGGATCAGATCTTTGAATCGCTCGAAGAGTTTTATCACCGTTACTACTTCAACAAGTTCGGCAAGCTGCTCATCCCGCGCCGCCCGTCGTGGCGCATCTTCAAGTCGATGTTGCAGGACAAGGACGTCTTCAAGCGCCGCGCGCGCGAAGGTGCTGAGTTCTTCAAGAGCCTGGCGCAGCGCCGAACCGATCTTGCGGCTCAACGCAGCGCTGCCGCGGGTGCGACTGCGGTGTCGGCGTAACCGCCATTTCGCTGCGGGCTCCATGTTGTGTGGCCTTCAGGTCACGCTGCACTTCACATGAACTTCGTTCCGATCGAAGGCTGTGAACCTGCCCGCGGATTCTTTGTGGTTCGAAAAGTCCATGCCGCAACGTGTGAGGGAAGGAGCAAACTACCGACTTTCTCCCGAACGCTGAGGAGAAACGTCAATCGGCACAGGTGATGTTTTATTGCGAACGACCAAAGAATAGGCTTGCCACTCCCATGACGTTGGATAGATTGCTCACGCGATAATCGCCAATATGGCTGCCAGTCAGTTTCCAATAGCCGCATGAACAACGTCTCACGGAGGGCGTCGTGAGCCGCCCATATCCTCCCCGTTCGCATTCGCCGTCTTCGTTCGTCAGAATCAACGGGAAAATCCGCGCTCGCGAAGTCCGCGTTATCCTTAAAACGGAACGGTGTTGTAACAATGTGTTCACGACGTGGCATATAACTGCTTGAGGCGCAGCATGGCGGTGGCTTCCGCGACGTTGTCGCGGATGGACTGGCGGAGCCAGCGGATGAACTTCACGCTGCGCTGGGTGGCCCGTTGC
>JBBRBM010000200.1:0-10839 GCA_038205745.1 Verrucomicrobiota bacterium | reverse complement strand
ATATGATAGGGATAGAGTATTTGTATATGTGTTTTTAAATAAATATGGGTAGCTTTTGACTACCCTTTTTGTTTATACATCTATTTCTGCTATCGGGTCTTCGTATTTCAGTTTTAAAATCTCCAAATTTTGTACTTTCTTATCAGATATTCCAAACTTCTCAAAATTTGCGATTTTGATTTCAAGTTCGGCACTGTTAACAACAACACTTGCCGTCGCGCTCGGCGCATTCACCGCGGTGGGCGGAAATGTTCCGAAGATCCCGGACAATGTGACCTTCACCGAGCATGTCGCGCCGATTCTGTTTCAGAACTGCGCGCGCTGCCATCGGCCCGGCGAGGTTGCGCCGTTTTCGCTTTTGAACTTTCAGGACGCGAGGAAGCGCGCCCGACAAATCGCCGAGGTGACGCAATCGCGTTTCATGCCACCCTGGCACGCCGGTCACGGCTACGTGGAGTTCAGCAATGAGCGCCGCCTCACCGACGAACAAATCGCGCTGCTCGGCGCGTGGCTCCAGCAGGGACTCAAGGAAGGCGACGCCGCAAAGCTTCCAGCGCTGCCCAAGTTCACCGAGGGCTGGCAACTTGGGAAACCCGATCTCATCGTCAGGATGCCCGAGCCATTTGAAGTCAGTGCTGAGGGCCGCGACATCTATTGGAACTTCGTGTTTCCGTTGAATCTTCCCGAAGACAAATGGGTGCGTGCCATCGAGTTTCGTCCTGAGGCGCGCAAGGTGGTGCATCACGCCCTCTACTATCTCGACACCACCGGCACCGCGCGCAAGTACGACGACGCCGACTCCAGGCCCGGCTACAATGGCAACCACTCCAATCGCCAATTCGATTCCCTCGGCGGATGGGCCGTTGGCGGCGAACCTATGATGTTGCCGTCGGAACTCGCCTGGCGCTTCCCCACCAATGGCGATCTCGTCCTCCAGACACACTTCCATCCCAACGGCAAAATCGAGCACGAGACTTCCGCAGTGGGAATCTATTTCGCCAACAAGCCACCCACGCGAAAATTCACCACGCTCCAGCTCCCGCCCGCCTTCGGTCGGTTGAGCGGCCTGAACATTCCTGCTGGCGCGACGAACTACACCATCAAAGATTCCTTCACCACACCCATCGATCTCGAAGCCATCTTCGTCGCGCCCCACGCCCATTATCTGGCCAGGACGTTCCTGCTCACCGCCACGCTCCCCGATGGCAAGCAACAGACGCTCCTGAAAATCGATGACTGGGATTTCAACTGGCAGGAAGAGTGCGCCTACAAGGACCGCATCCGCCTGCCCAAAGGCACCCGGCTCGACGCCACCATCACCTACGACAACTCCGCGCAAAATAGAAACAACCCATCCAATCCGCCCAAGCCCGTCAAATGGGGACCTATGACCACCGATGAAATGGCCGCCATGACATTGACCGTCATCCCCGCCCACGACGAGGAACTGGCTGAACTCAAGAAGACCAAGCGCCAACACACCGTCGATCTCTTCATCGACCGGGCGCAGGAAGACACGCGCGCCAGCGCGCGCGAGCGGGTTCAACAAATGATGGCCGCTTTCGACAAGAACACGAATGGCAAGCTGGACCCCGAAGAACGCCCAGCCCTGCGCGCCTACCTCGAAACGAGCGGCGCGCTCAAAGGCATCAGCGACGGATTTTGATCTCGGGCTTCACATCATCCGTCCCGCGCTTATTTGAAACGCAGGTAACCTTCCACGGTGTCGGCGAATTCATTGAGCTTACTGCTCCATTCACGGTTCATGCGCGTGATCTCTCCTTTGCGGAAAATTTCCTGGATGGTGTAGAAGCCCAGCATCCGATAGCTCTCGAACTGGGTTTCGCTGAAGAATTGATCACTGGTCGGTTCGTGCGGAAATTCCTTGGAGGAATGCGCGTAATTGAAAACGTCCACTGGCTGCTCTGCGGGGTGCTTCTGAACGGCCGGTTTCAAATAAATCAGGATGCCTTTACGCGCCAGCGGACCATCCATCGCCGAATAGTCAATCGTCCCCACGGCGCAGTAGCGACTCACGTTCTGAGGATCATCACGAGGATAAATCGGAAGCGTCTCGAACTCGATGGGGACTCCCAGATCGATGCGGATTTTCCGAACGGCATTGGCCAGATCCTCGAATGAACAACTCGGGTCGCAGCCGGCATCGCTCACGACGATGACCTGACACCGGCGGAGGACCATTTCATAAAGTCCCAGATTTTCAAAGTGGCCGCCGTCGGAGAGATAGACGTACTTGCTGCAATCATCGGTGAGGCCCAGTGCTTCCTGCACCAGTGGCGTGATCGAGGAATGAGGGGCGGAAAGCGCGTGAGTTTGCTGCCCGTGCATGCCCGGATTGCCGAGCCACCAACCGAGCCGGACGTTGAAAAGGGTCAGCAGAAAGGTAATCACGGGCGAAGAGTGATAGCCCATGTTCGGACTGGCGGCGGCGCCGGAAATCGTGATTGCCGTCCCAAGCGATATGGCGCGATGCGTGGCGGCGTTGCGCCCGTAAAAAGCCGTTCGTCGATAGCCCAGGCGCTTGTTGCCGGAATGCAATGTGGAAACGGTGAAGGTTTCGGCTTTGCGCTGCTGCCAGGCAAGGTTGCGGCCACGCACGAGATTCAACGCCATGTTGACGACATGCAACGGCTTGCGGGGTGGCGGCACGGCCGGGACGATCTCGTCGGGAAAAGCGCTTTCGAGAATTCGCCGATTGAAAATGATGGCGTCATCGCTCGGGGGATCTTCCTGGCGAAAGGCGGTGTGAATCTTCGGGGGATGGCCGAGCGCGTTGTAGCAATAGACTCCGAGGAGCAGCCTGTTCAATTCGATCACCAGGCGCCGGATGAGTTGGTCCGAGGGAGGTTGCGTGTCGTCGTATCCCTTGAGTTTCGCCAATAGGTCGGGAGCAAGTTGAAGGTGTTCGCGCAATTGCTGGTGCAATGGTTGTTCGGATCGCGCGAGTTTCAACACGAGGGATGCGGGATTACGGAGGTGATCGACTTGCAGGAGTCCGTTGCGCAGGTCGCGCATCTGAATGTTGTCGTTCGGATCGAAGCCGGTGAAGAGATTCGGTTTGCGTCGCGCCTGCGACGCTCCCAGATAAGCGCGCGTCAACCGGTCGCGATAAACGGAGTGCAGGGAGAATTTATTGATGTTCACCACGGAGCCGAAGAGCAGTGCAAATCCCGCCAGCGCCATCATGATCACGGTCACGCCGCGCCATGAGGTCTCGCGCAAAAGTCGCAGCGGGCCGTAGGAGTCCTGAAGGAAATTGCCGCGCGGAAAAACATCGTGGAGCACCGTCTTCGTTCCCAGCCAGCCGAGGAGGCAGTTCGTCAAAAACGAGAGCAACACCAGAAAGAACACGAGAAACAGAGGCGCCGCCAGCGCACAAGCCCAGGCGCGGATTTTCGGTCCCCATTTGTTCTCGCCCTGGTCTTTGTTGGCAGCGGTGCTTGAGCTGTGGCCCAGCCAAACCGCAATCAAACCGGAAATTCCACCCGCGGAACTGACGATCATTTTCCATTTCCAACTCAAAGCCAGCAGCCACATCGGGCCGAAAACCACGAGGCTGCTTACGAGCGTCCACCCCACGACGACGATCAATGTCCACGCGCCCATGCGCCCCCACCATTCGCGATCTTCGTCGGAGGAGAAACGACTGGTCACGGCCACGAAGATGGTTGCCGCGATCAGGAATATAGTCAGAAACACCGGCGCCGCCCAGCAGACATAGTGTGCCATTTCCAATTCCGGGAACGCCCCGCCGGCAGACAAGTGGAAGACCTTCAACGCGCCCCACCCGATTAACCAGCCACCCACCAATCCCGTGAGCGGCGCGACCCATGTTTCGTGACGGAAAAATAAACTCTTCAGGCGCGCGGGCCACGGCCGCGTCTCTTGCCACGCGGAAATGAACGCGCTCAAAAGCCATCCGGCCGAGTGAATGACCAATCCAAAGAGACTGAACTGCCACCAACTGAATGGTTCATTTCCCGCGTAGCAGTGCCACGCCCAGAACAACCCCAGCGCGATCGCAGAAGTCGTCAGCGGCGCCATGCACCAAACCAAAAAGCCGGTTTGCGTTCGGAGAAAGCGCCAGAAGCCTTTCTGCGCCGTCGAATCTTCACTGACCATGGGTCGATTGAACGCCCCGTAAGCCACCGCGATCACCGCGCTGACGGAGCCGATGACAAAAACAAGCGAGCGCGTGGATGCGCTCGCGCCTTCGGAAATGGCGCTGACAAGAAATCTCGGCAGCATGAGTACCGCCGTGATGAGCGGTATCAGCACGAGCCAGTTCACGAAAAGGTTGCGCAGGAAAATCGCCACCAAAGTCCACGTGTCGGCGGAAAATGCGCCCAGCCGCGGCGTGAGATAATTGCTGTAAGCGCGCAGATGCCGAATCGGAGCCGGCTCCGGTTCCAACAACGATCTGGCTTCTCCGTTGCCCGCCGGTTTGGATGGCTCGGCCACACTGGCATCGGGCATCGATTGTAATTCTGCGATGACTCCCGAGATTCCTTCAGGGTGGCGATGAATCCACGACGTCAACCAGGCACCGGCATAACCGCCGCCGGAAACGGTGGAGAGATAATCGAACTGGTCGAGGAATCCTTTTCGCGCCAGGCCCTGCAACACTCCGAGCGCAAATGTGGCGCTGCGAATACCGCCGCCGGAAAGGCATAGGGCGGCGCGCCCAATGATCCTTGGCTGGGAACTTTCAGCCGGCGTCTGGGATTTTTCCTCCACATGAGGCCAACGATGAATGGCTGCGTAAATTTTCTTGAGCCGGACCTCGTGAATCTCATCGAGTTCATCCGGATACGCCTCCTCCAGCAGAATGCGATTGAGATGCACCAGGTTGTCTTCGCCGGGAAGGTCGAGCTTGATCCACTCGATCGTCCGTTCGCTCAAATGGACGTGAGCGAATCTCGCCTTGTCGTACAACGGTGCCTGCCGCAGCAACTGGTTGAGCAGAGCAGTAATCTCCGGAAGAAAAACAGGGTCGCTCAACTTTTCCATCAACTTGGTGGAATCCACCCGTTCCCGGAGCCTTGCCAATAACGTCGTGTCCGCTTCAGCAGCGGCGAGCTTGACGGCCACCGCAGGATCGCTCTCCAGTTCGCAGAAGCGTTTGCAGAGGTAATCAGAGAGCGGATCCTTGCGGTGCGGCAACGTGAGCATCAGCGCAATGCACTTCCTCGCGGGCGATGCGCCGACAGTATTCAGCGATGACGCCGCGAGTTCGTGGCAACTCCCGCGGTTCAATGAAGTCGTCAGGACAAGGTGTTCAACGGCGAAATCCCAATTGCGCTGGTACGGAAGCGGCCCGTGCAGGCTGACGTATTCCTCCTCCAGGACTTCGGCGAGCAACATCGGCGGACGCAGTGTGGAACTCTGCATAAGTGGTGTTTGTTTTTCTCCTGGGCCGGAGCCTGAAGCCCTCGCACACGAAAGGCAAGAGCCTACGAGGCTCGGTTACGCGCGGCGGATGGTCGTCATTGAACTCCGTCTGTCCGATGTGTCTGCGGTGCCGGCAAGAGGAAGCAAATCAACGCTCGCCTGGAATATCCAGCCGTTGAATGCCATGGCCCAATGGAAAAGGAGGATCACCAGGCCCGCTTTGCCAGGCGATCTTCCTGGCTCGCGTCACTTCCAGAAACGGCACTTTGCCACCGGCATTCGCAATAAAAATGTTTCCGTTGGGCAAAGCCTCGATGCCCGCAAACCAGCGGATACCCATCCCGGGAATTTCAGCGCCTTCGAGCGCCCAAGTGATCTTATCGAATCGATCGACTTCCACCATGGACTGTTGTCCGCAAATGACGGTGTTGCCATTGTCGAGACGAACCACCGAGTAAGGCGCAAACTTCACCTTGATTTCGCGCAAGAGTTTCCCCTCAGGACTATATTCACGCGCAGCATGGTCCGACTCTTCGGCGACCAGGAAATTTCCGCCTGCGACCTGGCGCGCATTCCTCATGCAGCTATGACCTGGCTTGTTGCGCACCTTGATTTCCATGACGATCTTCCCAGCAGGACTGATGAGCAGCAGTTTGCCCTGGCTGGCAGCGCCGATCAGCGTCCTGCCATCGGAAAGGCGCTGGCAGGACCAGACCTGTCCTGTGGTCCAGAACTGCCACGCAACTTTCTTGTCGCGAGTCACCTCGATCACGGCGCTCGGGTTGTCGTGGCGAGCCGAGTTATATTCCCGGTTGACGCAGAAGAGCACGTTTCCGTTCGCGAGCTTCCATACATCGCGGGACATTTCGGCTGGGTATTCCCACGCCACCTGACCGTCACTTCCAAATTCAATGATCTTCTTCGCACCCTCGGCTGCATAGATGAAGGACGGGAAAACGCCCTCAGCGGAAACGCTCGCGAGCGGGTTGAGCATGACGACGAGGGACGCGATCACGATCGTGATTCGTCCGGTCCTATGCAACGACGATTCTCGCCGAGCCCATTCGTCACTTCGTTGCTTCAATCGATCCTCCCGAGGAAATCTCATACAACTGCAGCATGGAAGGGGCAGGCGCCGGGCCGCTCCGAGGCCGGTCACGATTCGGTCCCAGCGTCTCCCAACGCAACCACAATTCAGTGTTGTGAATTCCTTTGCCGGCCGGCTGGAGATGCACGGTCATGCCAGGAATCGTTGACGTCACCTTCTTCAACGACGAAGGGTGGCGCGGCTTGGAAGGAACAAGGCCGATTGGCTTGAGCGTCGCCTCATCGAGAAAGAAGGTTCCTGAAGTTTCTGACTTGTTCGAAAGCTGCTGGACGGGCCTTCCGTTCGCGTTAAGCGAGACCGCACCCACACGCACATCAAATTCAATCGAGCCTCCACCGGAAAATTCCCAGCGCGATTTCCAATCCGTTGCCTGGTGCCGCATCCATTGCGCATTTTCCAGCCGCGCATTGTAAACCTGCGTAAAACCATTCGTGTCGAACTTGTGATAGGAAATGATCGGACGTTTCTGCGCGTCAAAGCCAAGGACAACATTCCCATTGATCGCTCCGCCTCGCAGGGGGACTGGATCGACGACTTCACACGATTCAAACGTAATCGGCAGCGCGAGTGGTTTTCCGCCGCTGGTTTCCCAATGCACCAGATCACGGCTGCGGGCGTAGCAAATGTAATGGGAGCTGGAACAATCCGGCGTGGCACGCCAGATCCAGCAGAGGTGGAAAAGTCCGTCCGGACCACGCGCCGGCCCATTGAGATAGGCGCTCCGTTTCCCCTCGCCCACGACCAGCGGTTGGTCGAATAGCCTGCGCCACTGCTGCGAACTCAGATCGTAGACATTGTAAATCTGGTCGCCTTTGCCGCTCGATCCAGTGCGATAGGTGAAGATCAATTCACCGCGCGATCCATCGAAGAATCTTGGATACGTGGTGCGTATCTCGTCACGCCCGGTCATCGGGGAAGCGCGTTTCAGTGACGCTGCTTCCAACGGCTGCTCGGAACGAAAATAAACCAGCGGGCCGGCATGCATGTTGCCGCTCACGTGCAGCCGGCCTGAGCCATCCGCCGCCATCGTGATATAATTGTGGCTGTCCCAACCGATCTTTTCCGGCAGGCGCACAAACGTCCAGTTTGTGGCCGTCAGTTCGCGGCTCGCGACGGTCATCTCCCGGTTTGCGTCGTAAAAGGCGACGTATTGGCGATTGCTGTGCGTGAGAGAATGAAAGCCCACTGGATGTCCCGCCCAGACCGGAGCGATATCGATGGTGCGCATGACTTGCTGTCCAAAGCAGGCCGACAACCCGGTGAACAGCCACACCGCCATGACGCTGCCGTGATGCACTATTTGCCGAAACATTGCAGGATAAGACGCGCCGATCTACGATTACTTCACTTCAGTCTGTCGGTGGAAGGACTGCCAATATCTGAATGCGGGCCAAAACAATAACCGGATGCAACCTCGAACGGCGTTGTATAATGAGGATGAATAATGGAGCGAGGGGATGGCATAAAGAAGCGTCGTGGCGTGTTCCGCGCGTCGGCATTCGCGGGGTCGTCCGAAGCCTCTTTGGTCGCAAAGAGCCCGTAAAAGACCCGGGTGAGCCAGCAAACAGGCTTGACACGGCATAGGTCGCCCAAATCGACCTCGATGCCTGCATATACTGTGAACGAGCTATGAATTTTTGACCAACGCCCTGGACCTGCCGCCGGGCGTGGTGGTGGAACTCTACCGGCGGCGCTGGGAGGCCGAGAAGGTGTTTGACCAGATCAAGAACAAGCTGGGCCAAAAGAAGGCGTGGGCCACGAGCCTGGAGACGCGGCATGGCCTCACCAACCAGGCCGAAGATGCGCGCCGCCGGCAGCGGAGGAAAGCGACCCAAGAATCCTGTGCCAGCGCGGGCACACCACTTTCGAGCCTGGTTTCAAGTGCGCAACGGGCCACCCAGCGCAGCGTGAAATTCATCCACTGGCTGCGCCAATCCCCGGGCGACCACGCCACGGAAACCACCGCCACGCTCCGCCTCCAGCAGCTCTATGCCACGTCATGAACACGTTGGTGCAATACTGTTGGGAACACGTGTGCCCTTGAATACCCACGCACCGCTGACGCGATCCGCATTACGCTCCACAACCGGACAATCATTCCATCGAGCATGGCAGAACCGTAGGATTTCCTTCCCCCATCGTCCAGCACTCCGCCGCGGCCTTTCAGTAGTCATCATCCACCGCAGTAACCGCCCACTCGGGGTATGGACTCGCGCTGCCCTTCATCGCGTGCCAGAGGATGCGGTTGAACACGTCTTCCGGACACGCATCGACTTCGTTGAGGTTCAATCGTTCTGAGGCGTACGCGTTCTTGCGCAGCAAGGGGTCGGAGATGTTTTTCGGTTCAGGATTCATCTGATCAAGCGGCACGTTGTTCGTCAGCGCGATGAATGGAGTGAAGTCCGGCTTGGCGGTGAAGCAGTCGAACATCGGTGTCGCCGTCGCATCAAACTGATTCATGGGCGGCAGTCCAAGAATCTGCTCGATCGTGCGCAGGACGCTCGTGGTGTTGTACTGCGTCTTCACGACGGCGCCGCGTTTGGTGTAAGGGCTCACGCAGTAAGCCGTCGTGCGATAACCGCTGACGTGGTCCCATCCGGCTTGCGGATCGTCTTCGATCGCGAAGATCACCGTGTTGCTCCAGAACCGGCTGTGGCTGATCGCCTCGACGATGCGGCCGAACGCGAGGTCATTGTCAGCAACATGCGCAGCGGGCGTGGGCATTCCGCGTTTCGTGCCGCTGGTGTGATCATTCGGAAGACAGATGATGCTGAGATTCGGAAACTCACCGCGCTCTTCGAACTCGCGCAGTTCGCGGATAAAGAAGTCCGCACGATACTGATCCGGCACGCTCATTTCCCAACCGACGTAATTCGTCGGCTGGTACGGACGAATCGATTCAATCATCGGAGCGCTGGCGAACGTGACTTCTTTCGTCTCGTTTTTCCAAGTGCGGTAACAGGGCAGAAACGGTGGCGTGCCTTTACGACCATTGGCCCATTTCACGAGCGGTTTGGCGAACTCGCCGTAGTTGCGAAGTGTTTTTCCGTGCTTAAGGACGTTGTCCCAAATGAAACCTTTCGGCGAATAGGCGAGCGCATCAGCTTCATCCTCGCCCATGCCGTCCGGGTAGCTGCGCGGGAAACCGGCAAACGACTTCTCCATGTAGTCCGTGGCGAACGCCGTCGTGGACCATTGATGTCCATCAGCGCTGAGGATCGCGGCGCAATACGTATTGTCGAGCAGCACGAAATCGCGCACGAGCTTGTGCTGGTTGGGCGTGATGTGCTCTCCGAAAATGCAGAGCGAAGGATCCCCATTGCCGCGCTTCTCGTCGCCCAGAACCTGATCGTAGGTGCGGTTCTCCTTGATGATGTAAACGACGTGCTGGAACACGCTCGGTTCTCCGATCCGCTCGGGCACGGGGCGCGGCGGTCGTTCCGGTCGCGGTGGCAACATCGCCACTGCCATCTGCTCACGTCGAAAATTTTTCCACACGATTGCCGAAAGACGCGGCAGTTCACGCTTCGTCGGGACCGGCAACAGCGACAACGTGCCGTGATACTGATGTGAATTGAATCCCATGCCGCCGCTCCCCTCGTCGCGTTTTCGAGTGCTGGTGAGCCCCTTGATGTTGGCGGCGTAGATCGAATCGCGCTTCGCATCGAAGGCGAGCGCGCCCGGAAACCAGCCGACGGGAATCAGTCCGAGCAGTTTCGATTCACGGGGATTGAAGTCGATCACCGCGATGGCGTTCTGCGTTCCATTCGCGACGTAAAGACGTTTGCCCTTCGCATCGAAAGCGAGCGCGTTCGGCGACGCGCCAAACAGATCCGCCGGCGTCGGCTTCGCCCAAATCGTCTCGACGATTTTGTCGGTGCGCGTGTCGATGACGCTCAGGTTGTCGCTCGCTGCATTCGCGCACACGACGTAACGCCCGCTGGGATGGACGGCGAGTGCGGAGGCGTGAAGCCCTGTGATGATTTCGGATTGCGGATTCCGGATTGCGGATTGGTTAGTGCTGATGTCCAGCACCGTCACCGAGCCTTCGTTCGCAACGAACTGTACGGGATCGACTTTCACTTCGGTGCCGCGGCCTGCGGGGCCGGTGAGTTCGCCGGGCTTGGGACGACGTCCGCCCCAATTGCTCACGTAAGCCTTTTCTCCCACGAGAACCACGTCGTACGGCGCCACTCCAACATCGAACAAACGCAGCGGCTTGCCGGTATCCACGTCAAATTCCCCGAGGCGGTTCGACAAGCTCAGCGCGACGTAAAGTCTCTTTCCATCCTTCGAAAGTGCGAGGCCTGCCGGAATGT
>JBBRBM010000199.1:0-10865 GCA_038205745.1 Verrucomicrobiota bacterium | reverse complement strand
GCCCAACACACAAACCGAGCGCGTGCTGTCCAAATCCGAACTCATGATCGCGCGCCCATGTTCGACGTTCCAATTCTTGGCCGCGAAGGATTCTGGTGAGACACCAAGCATCGGCACATCGACGTCCATCTCGGCGAAACGCGACGAAACGACGTCGCGGCCAAAGTAGGTTTCCACCGCGATATTTTGCGCGAGCGTGGCTTTTTCCTTCAGCGCTTGAATTTGCTGCCACGTGATGTTTTTGCGGCGCCAGAATTTTTCCCAGCCTTCGCGTCCGCCCACGAAGATCGCTGGAAACTTTTGCACGCTGAAAGTGCGCGCGCCCAATTGGCCCATCTCCTTCTCGATGTTTGATTGCAGGACGCGCATTGCCGTCATCACGACGATAATCGAGAACACGCCGACGGTGACACCGAGCAACGTCAACGCTGAGCGCAGCCTGTGTGTCGCGAGCGCGCTCATCGCCATGAGGAAACTCTCGTGCAGTTCCGTGCGCAGTTGCGCGGTGTGGGTGCGCCGGACGGATGATGATTTCGGCGTGACGCTCATTCGGCACGCAAGGCATCCACCGGGCTCATTCGCGCCGCCCGATTTGCGGGCAGGAAGCCAGCCACGATTCCCGTGACGAGCGAAACGGCAATCGCCAGCAAGGCGACCGAGAGCGACATTCCGCCCGGCATGAACTTCTTCAGCCCGAGACTCGCGCCCCACGCGACACCCAGCCCGATCAGTCCACCAAACAGACAGATCGCCGCCGCCTCAATCAGGAATTGAATCAGGATCGTTCGTCGCTTGGCTCCGATCGCTTTTCGAATGCCGATCTCCTTGGTGCGTTCAGCCACCGACACGAACATGATGTTCATGATACCGATGCCGCCGACGAACAGTGCCAACCCAGTGACGAACAAACCGATCGAGCCGATGATCCGTCCCACTTTGTCGAATTGCTTGATCACCATTTCCTGTTGGTTGATCGCGAAGTCGTCCTCGACGCCCGGCGGCACGCGGCGAATCTTGCGCACGATGCCGCGCAATTCTTCGCGGGCGTCGTCCATTTTCACGCCCGGCCGAATCTTCACCATGAAGAAGATGTAAGGATCGCGGACGAAATCAGATGTTAGCCGCGTGATGGGAATGATCACCTGGTTGTCCATGTTCGCGAAGAGGAACGGCCCGAACCTCTCGTTCACGCCGATGACCTCGAAGCTTTTGCCGGCGACTTGTATGCGCTCACTCACGGCCTGGCCTTGCGGGAACAGCTTGTCGGCGATCTCAGCGCCGAGGACGCAGACTGGTCGCGCGCCCGCCACTTCAGCTTCCGAGAAGAAGCGTCCGTACTTCAGATTCAATTGGCGGACGAGAGCGCTCTGTTCGTTGTTACCGCAGATCCAAACGCTGGATGAATCCCGGTCTTTGTAGCGCACGGGCAGCGTGATGGAGTTTTCGACGGAGATCGCGAGCGCGAGTTTGGATTCCCTCTGGATGATCTTCGCGTCACCGATTGTGAAGTCTGGGCGGTTGCGAATTTTCCACCAAGCCATCGTGCGCTCCCATGGAAACTTTTCGATGTAGAATACATCCGCCCCCAACGCCGAGATGCTCCGCATGAACGTCTGCCTCATGCCGTCAATCGCCATCGCCATGAGGGACACCGTCACGATGCCGATCACGATGCCGAGTGTTGTCAGTGCCGAGCGGAGCTTGTTCGCGAAGATCGCGTGTGCGGAAATCTTCACGCCTTCGATCAACTCGCGGGAGAGTTTCATTGCGGCAACATCAATGAAGAAGAAATCCGAAGTGATTCGCAGAACTCCGTTTCCCCTCACCCCTGCCCTCTCTCTCGGGGAGAGGGAGCAATGAACTCCGTCTCTTCCGCGAAAAACGGTTTCGAGAGTCAGTCGCACAATCCGAAGAAAGCCGGAATGCGATTCCCCCTCTCCCCGAGGGAGAGGGCAGGGGTGAGGGGAACGCGTCTTGAGCCAAATCGTGTTTCATACCCTCGTCGAGTTCTTCTCCACCCGTTCGTCCGACGCAATCAATCCGTCGCGAATGCGCACGATGCGCCGGGCATGGCGCGCCACGTCCTCTTCGTGTGTGACCACGATGATGGTGTTGCCCGTGCGCGAGAGTTCCTGGAACAGCGCCATGATTTCCACGCCCGTTTTCGAATCGAGATTTCCGGTCGGTTCATCCGCCAGGAGGATGGACGGTTTGTTGATCAGCGCGCGAGCGATGGCGACTCGTTGCCGCTGCCCGCCGGAAAGTTCATTGGGCCGGTGATGCGCGCGGTCAGCGAGTCCCACGCTGGCGAGCGCCGCGCGCGCGAGTTCCTTGCGTTCATCGGCGTCGATGCTCGCGTAGATCAATGGCAACTCGACGTTGTGCAACGCGTGGGAGCGGGGCAGGAGATTGAACGTCTGGAAGACAAACCCGATCTCGCGATTCCGCACATCCGCGAGCGCGTTGTCATCCATCTCGCTCACGTCGAGGCTGTTCAGTTCGTATTTGCCGGAAGTGGGCGAGTCGAGACATCCAATGATGTTCATGAGCGTCGATTTGCCGGAGCCCGATGGACCCATGATCGCCACGTATTCGCCACGTGCGATATCAAGCGACACGTCACGCAGAGCATAGATGGTTTCCGCTCCCATCTGGTAAACGCGCGAAATATTTTGCAGCCGGATCAGGCTCATGACGGACCGCTCACTTCTTTTCGTCCTTGTCCGCCTTCTCATCCGGCGGACCAACCTTCACGCGTTTGCCGTCTTCCAACTCACGATTGATGGCTTTGTAGCCGCCCGAGATCACCTCCAAAGTTTCGTTCGCGCCGTCGATGATCTCCACGAACGAATCGTCACTGATCCCACGACGCACCGGGATCATTTTCACGTGATCGCCCTCAAGCGCGAAGATCACTTCAATTGGCTTTTGGATTTCCTTCTTGTCGCCATCCTTCTTTGTTGGCTGCGCGGTCGATGCTTGCGCTGTGCTCACACTACCGGTTTTTGTGGATGGCGCGTCAGGCTTTTTCGGGACGCGCGTGGTGACGCTCTGGATCGGCACGGCGAGAACATTGGTGCGATAACGCGTCTCGATCTCGGCCGTGACAGACATGCCAGGGCGAAACGTTTCCTTTTCTTGAACGCGAATCTTCACTTCGAACTTCGTCGCCTCCTGCGACTGCGAAGAACTTTGAGAGGATCCCGATGTCTTCGAGGAGTTTGCGATTTCACTGACCACGCCGGCAAACTTGCGATCCCGGAACGCATCCAATTCAAGCCGCGCGACCTGACCGGTCTTGATCAACACGACGTCGACCTCACCAATGTCCACGCGTGCTTCCATCGCACCGAGGTCGGCCACTGTCATGATCTCTGTTCCCGCCATCAGCGCGGTTCCGACCACCCGCTCGCCGCGCTGCGATCTCAGCTTCGTCACGATGCCGGACATCGGCGCATAGATAGTGGTCTTCGCCAGATCGTCCTCCGCCTTCGCGCGAGTCGCCGCCGCCTGTTCCACCTGATGCATGCTCGTGTCGTGGCTCGCCTTCATCACGTCGAAGGAAGTCTGGGCGGTCAACAGGTCCGATTCCGAAATCAGTTTGCTGGCGGCCAGTTCGTTGGCGCGCTTCAGCTCCAGTTCGGCCTTCTTTAGATTCGCCTGTGCCAGCGCCTGGGCGGCGACCGTTGATTTGTAACTCGCTTCCGCCGAGTTCAGTGCCGCCCGATAATTGTCCGGCTTGATCTTCACCAGCAGGTCGCCCTTTTGCACTGGTTGACCTTCCTTGACGGGAAGCTCGGTGATCTCGCCGCTGACCTCTGGATTGATGACCACTTGAACGACCGGCTGAATCTTCCCGTTGGCGATGACCAGTTCGGTGATGTTGCGGCGCGACACCTTTTCCGTCTGCACCGTGAGGACGACTTCGCGCTTCTTAAAATAGAAGAACGCACCCGCTCCGATACCAATGCAGAGCAACAGGATCAGCCAGAGAAGTTTCTTCCGGCTTTTGCGTTTCACATTGCTCATGAGAGTGCGTCGTAATTGATAGACACCGAAGGCACGCTTTTGTGTCATGTATTTAACGAATGACAAGCGCCGTTTGCTCGCCGCGAATTTTTTACAAAAATCCTCACCTTGAAGTTCCCTTTTCCGCCACGCTGAGCGATTCAATACCGTCGGCGCCGTGATTATCAAAAAACCGTGCGTCAGTCCGGGCGAGGTGCATCTTGGGAGCAACGCCGATCCGGCAGCAGGCATTGATTGCCGTTGATTTTTTCCTCAATCGAGGCCATACCCTTCCCGCTCCCCAAACCAAACTGCCGTTCCTGACGAATGCTGGGGATGCTGGGCGCGGCGAAATGCGATTCTGACTTATGAACGTATCACGCTTTGCCGTGGCTGTGGCTGTGGCCCTTTCGTCTCTCTTCGCCCGGCCGCCCGTCGCGCTCGCCGTCATCTCGAGCAATCAGCCGCCCGTCGCGGTCGACGATTTCGTGACCGTGAACAGCGGCGTGAGCACGCCCATCAATGTGCTGACCAACGACTCCGACTCGAACCTTGACCCGATTTCCATTTTCAGCTTCACCACGCCGCAGCACGGCTCGGTGTTTCAGTCGGGCTCGAACCTCGTCTATCAGTCGTTCACCAATTACTGCGGGGCGGACAGTTTCACTTACTTCATCACCGACAACCACGGCGGCTTCTCGTCGAATGCCACGGTGTCCGTGACGGTGACGAACTGCGGCGCGACGAATCAGAACCCGATTGCGAACCTGGATTTCGCGACCGTGACCTCCGGCAGCAACGTCTTCATTTCCGTGCTGGCCAACGATTTCGATTCGAACGGTGATCCGCTTTCCCTCTCCAACTTCACGCAGCCGCTGCATGGCTCCGTCTCCCAGTCAGGCACGCAACTCGTTTACCAATCCTTCTCGCCCTACTGCGGCCCGGACCAGTTCACCTACACCATCAGCGACGGCCACGGCGGCTTCGCGACGACGAACGTGTCGATGACTGTGAATTGCGCGCCGAGCAACCAGCCGCCGGTGGCGGTGAACGATTTTGCGACCGTCGGCTCTGGCGTGAGCACGCTCATCAACGTGCTGCTGAACGATTACGATCCCGACTTCAACCCGATCTCGATCTTCAGCTACAGCCAACCGCTGCACGGCTCAGTCTTGCAATCAGGCGGACTCTACTATCAATCGGTCAACGGGTACACGGGGCCGGACTCCTTCAGCTACACCATCACGGATAACAACGGCGGGTTCAGCACGGCATTCGTCAGTCTCACGGTGACGAACAGCGGCCCGACGAATCCGCCGGTCTATGCCGACCTGTCGCTGGCGAAATACACGAGCACGACCAACACGCTGAACATTGGCAGCCAGATCATTTACACGCTCGGCGCGTTCAACGGCGGGCCGAGCCTTGCGTCAAATGTCGTCATCCGCGACACCCTGCCCGCCGGCGTGGCCTTCGTGGCGGCGACGGGCGGCGCCTGCACGTACGACACCAACCTGCATCGCGTGGATTGCGGCGTGGGCAATCTCGCCGTCGCCGGCTCCGCCACGGTGTATGTAACCGTGAACGTGGCGGCGCAAGTGGGCAGCCTCGTCAACTGCGGGACGATCTTCAGCGACATGAACGACACGAACGCGGCGAACAACACCAGTTGCGTCACGAACACCACCGTCGTGCCGAGCGCGGACTTGCAAATCACCAAGACCGCGAGCACGAACTCCGTGCCGGTCGGGGCCACCGTTGTCTTCAACCTCACGCTGCGGAACAACGGGCCGTCCTCGGTGACGAACCAGATCGTCGTGAGCGACGCCATTCCATCGGGCTTCGATTACGTGGGGGATAACGCCAGCGGTGGCGCGTTCTACAGTTTCGGGCTGGGCCAGTGGGTGTTGCCGAACGGCGCGGGCGCGAGCACCACGCAGTCCATCGCCATCACGTTGCGCGCGATCAATCCGGGCGTCTTCACGAACCTTGCGATCATCAACGTGCCAAACGGCGTCACCGATCCGAACACGAACAACAATTCCTCCAGCGCGATCGTGACCAATACGCAGCCGCAGGCCCATTTGCAGATCACCAAAACCGCGAGCACGAATGCCGCATTCGTGGGGCAGTCGATCGTGTTCCGGCTGGTGTTGCGGAACAACGGGCCGGACGCCGTGACCAACAACTTCACGGTAGGCGACGTGATTCCGCCCGGCTTCCAATACTTGAACAACGTGAGCAGTGGCGGTGGATACAGCGCGGGCCAGGGGCTTTGGTTCATTCCCGCCGGACTGATTTCGGGCGCGACCCAGACGCTTGACATCACCGTGCTCGCCAGCACAAACGGCGTTTTCACGAACACCGCCATCATCAATCTGCCGCCCAACCTGACCGATCCGAATACGAACAACAACTCGTCCAGTGCTATCGTGACCAACCGGTTCCCGCTCGCGGATTTGTCCGTCGTCAAATTCCTCACCGCCAGCAACGTGAACGTCCACGTCGGCGAACAGGTGAGCTTCACCATCGTCGTCAGCAACGCCGGGCCGACGACCGTGAGCAACGTGCTCATGCCGGACGTTCCCGATGCCGGACTGCAAATCGTCTTCGCATCGCAGGGCACGAACGCTCTTTTCGACGCGGCGTCGAACACGTTCACCATCACGCGCCTCGCGGCCGGCGAGCGCGTCGTCCTGGAGGTGCGCGCTGCGGTGACGGGCGTGGGCTTGCTGACCAACCGCATTTCGGTGCTCGCCCCGCCGCCGGTCCTCGACACGAATGCGGGCAACAACACGTCGTTCGCTTACGTGAACTCGACGCCCACTTCCGATTTGCAGGTTTTCAAATCAGCGAACGTCACCACCACGAACCTCGGAAGCCCCGTCTTCTTCACCATCGTGCTGCGCAACGCCGGGCCAAACACCAGCAGCAACATGGTGGTGCGGGATGTGATTCCGCCGGGCACGACCTTGGTAGCCTCGAATGTGCCGCTCGACACGGCCTATGATCCCGCGACCGGCGACTGGACCGTGCCACGCCTCGCCAATTCCGAGGCGCGCACGCTCTTGCTCGTGCTCATCCATCTGACCGGTGGTACCGTGACGAACATGGCGTTTGTGCTCAACGCGCCGCATTACGATCCGACGCCGCTCGACCGCACCAATTCCGTCGTCGTCACCTGGCTGCCGTTCGACTATGCCGATCTCAGCGTGATCATTCAGTTGCAGACCAACATCGTCATGCTCGGCCAAACAACGCAGGTGCGATATGTCGTCCAAAATCTCGGCACGGACCCGGCCTCGAACATCACGGTGTATGCGCCGCTGCCGCCGGGCGTGGAATTGATCAGTTGGACCGCCGTGAACTGGACCAATAACCTCGCGAACGGTGTTTGGACGCGCACCAATGTCATGGCTTCGCCCGGCGCGTCCATCCTGATCTATAATGTGCGGGCCACGAACAGCGGCTTCAAAAGTTTCACCGCGCAGATCGCGACCGCACAGCCGTTTGATCCCGTCCTCGCCAACAACAGCGCGACGACGAATTTCATCGCGGGCACGCTGGCCAGCATCAGCGGCGTCGTGAAATGCGCGACGAATGGGCCGTCGTTGTCAGGTGCCACCATCACGCTGACCACCAGCAACGGGCCGGCGCTCGTCACGAGCACGGATGGCGGCGGCGCTTACACGTTCACGAACCTGCCGCCGGGCAATTACACCGTCACGCCGACGAAGGACGGCTTCTCCTTCGCGCCGACGAACCAGACGCTGTCCACGCTCGGAGGCGCCACCAACCTGCCGCTGTTCCTCGCCATTGCGCGCAACATCAACGGCATCATTCGCACCGCTCCGAACGGATCAGGCGTGCCCGGCCTGCTGGTGCAAATCACCGGCGGGGTGAACGGCAGCATGCTCACGGACAGCAACGGCACGTTTAATTTTACGAACCTGAATCCGGGCGCTTACACGATCACGCCGCTGACCAACGGCGTGCCGTTCGCGCGCTACACGCCGACCAACGCGCTCTTCGTGCTGGGCAATCCGACCAACTGGTCGAACTCGATCACGTTCTTCCTGACGAATCAGGCCATCGTGCTGCGCGCCATCGAGGTGAACCAGTCCGTGCAGGACTGGGAACTCAGCGTGCCGCTGGTGCAGGACAAGGCCACGCTGGTGCGCGTGTTCCTGCAATTGCCCGGCACGAACCGGACGGCCATTCCGCTCACCGGAGCGCGACTGCGCGGCACGCGCGGCGGCACCGCGCTGGGCGTGTTGCCCAACCCGGCGTATTCGGTCTGGACGAATGACATCGCGCCGTTCCGCAGCAACTTGAACGCGAGCGTGAACTTCTCGCTGCCCCCGAACTGGCTGAACGGCACGGTGGACCTCGCCTTCGAATGGACCAATGGCGTCTGCATCAATGGCGAACCGGCGGAAGCCAGCGGCCTCGGCGTCGCGAGCAATGGCGCAGTGCGCGTTGTTTTCAATCTCATGCCTTCGCTCCCGGTGAAATGGGTTTTTGTCAGTTGGACCAACTCGACGAACGGAGCCAACAATCCCCTGGCGATGGCGCACGCGCTCGAAATCCAGGGGCGGCTGCGGGGCATGTATCCCATCGCCAGCGTCACGCCGCAGTTCGCCGGCATGAACTGGGGCACGAACCATCCGGTCGAATCCAACATGCTGCAAAGCCTCTCGCTCATGCGCACGCTCGACATCGTCGGCAGCTTCTTCAATGGCAACACCAACGCGGGGCGGCAGCTTTACTACGGCTTCGCGCAGCGCAGCGGGATGCGCGGCCAGGCCGCGGGCATCCCGGGCACGATCTCGTGCGGCAATTTCAACGTGACGAATCCCAACGACTTCCAGCGGCACCTGGCCGAGCATGAAATCGGACATACGCTCGGAAGGCACCATGCGGTTTTCGGCACCCAATATTCCTACAAGGAAACCAACGCGGGCGTGATCACCACGAATTACTACACCGCCGGCCTTTGCAATGACTTCGGGGGCACCAACGCGCCGGCCTTCCCCATGCTTCCGTTTCCGGGAATCGGCAACGCGCCGCTGCTCGGGCCACTCGACTCCGGCGAGGACAAAAAAGTTTTTGGTTATGACAGCTACACGAACCTGATCATCAATCCTTACGCCACGTTCGATTTGATGAGCTACTGCCACAACTACCCGAACACCACTCCCTGGCCGTGGGCTTCCCGCTACACCTACACGAATCTGATGAACACCATCATCAACCGGTTCGGTGCCGGGGGCGCGCCGCCGCCGACCTTCAATTTCGGCCAGGACCAGTTGCTCGTCATACGCGGTCAAATTGATTTGCGGCACGATGACGTGTCTTTCGCACCGTTTGTCATCGTGCCCACGCCGGTGTTGCCGCCGCTGCCGCCGCCCGGCGAGTTCCTGCTGCAACTGTTCGACGATCTGGGCCAGGTCGTGACGCAGATTTCTTTCCAGCCGGACGACGCGCTCTATGAAGACATCTTTGATACCACGGTGCATTTCACCGTGTCGGTGCCGTATGATCCGTCGATCCGGAGCATGATGCTTTTCCGCAACGGCCTGCCCATCGGCCAGCGCATCGCGACTCCGAATGCTCCGGCGGTGCATGTTGTTTCGCCCAATGGTGGCGAAGTGCTGGGCGACACGGCGCTCGTCCAATGGACTTCTTCCGATCTCGATGGCGACGCGCTGACCCACACGGTGCAGTTCAGTCGTGATGGCGGCAACAGTTGGCAAACACTGATCGCGGACTGGCCGGATCGGTACTACCTGCTCGACACGCAATTTCTCCCGGCGACCACCGTTGGGAAAATTCGCGTCATCGCCACCGATGGTTTCAACACTGCGCTGGATGAGACGGACGGCTTCTTCACCATCGGCAACCACGCGCCGCACGTCTTCATCAGCACGCCTGGAGATCAGCAGATGTTCGTCGGCCACGATCAACTCCTGCTGCAAGCCTCGGCCTACGACACCGAGGACGGAATGCTCACGGGCATCGTTTGGACCTCCAGCCTGGACGGCGCTCTCGGCACGGGCGAGCTGCTGGTGCATGATGCCGCCACCCTGACCGAAGGCACTCACACCCTCACCGCAACGGCGACGGACCAGGCCGGACTGACCAACGTGGCGACAGTGTCGATCACGATCTATCGCGATCTGCCGCCGCTGCTGGTGATTGACCGCCTGGTGACGGACGTGGTGCTTTCCTGGCCCGTCGCCGCCACCAATTACCACCTGCAACGCGCACTCTCGTTGCCGGGAGCCTGGGTGAACGTGACCAACGCCACGCAAATCGTGGATGACAAAGTGCAGGTCACGCTGCCGGCCAGCACGCCGGATAAATTCTTTAGGTTGACCAAGCCCTGACGGAGCGCGGACCGCCGAGTCCGCGCGTTCAACCATCGAGCCTGACCGGGAGCCGTTGGCAGGAGCGGAAACACGCGGACTCGGCGGTTCGCGCTCCGCTACGTCGCCAGCAAATTGTTGTGCCGCCAGTGTTCGATGGCGAATTCCGGCATGTCAGTGATGACCGCACTTCGCCGAAATGAGTCCTCGAACGCCGGGAAAAACGCATTCCCCTCGCACGTCCATTTCACCTTCAAAAAAGCAGTTGGCTGAGTTGCCAAGGGAGGCAAGTGGTTGTTGGAATGGGTCATGCCAATGCAAATCGCTCCCCTGGCTGCTCACCCGCAGGGTGAGGTGCTTGATCCCCGTGCCGCCGCCCTGCGCGCGGTGCTCGATCCACCGCTGACCGTCGACACTCATGGCCGACGTTTCCATGTCGAATGGGATCCGCACGCCGCCGTCACGCCGCTGGGCCAGCTCGTTTTCTTC
>JBBRBM010000198.1:0-10904 GCA_038205745.1 Verrucomicrobiota bacterium | reverse complement strand
ATCTGGGCCTATCTGGCCGAACGCAACCTCAAGCCCAGCGCTACGAATGGCGGGCCGAAGGCAAAGCCATCTTGGAAAAGATTCGCCACGCCCGTGCGGCGTTGGCACGTCAAGCGCAGGTTACGAAAGATACTTCAGGGTCACTCCACTAGTGTAGTGTCTCATACACAACTGATTTTGAGTGGTGCCGGCGGAGGGGCTCGAACCCCCACACTCTTACGAGTACCAGATTTTGAGTCTAGCGCGTCTGCCAATTCCGCCACGCCGGCATCGAAGGCGCAACCTACCAAAGGGTCTTCAACGAGCGCAAGCGACAGTTCGCACTGCGTTGCTTCTGCGGAATCGCATTCTTAATCCTGTTCTCAACGCGGCACTGGATCAACCTTCTCCGGGCGATTTCGCGGAGGAACACGTTTTCGGAAAGGACGATCGTCTTTGGGCGGTGCGAGTCAGTGCCCATGATGCGCGGCCATTCATCGCCACGGCTCCGGTTTGCGGGGCGCTCTCGCGTTATCGCATCGCTCACGCGGGCGTGCATGACGCGTCCTTTCCCTACAGCGTCGTGCGAACAAACCTGAGCGGGACTTTTTCCTGGCGTGCCTCGGCGGTGAAGGGCGCGTGCTCGCCGACGGCAAGTGGCAATGCGTCACAGCCGGCACTGCGTTTCTCCTTCTGCCTCACATGCTGAACGCGTTTCACATGGTGAAAGGCCGGCGATGGAATTTTTGCTGGGTGCGGTTTGACGAGCCGCCGAATCAGCAGCCCAGCATCGCTGCGACTTCGCCGCGCCTGGCGAAGTTCGGTGCGAAGCCCTTGCAGCACGCGATCCTTGGATTGCTCGAGGATTGCCTGGGTGGGGGCACGCCAGAAACCATTCATCATTGGGTCGAGTTGATTCATGATTACGTCCACGCGTTCGCCCGGCCCTGGCAATGTGATGATCGCCTCTCGCAGCTCTGGGAAAAAGTCGCCGCCCATTTGGACGCGAAATGGAACGTCGATCAACTCGCGCAAGTGGCTCACGTCAGCTCGGAGCATTTGCGCCGTCTCTGCAATCGAGAATTGGGTCGCAGCCCGATGCATCATGTGACTTTTTTGCGGATGTAGCGTGCGGCTCAATTGCTGGCGGAAACCAACCTGAAGGTGGAGCACATCGCGGCGGAAGTGGGTTATCGCGATCCATTTGTTTTTTCCAAGGCTTTCAAAAAGTGGACCGGCTGGCGTCCTTCCGATTTTCCCGGCCGGCGCTACCGTGGTGGCAAGTAGCCGCAAGTGGGATTGCAACGTGAGTGTGGTTTTCTGACCGGCAAATGTGGGTGGGGACAATGGACGCTGTCTCCGACTGCCATTACGCGAACTACACCAACTCGTATCTCTTCCACGCCATCGGTGAGGCGATTCGTAATTACGACACGTGGCCGAGCGGAAATAAAAATGGCGTATGGTATTTCGAGCCGCTCTACGGACCGACGAACAACGACCTCGGACGACTCACGGTGTTGCCGTACGACCTCACCGACACGTGGGGACCGACGTGGAACGGCGGTGAGGATTTGCTGTTCAACGGCATTTATCCGTCGAGTTACGCAGGCGGCGACTCGGGCACGAACCTGCTCTTGCAGTTCGAATACCACAATGTCGTGCGCGAAGTGCGCGACCTGCTTTTTCAATCGGATCAGATCAATCCCGTGATTGATGCGCACGCGGGCATCATCGCTCCGTTCGCTCCCGCTGATTACACGCGTTGGTTGAATGCGCAGCCTTCGACGGCGAGTTATTCTGGCGCGCACGAACAACCGCGTGGAAGTCGTGATTGATCCGGCGTGGCGGACGAATCGTTTCTATCGTGTCGTCACTACGCGCCAGCCGTGAATCCGCTTGGCGCATCGATGAATCCAGGACGCCGCGCCAATTAACGCGGCGGGCACTCGCAGGAACATCGTGTCGCCGCGGCCAGTGCTGTCGTCAAAGATGCGCCTGCGGAAGAAAACTTCTCGTGTGGCCGTCCATAAATTGTAAGCTTACCAGACCCCGATGCAGGGCCGGTGCGGTGTGCTCACCTGTTTAGCTGTTGGTGCGGTGTTGTAGATGAAGAATCGCATTTCTCTGTGGCTTCGCTGGCGCGTGGCAGCCTGTTCATTGATTGCGTGCGCGGTTGGCGCCGCAGAGCCGGTTTTTATTTCTGAGTTTCTGGCCTCGAACAACGGAGGACTGCGCGACGAGGACGGCGTTTCCTCGGACTGGATCGAGATCTTCAACTCCGGCACGACGACCGTGAACATGAACGGCTGGTTCCTCACGGACACCGTCGGCGCGTTGATCAAATGGCGGTTCCCGGCGACGAACCTTCCGCCGAATGGGTTTTTGATCGTGTTCGCGTCCGGGAAAAATCGCGCCGTTCCCGGCGCACCGCTGCACGCAAACTTCAGCTTGAACGCCGATGGCGATTACCTCGCGCTCGTTCACCCGGATGGCGTCACCATTGCGAACGAATTCACGCCCGTGTTTCCACAGCAGTTTCAAAATGTTTCGTACGGAGTGGGACAAAATCTTGAGGTGACGAAACTGGTGTCGAGCGCCGCAAACGTCCGCGTGTTCGTTCCGACCAACGGCACGCTCGGCGCCACGTGGATCGCGACGAACTTCAACGACACAACATGGAGCGCGGGCACGAATGGCATCGGGTATGAGACGTACGTGCAAGGATTCGCCAGCCGCAATGTTCGCGCGAATACCGGCGTGTGCGATCTCGGCACGGCTGATTCAGTGCTGGTCACACCGGCCATGCAGGCTGCGACCTTCACCGAGACGCGCGGCGTGATAAACTATTTCAACACGGGCAGTGTTGGAAATTTCGCCAGCGACGCGACATTCCCCGGTCTCACCATCGGCGCCGACATCGACAACTTCGTTCTCGAAGCAACCGGTATCCTGACGATTCCCGTCGGCGGCAACTGGACTTTTGGCGTGAACAGCGACGACGGATTCCGCGTGACCATCGGGGCGAACACGTTTTCGTATCCGTCGCCGCGCGGACCCGGAGACACGCTGGCAACGTTCAATCTCGCGGCAGGCGATTACCCCGTGCGCCTTGTGTTCTTTGAGTGCGGCGGCGGATCGGGAGTCGAGTTCTTCGCGGCGCCCGGCAGTTACACGTCCTTCGGCACAACCTTCCGCCTCGTGGGTGACACGGCGAGTGCCGGACTTGCCATCAAATCATTGCCCACGGGCACCACCGGCAGCCTGCGTCCACTGATCGCCACCGACGTGCAAACGAACATGCTCGGCCGGGCGAGTTCCGCCTACGTGCGCATTCCTTTCAGCATCACGAACCCGTTGGCGTTCTCCACACTCACGCTGCGGATGAAGTACGATGACGCGTTCGTCGCATTCCTGAACGGCACCGAGATCGCGCGGCGCAACTTCGGCGGCGCGCCGCAATGGAACTCGACCGCCGCGTCGAACCGCACGGGCACAAACGCGCTCGCGTTCGAAGACATCAACGTGACGTCGGCGTTGAGCCTGCTACGCGCCGGGACGAACGTGCTCGCGATCCAGGGACTCACGGTGTCGTCGAACAGCACTGACTTCCTGGTGCTCGCCGAACTGGTGGAAAACAAGGTGCTCGGAATGACGAATCACTATTTCGCCACGCCTTCGCCGGGCGCGGTGAACGGCAGTGGGTTCTTTGCGTTCGTGGACAATTTGAAATTCACGCCGGGCCGCGGCTGGTTCGACACGACGAATTTTTCCGTGACGATCACGAGCGCAACACCGGGCGCGATCATTCGCTACACAACGAATGGTTCCGCGCCCAGCGAGACGAACGGGATGATTTACAGCGGCGCGATTGCGGTGAACGGCACGATGATGTTGCGGGCGATCGGCTATCGCAATGGCTTCGAGACAACCGATCCCGAAACACACTCGTATATTTTTCTGAACAACGCCCAGGCGCAGTCCACGAACAGCGGCTGGGTTGGCGGCTCCTCGGGAAATTACTCCCTCGATACGAACGTGACGTTGAGCGCCCAGTATGCGCCGACGTTTCGCAACGATCTCACGAACATCCCGACGCTGAGCATCGTGGGATCGTATGACGACATGTGGGGACCGAACGGCGTCATGTCGAATCCTGACGCGATGGGTGTGGCGTTCGAGCGCCCGTGCTCGGTGGAATATTTGCGGCCTGACGGAAAGAAGGGATTCAATCTGAACTGCGGCATTCGCATCCAGGGCGGCGTGAGTCGCAGCGCGATGCCGAAGCACGGCCTGCGGTTGCTCTTCAAGACGATCTACGGCGCGAGCAAGCTGGACTACGACCTGTTTCCGGGGTCGCCGGTGCAGAAGTTCGACACGCTCACGCTGCACGCGGGCTTCAACGATCATTGGCTCTGGGGCGGTTCGTCCGCCGTGCTGCACCGCGACATGTGGTGTCGAGACGCTCAGAATGCGATGGGCGGCTACGGCCCGCACGGCACTTACGTGCAGCTTTTCATCAACGGACTCTACTGGGGCTTGTACAACATCGGCGAAAAGGCCGATGCGTCGTTCGCGGCAAGTTATCTCGGCGGCGACAAGTCGGAATACGACGCGTTCAACTCCGACGAATTGATCGATGGCGACGCCAACGCGTGGAACACGATGTTCGGCATCGTCAACGCCGGCATCACCAACGACATCGCTTACACCAACCTCAGCCAGTATCTGAACATCCCGAACTTCATCGACTACATGCTGATGAATTTCTACGCCGCGAACACGGACTGGCCGGGACACAACTGGAACGCAGCGCGGCGGCGTGTGCCCGGCGCGGGCTTTCATTTCTTCTCGTGGGACGCCGAGTGGACGTTTGGCATCGGCAACAACGTGAACACCGATCGCACGGGCGAATCCGGTGGATCGCCGGGGACACTTTACACGCGGCTGCGCGCGCATCTGGAGTTCGTGGTGCAGTTTGGCGATCACGCGCAGAAACATCTGTTTAATGGCGGCACGCTCACGCCCGCTGCGACACAGGCGCGCTGGCAGGCACGGTCAACGGAGATTGATCGCGCAGTGATCGGCGAGCTCGCGCGCTGGGTGCCGGGCACGACACGCGCGACGTGGCTCGGAGCCGAAGCGAGCGCGCTTACGTGGTTCCCGCAGCGGACGGCAATTCTGATCAACCAATTGCGCAACGCGGGCTTGTATCCGCAGCTCACCGCGCCCGGGTTCGCACCGTTCGGTGGATTGGTCGCGCCAAACTTTTCGCTCGTGCTCACGAACTTCAACGCCAGCGGCGCGATCTATTTCACGACCGACGGAACCGACCCACGCGTGTGGGGTGGCGCGCTGGCAGCTTCGGCGCGGCTCTACACTTCGCCGCTCGTATTGAGCAACGCGGTGTTTCTCCGCGGGCGCGTACGCGATGGCGCGAACTGGAGCGCGCTCGTCGAAGCGCCTTTCTACGTCGTGCAGAACTTCGCCGCATTGAAGGTGACGGAAATCATGTACAACCCGCCGCCGATCGGCGCGATCTTGAGCGAGGATTTGGAATTCCTTGAACTGAAGAACAGCGGCACGAACATGCTCGACCTGACCGGCCTGCAATTCACCGACGGCATCACGTTCAGTTTCACCAATGGCACGCGGCTCGCGCCGGGCGCGTTCTTCGTGCTGGCGCGAAACACGAATGCGTTCGCGGTGAAATATCCCGGCGTGGTGGTGAAAGGCGTTTTCACCGGCAAGCTCGACAACAACGGCGACAAGCTGACGCTCTCGCACGTGCTCGGCACCAACGTGTTCAGCTTCACTTACAACAACGTGGTGCCGTGGCCGATCACGCCGGATGGCTACGGTTTCTCGCTCGTGCCGGCGACAACCAATGGCGATCCGAATGTGGCGTCGAGCTGGCGCGCGAGCGCGAATCTTGGCGGCTCACCCGGCGCCGACGATCCGGCATCGAGCATCGCGCCGATCGTCATTAACGAAATCCTCACGCACACCGATCCGCCGCAGCTTGATGCCATCGAGTTATTCAACCCAACGACGACGAACGTGAACATCAGCAGTTGGTTCCTGAGCGACGACGCGTTGCAGCCGAAGAAGTTTCGCATTCCGACGAACACGTGGATCACGCCCGGTGGATTCATGGTGTTCGACGAATCGCAGTTTAATGCGCAGCCCGGCATCGCGCCGAGCTTTGCGCTGAATTCGCACGGCGAATCACTCTTCCTTTTCAGCGGCGACACGAACACGAACCTCACGGGCTACAGTCACAGCTTCGATTACGGCGCGGCGGCGAATGGCGTGAGCTTCGGCCGTTATGTGAACAGCGTGGGCGATGAGGACTGGCCGGCGATGACGGCGCTCATGCTCGGCGCGAGTAATTCCACGCCGCGCATCGGCCCGATCGTGATCAACGAGATCATGTATCACCCGGCAAGCGGCTACGACGAATTCGTCGAGCTGGTGAACATCAGCAGCAACAACGTCGCGCTCTACGACGCGGCGTTTCCGACAAACACATGGAAGCTGAGCGGGCTTGGCTACGCGTTCTCGAATAACGTGACGATGGCACCCGGCAGTTACCTGCTCGTGGTGTCGATTGATCCGGCGGTCTTCCGTGCGAAGTATTCGATTGCACCCGCGGTGCAAATCGTCGGGCCTAATTCCGGCGCGTTGCAGGACAGCGGCGAACGGTTGAAACTCGAACGTCCCGACGCGCCAGACACGAACGGCACGCCATACATCGCCGTGGACGAAGTGCGCTTCAACGACAAGCTGCCGTGGCCCGTCGCTGCGGATGGCGATGGCCCTTCGTTGCAACGGCGCGCGCCGGGTGTTTACGGAAACGAGCCGACGAACTGGTTCGCCAGCGGCATCACGCCGGGCGCGGCGAACGCGTTGAACCAGTCACCGACAGTGTCACTCACGACGCCGGCCAATGGCACGCAGTTCACAGCGCCCGCGAGCGTGCCTTTGAGCGCGAATGCTTTTGACGGAGATGGGAATGTGCTGCGCGTCGAGTATTACGACGGCGCAATCAAGATCGGCGAAGCGACCAACGCACCGTGGAGTGCGGTCTGGGCGAACGTGCCGGTGGGAACGCACACGATCGTGGCGAAAGCGCGCGACAACGATCTCGCGGTGACAACCTCGAGCAGCGTAACGATCACCGTCAATCCGCCGGCGATTGGCGGCGGCACGGGATTGCGCGGTGACTATTTCGACAACATGGATTTCACCGGCACGACTCTGCGTCGCGTTGACTCGACGGTGAATTTTGATTGGGGCACCGGGGCGCCTGATGCCGCGATCGGCGCTGAATCATTCAGCGTGCGCTGGACCGGTCAGGTGCAGCCGCGCTACAGCGAGGCTTACACGTTTTCCACAGTGAGCGACGACGGCATCAGGTTGTGGGTGAACAACCAACTGATCATTGATCACTGGAACGATCAGGGGCCGACCGAGTGGAGCGCAATCATCTCGTTGCAGGCCGGACTGCTCTGCGACATTCGGATTGAGTACTACGAGAATACCGGCGGGGCGGTGGCAAAGCTGCTTTGGTCTTCACCGAGCACTGCGAAGGAAGTCGTTCCCAGCACGCAACTGTATGCGCCCGGATCCACCAATCTCCCGCCGATCGTGACGCTGACGAGTCCGGCGACAAACTCAGTATTCGTCGGCAACGCAACAATCAACGTGGCAAGCGACGCAACTGATCCCGATGGATTGATCGCCAATGTCGGGTTCTACGCCAACGGCGTGAAGATCAGCGATGATGTGACAAGTCCGTACGCGATTTCGTGGGCGAACAACACGCCGGGCGCATACGCACTCACGGCGATTGCGACCGATGGCGCTGGCTTGAGCCGAACGAGCGCGCCGGTGAACGTGACGTTCCTCGCCGGCCTCACGACGAACGTGACGCTCATCTCCACGGGATCGCTTTGGCGCTATTTTGACAAAGGCACCGACCTCGGCGGCGCGTGGCCGATGCTCGGCTTCAATGACTCGAGCTGGAGCAATGGCCTCGCGGAGTTGGGCTACGGCGATTCGGCGGACGGGCGGCCCGAGAAAACGTCGATTGGCTATGGGCCGGACGTGAACAACAAATACATCACCACTTATTTCCGGCGCGCATTCAACGTCACCGACCGAACGACTTTCCGTTCTTTGACTCTGCGTGTGATGCGGGATGACGGCGTGGTGATTTACCTGAATGGCTCCGAGGTTTTCCGCAACAACATGCCGGGTGGTGCGATCAACTATTTGACCCCAGCGAGCACCTCAGTTGAGGGCGCCGGTGAATACGCGTTCTACTCGTTTGCCATCGATCCGGCGTATCTGGTCAATGGCACGAACGTCATCGCGGCGGAAATTCATCAGTTCAACGGCAGCAGCGTGGACATCAGTTTCGATTTCGAACTTACCGGCGTGCAGATCTTCACCGCGCCCACATTCATTACGCAGCCGCAGAACCAAACCGTCGTCGCCGGAACCAACGCGACATTTTCCGCGACGCTCGATGGCAGCGCGCCACTGTTCTTTCAGTGGCGCTTGAATGGCGTGAATATCGACGGCGCTACGAACAACACGTTCACTCGCTCGAACACTCAACCCGCCGATGCCGGCGATTACACGTTGCTCGTCACGAACATCGCCGGCAGCGCGGTCAGCCAGGTCGCGAAGCTTGCGTTGATCATCGGCGACATGGACGGCGACGGAATTCCGGATTGGTGGGAGACGGCGTTCGGACTGGATTCGCGAAACGGGGCCGATGCGTTGCTCGACTTCGACGGCGACGGAATGAGGAATCTCGACGAATACCGAGCGGGCACAAACCCGACGAACGCATTGAGCGCGTTGAAACTCACGATGAGTTCACTCAGCCCGGTGCGATTCAGCTTCGTGGCCCAGTCGAACGTCAGCTACACCCTCCAGTTCAGAACGAATGCTTCGACATCGCCGTGGTTTTCGCTGGGCGGCGTCAGCGCACAGTCTCTGGTTCGCACCGTCATCGTCACAGACCCGAGGCCCGCCACCAATGCGGTGCGAGTGTATCGCGCCTTCGTGAGATGATGCCGCGATCATTTCCGCCGCGCCGCGGGATCAGTGAGCTCCATCGCGCTTCTTCCATCCGATGGCTTTCAATGTGCGCGGGATTTCCTCGTTGGCCATGAACATTCGCCAGCACAGGCCGGTGCGATGGTTCTCGATCATTACCACGATCGGTCCCTGATCGATCGCGAGGTAGCCGCGCTCGAACCAATCGCGATCCAGATTGAACGCGTCCCTGAAACCGAAATCGCCCCAGAGTCGTTTGCCCAGCGCGTGGTAATAGTGTTTGAGCGCCGTCATGGATTCGCGCGGCGTGTAAGGCATTGCGGAAAGCGCCGCCGTGGGCGCGACGGTGCCATTGTCGTTGCGCGGCTCGAACGCTTTGTAGCCATCCAGGCCGCGGCTCGCCGTCAGGCCCCAGATGTTTTCACCGTAACCCTTATGCTTGCCGGAATTCTCAATGGCGTACGCATGGTGAATGCGCGAGATGGCGCGGTTGTTTTCAAAGTAGTTGCAGAACGGATCGCTCCACGGACGCGGATCAAACCCGAGAAACGAATAGTGCGTGAAGAACAGCGGCCCACCCATCGGCCAGCCCACGGGCTGTGGAATCTCGAAATAGGAATTCCCGTTCACGAATTTCGCCGCGTCCTTGCCGATCCAGCCGTTCGTGTAGCACGACGCCGGGATCGCGTGCGTGGGTGAAGCAAGCGCCAGCAGGTAAGTGATGAGGCATTCGTTGAAATGTCCGCCGATGCGGTGGTTCATCTTCCAGCCATTCGTCGTGGACCAATGCCAGAAGAGTTGCTCGCCCTTGGGTTCACCGAGATACCAGTCCCATTCCACCTCGCGCCAAAGTCGCGTGGCGCGACTGCGAAGTTCTGTTTCCGCTGGGTTATCGCGATTGAAGTACCGGCGCGCCGTAAGAATTCCTTGCATGAGAAATGACGTCTCCACCAGGTCGCCGCCATCATCCATTCGCGAGAACGGAATGGTCCTGCCCGTGCGTCCGTTCAGCCAGTGCGGCCAGGCACCGTGATAGCGCGACGCCTTCTCTTCGAGAAACGTAAGCATTTTCAGAATGCGCGCGGCGGCGGCTTCGCGCGGAACAAACTCGCGCTCGGTGCCGACGACGATGGCCATCAAACCAAATCCCGATCCGCCGCTCGTGACCCGGTCGGAGTCGTTATTGCTTTCGCGCGCCAGACCGCTGACGGGATGTCCATCGTGCCAGAAATAGCGGAACGTGGCTTCCTGCACCGACGTGAGAAGTTCGTCATCGTTCATCGCCCGCGAGGTCGCGGAGACAACTGCGGAAGTGGCGACTTCGCTTCCATCGCGCAACTCGGTCACTCGATAAAAATACGCGCGTCCATTCTCACCGAGAAAGTCGCTGAAGACTTTGTGCTTCTGTGGCCGGGCGCGCACGGGTTCAAAAGGACCATCAGCTTGTGGTGCGCGATAAACTCTCCAGCCTTCTGCCATTGAATCGCCGGGCTGCGACCAAACAACGTCGATGCGGCTATCGTGTCCGGTGGCCACGACGTTCGTTTGCGCGTGACACAACGAGAGCGAGAGAAGACTCGCGACGAGAAGTGTGACGACACGCATTTTGAAACCGATGTTGATGCAGTCGTATACACGCGAAGCCGCAGCACTGAAAGCACGACCCTCGTTACTGTCTGGCTGGAATCTGAACAGCTAATTCCAGATGCGAGGCTGGCCCCGATCGGATTCTCATCGGTGGCATGAATCGCAGAACTCAAGAAGCGATGCGCTGCAATCTTCTGGCTTCCCTCTCCCCTCAACGGGGATTGAGGGTGAGGGGTGATTGGTTCCAAGCGTCTTTGGTGCTCTCC
>JBBRBM010000197.1:0-11056 GCA_038205745.1 Verrucomicrobiota bacterium | reverse complement strand
TCGTGTCACTGCTCGTGAAGAGCTGGCACTTCGACTTGATCGTGTATTGGGTGATCGTGGCCGTGACTCACGCGTTCGGTTACTACGCGCAACTGCGCGAGCGCGAACTGCGCAACGCCGAACTCGAACGGAGCCTCACCGAGGCGCGATTGCAGGCGCTGCAAATGCAGCTCAACCCGCACTTTCTTTTCAACACCCTGCACGCCATTTCCTCGCTCATGCACAAGGACGTCGATGCTGCGGACACCATGCTCGTGCGTCTGAGCGAACTGCTCCGGCACGCGCTTGAAGCGACAAGCATTCAAGAGGTGACCCTGCGCGAAGAGCTCGATTTTCTCCGCCGCTACCTTGAAATCGAACAGACGCGCTTCGGCAAAAGACTGAAGATCGAAATGAACATCGCTGCCGAAACACTGGATGCGATGGTTCCCAACCTGATCCTTCAGCCGAGTCTTGAGAACGCGATCATTCACGGCATCGAGCTACATTCGCGAGAAGGGCGCATTGAGTTGATCGCCCGCAAGGAAGGCGATGCCCTTCACATCGAAGTGTGCGACAACGGCGGCGGACTGGGCTCGAAGCAGATCGAAGAAGGCGTGGGGCTGTCGAACACGCGAGCGCGCTTGCAGCAGCTTTACGGCGGCGGCCAGCGATTCACGATCGCGAACGGCGCGAACGGCGGCGCAGTCGTCACCATGATCATTCCCTTTCACCGTGCGGGCGCAGCCACATCGGCGTCGCCACGCACCGCTACATCCGCAAAAACTCCCGCCGCCGAACTGTTGACATGAAGACCCGTGTGTTGATTGCCGACGACGAGCCGCTGGCTCGCGAACGTCTCCAGACTTTCCTCTCCACCGAGCCGGACATTGAGGTTGTGGGCGAGGCGACCACCGGCGGCGAAGCTGTGGAACTGATCGAGAAGCTGAAGCCCAACCTCGTCTTCCTCGACGTGCAAATGCCCGAAGGCAACGGATTCGACGTTCTGGCCCAATTACCCGAGGCCGGCCGGCCCGCCATCATTTTCGTGACCGCCTACGATCAGTTCGCGGTGAAGGCGTTTGAAGTTCATGCGGTGGACTACCTGCTGAAACCATTTGATAGGCAACGCTTTCAAGCGGCGCTCCGCCGCGCCCTGACGCATCTCGCACCGCAGCAACCGCCACAAATTCACGAGCAACTTTCCGCGCTGCTCGCGGACCTCCGGATCAAGCCACAAGCTGCGGAACGGCTGGCCGTGAAGACCGAAGGACGCGTGATCTTCGTGAACATCGCGGAGATCGAATGGATCGAGGCGGCGGACAACTACGTGGCGCTCCATGTCGGAAGGGATTCGCATTTGTTGCGCGAGACGATGAACGCGCTCGAAGCACGGCTCGCGAAACCATTTATGCGCATCAGCCGCTCGACCATCGTGAACACGGAGCGGATCAAGGAACTGCAGCCGCTCTTCCACGGCGACTACGCGGTGATCCTGAAGGACGGCACGAAGCTCACGCTCACGCGCGGCTATCGCGACAAGCTGCAGGAACTCGGTGTCTGAAAGTGCTGGTCACGGCACGTAAAATCTTAGGGTGCCGTCAAGGGTTTCGCTTTTGCTGATAACGCGAATCGTGTTCGTCAACGCGGCATCGGTCAATTGATGGGTGCTGCCGTCACTCAAGGCAAGGTTGCCCGCATTCACTCCGTGGTTCAGCGTCTTGTCCCACTTCGCATTGCGACCGAAGGGTAACGCGGTGAAGCAGATGGTGCCGTCAGGCTGGCCGGGGACTTCATATCCAATCATGCTGCGGTCCGCAGCCAGGATGCTGTTGGGCTTGGTTTCATCCGCATCATTACCCAAGGAATAACTCACGTTGGTGGCGTCGATGATACCAAAATTCGCGGACGGCGTTCGTGCCTTGTCGGTCGGACACATCACGATCTTAGGTGTGGAGAGTTCATTGGAAGCCAGCATCATCTGGAAATGTGCCTTGGCGTTGTCACTGCCATCGGGCATGCCGCCGCCATCGGGCTGGGGCACCCGCCACGGGAATTTTCCCTCGTGATCGTTGGCGTAGATTCGCATGGCCAGGCCCAGTTGCTTGAGATTGTTCACACAACTGGTGCGTTGCGCGCGGGCTTTGGCCTTGGCGAGCGCGGGCAGCAGCAGACTGGCGAGGATCGCAATGATCGCGATGACCACGAGTAGTTCGATGAGCGTGAAGGCACGCGGAGCGAATGGTCGATTGATGTTCATGGTTTCAACTGGAGTCCCTTACGCCTATCACGGATTCGATCGACTGACCGCACGATAGAATTTCGTCGGAGCCGCGAATGTGTTGGTGCGACGAACGGTCAACGCGTCAAATGGCTGGCTCATCCCCGGCAGATCGTTCGTGAAAGTCTGCGCGACGTTTCCGGCGGATCGCAAATCATAGTGGAAGCCGCGCAAAGCATCGTAGCGCATTTCGAACTGGTTCGAGTTCAGGCGGGTAATCGTGACCGGAGCATTGGTGACCGAGCCATCCCAATATCTACGAGCGAGTGCCCAGACGTTTGAACCGCACTCCGCCCCGACGCGGCGTCCGGAAAAATCATCCGTGGGCGGGTGAATCCCGCCCCAGATGCGTGAGATGCCGACCTGGTCGCCAGCGTCATAATAGGTGGCCCACTGCAATGTGACGGGCGCGGATGGCCCCTTCTCGTTCAACAAGTTGGTGATGGTATAAGACCCCATGCCCCCCGGAAAGAAGGGTGAGCCGGTGAACGCGGTCAGGAGTTCCGCGGCCGCACGGGTGAACGAGCTGTGGCCGGAGACGTAGCCCGGGAAGGCCGGCACGACGAAGTTGGATCGTTGATACGTAGTCCAAGTGTCGGCGTGGAGCCAGCGCACGCCGTTGTTCGTGAGGCGCTGCGATGTTTCGCCGGGCCAGCCAAGGACGGCGATCTTGCCAGCGGTCAAGCCCGCATGGCGTCCAGAGGCAATCGAGGACGGAGTCACCAATTCGATCAGGTTGGTAACGAGCGGCAATCCGTTGCTGTGATAGGACGCCTGCGCTGGATCGCTGGACTGGCCGAGACCTCCCACGTAACGAATCGCGCTCATCGGACGGCAGCCATCGTAGTAACGCTTGATGCTCCAGGCCGCGCAGGCCGCTTCATGCAGGGCCGCGTTGAGCGAAAAATACATTTTCACGTCCCATTCGAGATCATCGACGAGGGGGCCGACACCGCCGATTCGTTTCACAGTCAGCGGGTGATCCGAAACGTCATTGGCCACAACGTTCCAGTGTCCGGGAGGAGTTTCAGAGCTTGGACCGTCGGCCCAATATTCGGTGAGCGCGCGAGCAAAATCACCGCGTTTGGCCAGGTAGGGAACATAAGGAAGGCCCGTCACCGGATTGATCGGACGGCCATTTCCGTCATTGGCCCCGAGACTGTTGTTGCCTTGGGAAAGCGGAGAGATGTCGATGATCACGCCATCATCCGTCGTGAGCTGGCTGCCGTAACGGATGACCTCCACCACGTTGCTGATGAAATCCGCGTGGCTCGCGGTGCCGAACAGCGGCGGCGGTCCTGGATCGATCCATGGCTTGTTCGTGTCCGAACGCCCCATCGCAAAAGGCCGCACCCAGAGCCACTGCGCGCCAAGGTAATTCTGCTGGGGAGAAGTGGGAAAACCGTTCTGGTCCACGGCATTGACCACGTTCAACCGCTGCCAGTGGTTAACATCGATCACCACTGGTTGATTGGATCCGTCGCCCGTGCCCCCCCGGTCGGTGGCCAGCGCGAAGTTGGTATAGATGTATCTGAGCGGGTTGCCGACGGGGTAGTCGGGGTAAGCGACGGGCGCATTGGTAACAGGGTACGGAATGCCATTGGCCTGGCGCGAACCATCGTTGCTGAACCAAGACGAAACCGCATCGTAGATGGTGTTGCCCACGCCTGTGGGGGTATTCGTGTCGCGACTGTTATTGTTGGGGTCGAAGCCGAGCGCCACCATCAGGTTCGTATCGAGCACCAACGTGTTGGAAGCCGTTTTGGAATAGGCGTGCCGTTCCAGGAGGAGACGAAAGGCCGCGTAGCTGATGGCGTTGCTTCGGGCCAATGCGATGTTGGGGGCAGTGTGTTTGCCATGGTAAACATAGCCGACCGCGTTGCTGTCGTAGGCCGCCCAGGCGTCATACATGGCGACCGAAAGACTGAAGTAATTGCGCGCCTGCGCCGGCGGATGCGGTGTGTCCTGGCGGATGGCCGCGAGTGCCCGTTCGTTCCAAACACGGGCGATGCTATTGGAGGCAGCCGCCTGGACGCTAACGCTCGCAGCTTCGATAAAGATTAGCGCGACGATTAGAGCAATGAGTGATTTCATTTTGGGATGCGCGGGAGTTTAGCGCGGTGAGCCGCCGCAGAAATAAAGATGGGGCGGACTGCACGGTTTTTGTGGTGAAGCGCAGCAACCGGGGGTTAGCGGCGCTATATTCAGCGCACGAAGCGAGCATTTCGCCCCGGCCCACTGGCAACTCACCCCGGCAGCTTTGCGCTTCGCGAATCGTTTTCGGACGATTAAGGTTCAACAATTCCAAATGGTCGAGCCATCCAACACCATGAGTGCGTCCGCGGGTGGTGAACCGCAGCGCAAGAAATACGTGCGCGCCGTCGGGCCACGATTGCGCGTGTTGCTCTTCGTCGTCTTCGCGCTCTTCGCGCTGCTCGGCGCCAACTCGGTGTATCTCACCAGCATCACATTCCTCGAATGGTGGCGTGGTCTGACTTACCAGAATTATTTCTACATGGTGATGTTCGGCGCCCACCTCGTGCTGGGACTGCTCATCGTGGTGCCCGTCATCATCTTCGGATGCATTCACATCAAGAACTCGCATGACCGCTCGAATCGCCGCGCGGTCCGTGTTGGCTATTTGCTCTTCGCGATCTCGCTGGTGCTGCTCTTTACCGGCGTGGCGCTGATGCGCTTCGATTGGTTCTCAATCAAGGACCCGCGATTGCGCTCACCAATTTATTGGGCGCATGTGATCACACCGTTGCTGGCGATGTGGCTCTACGTGCTGCACCGGTTGGCGGGCCCGCGCATCAAGTGGCAGGTCGGAGCGAAGTGGTCGTTCGCCGTCGGAGTAATGGTGCTGGCTGGCGTGTTCCTTCACTCGGCTGCGCCGCAGAAAAATCAGAAGGGCTCGGTGGAAGGCACGAATTATTTCATGCCGTCCTTCGCGCGCACAGCGACGGGCAAGTTCATTCCCGAGCGTACGCTGATGATGGACGACTACTGCCTCAAGTGCCACGAAGACGCTTACAAGGGCTGGTTCCACAGTTCGCATCACTTCAGCTCGTTCAACAACGAACCGTACTTGTTCGCGGTGAATGAGACGCGGCAGGTGGCCCTCAAGCGCGATGGCAATGTGAAAGCGTCGCGCTGGTGCGCGGGGTGTCACGACGTGGTGCCGTTCTTCGCCGGCAAATTTGACGATCCAAACTTCGACATCCGCAATCATCCCACGGCCAGGGCTGGCATAACTTGCACCGCTTGCCACGCCATCACGCATGTCGATGGCACGCGCGGCAACGCCGAATACACGATCGACGAGCCGATCCATTATCCATTCGCCTACAGCAGCAACGCCGCGTTGCAATACGTGAACAACCTGCTCGTGAAAGCGAAGCCGGAGTTTCACAAGAAGACGTTTCTCAAGCCGGTAATGAAGTCCGCGGAGTTCTGCTCCACGTGCCACAAAGTTTCGCTGCCGGCGGAACTAACGAAGTACAAAGATTTTCTCCGAGGACAAAATCACTACGACACCTACCTGCTCAGCGGCGTGTCCGGCCACAATGCGCGCAGCTTCTATTATCCCGAGAAAGCGCAGTCCAACTGCGCGGGCTGTCACATGCCGTTGAAGCAGTCCGAGGATTTCGGGGCGAATTATTTCAATCCGACGAATCCGAAAGCGCGTTTCATTCACGATCATTTCTTCCCCGCAGCGAACACGGGCGTGCCGGCGATTCGGAAAGGTGTATTCGATCCTCGTAGCAGCCGAGGTAACGAGGCTCCATATGAAAACAGCCAGCGGAAGGCGGAGAGCGGAAATAATCAGAGCCTCGTTACCTCGGCTGCTACGGAACTCGATCAAGTCATCAACACGCAATCCAACTTCCTGCGTGGCTCATTGCGCGTGGATATTTTTGGTGTGCGCGAGGGCGGCGACATCTCCGGCAAACTCCTCGCACCCCTCCGCCCGCAAGTGCCGATGCTCAAGCGCGGACAGACTTACTTGATCGAAGTCGTATTGCGCACGCTGCGGCTTGGTCATCCGTTCAGTCAGGGCACGGTGGATTCGAATGAAATTTGGGTGGACGCCAAGGTACGCAACGGCGAGCGCATTCTCGGTCGCTCCGGCGGACTTGGGCCGCACAAGGAAGTCGATCCGTGGTCGCACTTCATCAACGTTTACATGCTGGACCGTGACGGCAACCGGATTGATCGCCGCAATCCGCAGGACATTTTCACGCCACTTTACAATCACCAGATTCCACCCGGCGCAGCGCAGGTTGCGCACTACTCATTCACTGTACCGCCCGGCGCGGGCGATTCCGTGACCGTCGACGTGAAGCTGAACTACCGGAAGTTCGACACCATCTACATGAACTACGTGTTCGGCAAAGGCTACACGAATGGCGCGCCATTCCAGCTCACGAACGAGCTGCCGATCGTCACCATCGCGAGCGACACGATGACTTTTCTAATAACGGACCCGACGAAACCCGAAACCCGAAACCCGAAACCCGAAACAAATTCCATCCCGCTCTGGCAACGCTGGAACGACTACGGCATCGGCCTCTTGCTTGAAGGCACGGACAAAGGCGCTGAGAAAGGTGAACTGATCCAGGCCGCCGACGCATTCGAGCAAGTTGAGAAACTCGGCCGCTACGATGGCCCGCTGAATCTTGCGCGCGTTTATTTCAAGGAAGGCCGACTCGAAGACGCGGTGGCCGCGCTGCAACGCGCGTCGAAGTTCAATCCACCCGCACCGCGCTGGACGGTCGCGTGGCTCAACGGCTTGGTGAACAAGCAGAACGGTTACCTCGACAAAGCCATCGCCGAGTTCCGCAGCATTCTCGAAGATCGCTACGAAGAGTTGGACAAACGCGGCTTCGACTTCAGCCTCGACTACGAAGTGATCAACGAGCTTGGCCAGACGCTGTTCGAACGCGCGAAGCTCGAGCGCGGCGACGAATCTGCGCAGCGCAAGTTTCTTCAGGAAGCCGTGACGCGCTTCAAGCGCACGCTCGAAATCGACAGCGAGAACGTCACCGCGCATTACAATCTCGCGCTCATCTACGAACGCCTTGGCCAAGGCGATCTCGCTGCACAGCATCGGAAGCTTCACGAACGTTATCGTCCGGACGACAACGCCCGGGACCGCGCTGTGGCCATTGCGCGTCGCCGCGATGCCGCCGCCGATCACGCCGCGCAGGCGACGGTGATTTATTCGCTCCAGCGCAACGGCGCGCTGGAATTGAGTACCGAACCACCGCAACACACCGCATTAGCTCGATGAGTATTTCATATCGGATTGGCAACGACATCGACCTCGATGCCGCCATTGAACTTTATCGTGCTTCCACGCTTGGCGAGCGCCGCCCAATCGACGATCGCGAACGAATGACGGGAATGCTTCGGAATGCCAATCTCGTTATCACCGCGTGGGACGGTGAACTCCTCGTCGGTATTTCACGTTCGCTTACAGATTTCGTTTACGTGACTTACCTGTCCGATCTGGCAGTTCGCGTGTCGCATCAGAAGCTGGGCATCGGCAAGGAACTCATGCGCCGCACCCAAGCAGCCGCGCCGACTTCGCAAATCATCCTGCTCGCCGCGCCTGCGGCGGAAAAATATTACCCGCACGTTGGCTTCACGCATCACCCACACGCGTGGGTGTTGAAGCCGGAAGGAAAAATCGCACCATGAATTCAGACGACCCAAAGAAGAGTCGCCCCGAAGAGGAAGAAGTCGCGCACCTCGACGATCGCGTTGTGGGACGCGCGTTCGGATGGTCCACACTCGCGTTGGTAATCGTCGGCGCCATTGCTGTCGGCGGCGTCATTTACGCCAAGCGAACCAAACCGAAGCCCGAGCCGAAGGTCACGCAACTGAGCGCGCCGACTGCCGCTCCCGCACAAGCCATTCAGATCCCCACGGCAAAATTCACCGACGTGACCGCCGAAGCCGGCATCAGGTTCGTCCACAACAACGGCGCGTACGGCGAGAAACTGCTGCCTGAAACAATGGGCTCGGGCGTCGCGTTCTTCGATTTCGACAATGACGGCGCGCAGGATCTGCTGTTTGTGAACTCGACGTATTGGCCGTGGGACAAGAACGCCGCGAGCAAACCGAAGGCGACGATGGCGCTCTATCGCAACGACGGTCATGGCAAGTTCACCGACGTCACCGCCGGCTCCGGTCTCGACCTGAGTTTCTACGGCACCGGCACCGCAGTCGGTGACTTCGACAACGATGGCAACACGGATGTCTTCATCACCGGCGTTGGCGATCAGCGATTGTTTCGGAATCTGGGCGACGGAAAATTCCAGGACGTGACCGAGGCGTTCGGCGTGAAATCTGAACCTGGCTCGTGGAGCACGGCCGCGTGCTTCTTCGATTACGACAACGACGGGAAGCTCGACCTGTTCGTCGGCAATTACGTGAAGTGGTCGCGAGAGATCGACGGTGAAGTCGGCTATAAGATCGATGGCAAGACGCGCGCCTACGGTCAGCCGATGAATTTTCAAGGAACGTTCCCGCGATTGTTTCACAACGACGGCGGCAAGTTCACCGATGTCTCTGTGCAAACCGGCGTGCAGGTGAAAGGCTCGGCGCTCGGTGCCGCCGCGGCGAAAACGCTCGGCGTTGTTCCCATCGATCTCGATGGTGACGGCTTCCTCGACCTCGTCGTCGCAAACGACACGACGCCCAACTTCGTGCTGCACAATCAGAAGAACGGCACGTTCAAGGAAATCGGCGCCAGCTCGGGCGTGGCCTTCGACAGCTACGGCAACACGCGCGGCGCGATGGGCATCGACGCCGCGCATTATCGCAATGATGCCACGCTCGGCATTTGCATCGGCAACTTCGCCAACGAGATGACTGCGCTCTGCGTCTCGCAACCCGGCGGCCTTCACTACAACGACGAAGCCATTCCCGAAGGCATTGGACCCGCGAGCCGGTTGCTCCTGAAGTTCGGCATCTTCTTCTTCGACTACGATCTCGATGGCCGTCTCGATGTGCTCTCGGCCAACGGCCATCTCGACGAGGAAATCGTGAAGCTGCAAAAGAGCCAGAGCTATCGCCAGCCCGCGCAACTTTTCTGGAACACCGGCGTGAAGAGCGGCGCGACGTTTGCCGCCGTCGATGAACAGCACGCAGGCAAGGATTTGTTCAAGCCGCTCGTGGGCCGCGCGTCCGCGTTCGCCGACATCGATGGTGACGGTGATCTCGACGTCATTCTCACGCAGGCTGGCGGAGCGCCGTTGCTCCTGCGCAACGACCAGCAACTCGGCCATCACTGGTTGCGCGTGAAGCTTGTCGGATCGAAATCAAATCGCAGTGCGATCGGAGCAAAGCTCGTGGCGAAAGTCGGCGGGCAAACGCTGCTTCGTGAAGTGAATCCCGCGCGCAGTTATCTCGCGGCTTCGGAGTTGCCCGTGACGTTCGGCCTCGGCGCGAACACGAAAATCGATTCACTTGAATTCACCTGGCCCAACGGGACGAAACAAACCATGACGCCGGAGAAGATCGACACGTTGTTGACGATCGAAGAGCCGCGCTGATTGATGTCGTAGTCCTCGCTGCGATGACTGCGCTCGCAGCGCGAGCGCTTCCACCAATAGAATCCGCCCATGAACTACTGGCTCGTGAAGTCCGAACCCGAAGCTTACTCGTGGGACACGTTCGTGGAGGAGAAGCGCGCGGCGTGGACGGGCGTGCGGAATTATCAGGCGCGCAACAATCTTCGCGCGATGAAGCGTGGCGACCTTGTGCTGTTTTATCACAGCATCGTCGGCAAGGAGATCGTCGGCATCGCGCGCGTGGACAAGGAAGCTTACGCAGACCCGACGGCGAAAGAGGGCGATTGGTCGTGCGTCGATCTCGTTCCGGCGAAGCCTGTCGCGAAGCCGGTCACACTCGAGCAAATCAAAGCGGACAAGTCTCTGGCTGAGATTCAACTCCTCCGGCTGTCTCGAATTTCCGTGACCTGCGTGACCGACGCTCAATTCAAGCGCCTGCTCGCGCTTGCTGAAACGAAGCTATAACCGAGCAAAGCGTTGCTGCGCGCGCGGGCATTTGCTACACGTGCGCGCGAGATGGACGCCCAAACACCGCCCGGCGGGCGCGCGCCTGCGCCTGACATTCACAGCGAATCGTTTCTCCATCTCCTGATGGCGCGGCAGTTGAAACTTTCCATCGCCTGCGCGCTCACGTTTCTCGTCGCCCTGCTCGGACTGCCATTGGCGAATTACTTCGCGCCGGAGTTGATGGCCACGCGCGTGTTGGGTTTCACGCTCACGTGGTTTTTGTTGGGCATCATGTTCTTCCCGCTCGTGTGGATGATCGCGTGGGTTTTTATCCGGCGTTCCATCGCGCTGGAAAATGCGGAGGTGGAAGAGGTGTCCCGCGAAAGAGCGAAGTTGGCGAAGGGGAAGCCATGAATGTCGAGCAGGTGGGAAAACAGGTGCTCGATGCGGCGTTTCATGTTCACTCCGTGCTTGGCCCTGGATTGCTTGAATCAGTTTATGAGGCGGCGCTGGCGATCGAACTGCGGAAGCGCGGGCTTCATGTCGATACGCAGAAAGCCATTCCAGTTTTTTACGAGGGCCAGCAATTGGACGTGGGCTTCCGCGCTGATCTGGTGGTGGAAAATCTCGTGCTCGTGGAATTGAAATCCGTGGAAGCCGTCACGCCGCTGTTCAAGAAGATCACGAACAACTACATACGCCTCTTTCCGCTTCAACTCGGCTTCCTGATCAACTTCAACGTGGCACTCCTGAAGGATGGAATCACGCG
>JBBRBM010000196.1:0-11069 GCA_038205745.1 Verrucomicrobiota bacterium | reverse complement strand
GCCGAGAGTGATGTTAAATGGAAAGGTGATGGCCAGCGCCGAGGTCAGATACAAAGTCGGGTTTGCCTCCGGCAATGACAACCGCATCGCTGCGGGCGCGGCGATATAGGAGGCACTGGCCGCCAACGTCCCCAGCAGCATCGCGCCGCCGAGACTCAACCCCACCAGTTTACCCAACATGATTCCGATCACGCCATGCACCACCGGCATCAAGACTCCGAAGGCCACGAGAAAGAAACCCACTTTGCGCAGATCGCCGAACCGGCGCGCGGCGACCATTCCCATCTCCAGCAGAAACAGCGCAAGCACGCCTTGAAAAGGCGTGACAAAGAATCCCGCCGTGGCGTCCAAACCGCGCTGGCCGCACAGGAAGCCGACGACCAGGGAGCCGAGCAGCAGAAACACACTGCGCCCCAGCAACCCTTCATGCAGGGCCACGCGCATCACCGATTTGAACGACGAGCCGCTCCGGCGTTGAGCGAGCTTGCCCAATACTACTCCCACAATGATGGCCGGAGATTCCATGACCGCGAGGAACGCGGTGGCGAATTTTTCATACGGCTGCTGGAGTTCATTCAGATAGCTGACCGCCGCAATAAAGGTCACCGCGCTCACGGAACCATAGTGCGCGCCAATCGCGGCGGCATCCACCGCCGGCAATTTGCCGACGAACCTCAGAATCGGATACGACCAGAGAGGAATGATCGCGCCGAGCGCCATGGCCGCCAAGGCGGGCAGCCAGACTGCGCTCACTCCCGCCGCGGAAACTGCCACGCCGCCTTTGAAACCGATCGCCACCAGGAGATACATCGTCAGCCCGAGATAGAGCGGTTCGGGAAAACGCAGGTCCGTTTTGACCACGGCGGCGACCACGCCGAGCACGAAGAACAGGATGGCCGGCGAGGTCAGATTGGCTCGGATGGCTTCAAGGAATTCCATGTTCAAACTTGGAGGAACTTTGCCGTTTCAGCGGAGAGAGCATCGTTTTTCTTTCGCGACCCGGCGGCGAGCCGTGATTTGAATTTCACCACCCGCGCGCGTAGCGCGTCATCGGCGGTCGCCAAAATTTGCACGGCGAGCAAACCGGCGTTACGTCCGCCGCCGATGGCCACCGTCGCCACCGGCACGCCACCGGGCATTTGCACGATGGAGAGCAGTGAATCGAGGCCTTGCAGTGATTTGCTCTCCACCGGCACCCCGATGACCGGCAACGGCGTGAGGCTGGCAACCATGCCGGGCAGATGCGCCGCGCCGCCCGCTCCGGCAATGATGACTCGCAGTCCGCGCTCGGCGGCGGTTTTCGCGTAACGCACCATGTCCTCCGGCGTGCGGTGCGCCGAAACCACGCGCACTTCACAGGCGATGCCGAATTCCGCGCAGGCCTCGGCGGCGGGTTTGAGCGTGTGCCAGTCCGAATCGCTGCCCATGATGATGCCCACGAGCGGTTTGGCTTTCATCTTCTGTTTCATGTTGCGTCTCCGAATTGAATGGCGCGGGCGGCGCGGCGCGCGGTGGCCAAAGCCTCTTCCACAGTTTGTCCGAGCGCGGTGACGTGGCCCATCTTGCGGCCTTTGGCGCTGCGGGCTTTGCCGTAGATGTGGACGTGCGCGCCGGAAACCGTCAGCGCCTGCTCCAGCCCCTGCGGACATCCGGCGGCGCGGGTCGTGCCCAGCAGGTTCACCATTGCGGCGGCGGGGGCGCGAAGATCGGGTGAACCGAGCGGCCAGCCGAGCACGGCGCGGACGTGATTCTCAAACTGCGAACACACGCACGCTTCAATGGTGTAATGGCCGGAGTTGTGAACGCGCGGGGCGAGTTCGTTGATCAGCAGTCCGCCGTCGCGCGTGAGGAACATTTCCACGCCGAAGCTGCCCACCGCTGCCACCGCGCAAACGGCGCGGCGCGCGAGTTCCGCCGCGCGTCCGGCGATTTCCGGGGTGACGGGCGCAGGCGCGCGCACGACCTGACAGACGTGATTGTGCTGCACGGTTTCCACCACGGGATAGGTCACGACTTCGCCGGCGATGCCGCGCGTGACGATGACGGCCAGTTCGTGGGTGAACGGACAAAACTGTTCGACAAACAGCGGGTTGCCGGAGTCGCCGCCGAGATTGCGCCACGCCGTTTCGAGGTCCGCGAGCGAGCGGAGGGTGGCGTTGCCTTTGCCATCGTAGGCGTTGCGCCGGGCTTTGAGCAGGAGCGGGAATCCCCACTCGGCGGCAACCGCTGCCGCGTCCGCGACGCGTTCCACCGCGCGCATCCGGGGCACGGGCAGGCTCGCGGCGGCGAGCGTTTGTTTTTGGAGAAGCTTGTCCTGAACGAGACGCATCGTGGCGGACGACGGCCAGAGATTGTGCCCGCGCTGTTCCAACACGGCGAGCGCGTCCGCGTTCACGAATTCATGCTCAAACGTGACCACATCCACCAACGACGCGAGTTCGAGCAACGAGTCGGGATCGTTCCAGTCGCCGATGACCGTGCGAGTGGCGAGGCCGGTCGCCGGGAATTCACGCTGCCGTTCCAGAACCACCACCTCGCAGCCGAACTGCGCCGCCGCCTGCGCCGTCATCCGGGCAAGCTGCCCTCCGCCGATGATGCCGAGGGTGATCGCGGCGTGCGCGGCGGAGGACGCACGGCGGATCGGGGACGTCCCGCTGCCGATCCGGTCGGCGGGGGAAGCCTTGGCAAGAGCGATTTCGTTCATGAAAGTGGCGGCTCAATTGGCGGGAATGAATTTCTCGTAATCCTCGATCTTCCCGCCATCCAGACAGCAGGTGATGATCTGCTTGCCGAGTGGATCGAGGTCCGGATCCTGGAAATCCGCCAGGCACTTGCGGAAAAACGCCTGCAATATTTCCGCGCCCTGGTCGTAGGCTTCCTGTCCCACTTCGGGCTGTGTATCCACTTGCAGAAACCAGCGGGCGATCATGCGGCCTTCGACCTGCAATTGGTGCAGCGTGTGGCCGAGCAACGGACAACGCGCCGGCCGCAGTTGGTCCGGGCGGAACTTCGCCACGCCCCGCCGGGCCAGATACTCGCGCGCGATCCATTGCGGCATGAAGCCCACGCGCCACGCGCCGATGTGCTGGTTGGGGCAAAGGATTTGGCGCATCCGCGTGTTCTCCGCGAACTGACGGAGCAGCAGGTTGGCTTGATCCACGCGCCGGCCCGTCGCAAATGGCCAGTAAGAACCAACGCCTTCGCTCGTCATGCCCTCGGTGTCCACGATGCTTGGATTGGCATGGCCGCGCGGCGAAACCAGCCGCCACAACCAGGCCAGCGACGGCGGTAAAATGTGAAACACGCCGAGGATTCCGTAGGTCGGATTCTCTTGGGTGCAAGGCGGCGTGCGCACGCCGATGCTGCGAATGTCCACCGTGACCGCCCCCTCCACCACGCCGGGAAACACTTTGCGCGGAATGATGACGCGGGGGTTTGGGCAGCGCTTGCCGGGCGCGTCCTCAATGTGTTCCCAAATCAAGCCGCGGCTTTCCGGCACGGCGTCAATGCTCAGAAAGAGCAGGGGCATCGGTGGTTCAGCCGTCAGTTTTTCCAAATGCACGTCCGTCCCGTAGTGCTCGATGTGATTGACCCGCACGAACCAGGCGTTCTCCGCGTCGGTGAGCGTGAGTTTGCCTTTGCCATCCTGCAACGAGGGATGGCACAAGGCCATGTCATCGGTGACGGCGTGCAACTGACAAGTGCGCGGGATTTCCCAGTGACGTTTCTCACCGGTGACCAGATTCTCGCCCAGGAGCAGGCGACCGTCCGGCTCGCGATGAGCTTGCTCGAGCATTTCACTCTTGCCGCCGCCGCTCGCGCCCTCGTGCATGATGGTCACCACGTTGTCGTAGGGCGTGATGACCTGGACGGTGGAGCAATGCGCCGTCACCCATCCCTCGCGTTCGCCCAGACCAAGCAGCACACCGTAGATGCCTTTCTTGGCGCTCGGGCCGGGATACAAATTGTAGGAGAACAGTTCGTGCAAACCGTCGCGGCGGTTATGCACCACGACTTGCTTGCCCTTGAAATGCGTGTGCCGAAAGGGCGGCGCGACGTAAATGATCGCCCGGGGCACGAAGCTGGCCGGGATTTCGTCGCAGGGAATGATGCCCTGCAACATGGCCAGGCCGAGCGCAAAGAATCCGGCGTTGGCCGGCGCGATGACCAGCGCGTCCATGCCCATGCCCGCGCCGCCGGCAATAAATCCAAACATCGCCAACTCTTGCGACTTCAACCACTCGAAGGTCTGCTGGCGCAGCGGGGCAAAGTCGCTTCCGAACCGATGCTGGAAGGATTCCTTGTCAGTGGGCAACCCGTCGCCAATGACCATGCAGTCCGGGTCGCGGCGACGCATGTAAGCCTCGGGGTAGTTCGCGGCAATGCCGTTGCGCACGCGGGCGACGGTGGCCTCGGTGATCAAGCCTTTGCCCGGCACGTCGTAGGCGACCTCAAAATAGTTCGACGCCGGATCGCCACAGGCCAGGTCAACGAGTTCATCCGTGGTGCTGGCGATGGTGAGCCGCTTGCAGTGGGCGAGAATATCCGCCGCTTCGGCGGGAGGATGATATTTTTGAGAATTCATAAAAAAGATTAAAGCAAAGGGCCGGAGTGATGTAAAAAAAACATTCAGGCACTGGCCCAGTGCCACCATCGCCAGCACGAATGCGCCTCAGCCGCCGTTGCCCACCTTGCGAACCGAGTTCACGCCGCCATAAGGATTGGACACGGTTTCGGTCGCTTGTGGATCGGGTGTCCATTGGCCGTCCACCACCAGGCAATACTCGTAGTCGCCGGGCGGCAGCGTCAGGTCCTTCGCCCAGCGGCCCTGGCCCAACGCGATCATCGGGGTCGCGTTCGGCTGCCACTCGTTAAAAGTGCCGGCGATGGCGACCGCCTCGGCGGTTGGCGAAGTGAATTCAAAATGAATCCGCTTCGATTCGTGCGGGCCGGCGTTGCGTTTGTTCCTCTGGTTCAGTTTCGTTTCATTTTTCATGCGTTGACCTTTCTTCATTGGTTTGTTTTTGCGACGCGGAGACGAGGTTGGGCCACGCCTCAAGTTCTCGCGGCAAGCCGTGCGCCGGACCAGCAGCGGCTGGCCGTCAGCGGATGCTGGCGGTGGCTTTTGTGCCGGAGTTGTTGCCGGGTTTTGCGCCGCTCGATTTGCTTGGTCAGGTTTTTCATGACCTTGAGCCACGCGGCTTGAAAGGTATGGTCGCGGGCCGCCGCGTGAATGTCCGGGCCGGGCACGGCCAGATGCACGAGCGCGCGAAAGCCGGGCGCGGCGTCCCGTTGCTGTTCCAGCAACACATCGGCCGTGCTGACGGGGATGAGGCGGTGCAAGCGTTCGAGTTGTTGCTCCAGCCAGGTGCGCAGGCTGGCGTTGGCGTTGAGGCCTCGAATTCGGAATTGGATTTTCATAAACGTGCTGTCGGTGGTTGCGGTGTGTGAAGGGAGAAATTAGTTACGCTGCCTCCCGGTGAGCAGCGGCAGCAGATGCCACAGGAAATAAATCAGCGACGAGATGAACGCGGCCACATAGGTCCAGCCGGCGGCGTTGAGCACCTGGCTCACGGCCGCGCGTTCCGAGCCGGCCTGGATGAAGCCCATCTGGTTGAGCACCAGTTTGGCGCGGCGCGAGGCGTCGAACTCGACGGGCAGGGTGACGAGGTTGAAGAGCATCAGAATGCCCCAGGCCACGGCCATGATGAGCAGACTGATCTTGCCCGAGAGCAACCCGGTGAACATGCCCAGCAACGGAATCCACATCACGAGTTGACTGGCGAAGCTGGTGACGCCCACCGCCGCCATGCGCCATTGCAGTGGCGCGTATGCCTGCTGGTGCTGAATGGCGTGACCGCATTCGTGCGCGGCCACGCCCAGCGCCGCCGCCGACGTGCCGTGGTAATTGGCCGACGAAAGCACGAGCCGCTTGTGCCGCGGGTCGTAATGGTCGCCGAGCAGTTCCTCGTGCTCGTAGATGCTGACGTTCGAGATGCCAGCCTGCCGGAGAATGGCCTGCGCCGCTTCCGCGCCGGTCAGGCCGCTTTGGACGGGAGTGCGGAGGTGCCGTGCGTAGGTGCGCTTGACGTGCCACTGGGCCACGAGGCCAATGGCAAGCGTGAGGAGGAAGATGAGGAGTATCATAGGGTCTTTCTTGCTCTCATTAACGCGGGCAGCATCACGACGGAGCCCGCCAGCATCGCCGTAATCAACGCCGCCGCGAAGAGCTTCTCCGATTTGCCATCGAGCACCGCCAGCCAGCCCATGCTCGCCCGCCACGCGAAGATGAGCGCGAGGAAACCGGTCATCACGATGGCCGCCGGCAAACTCCAACGGACCCCGCGCGCTCCCAGCACGCCCCAAAGTATCGAGAGCGCGCCGAACGTGCCGCCGGACATCAGTGCCGTCTTCGCCTTCTCCGGGTTCGACAAGAAGCCGGCCAGCCCGGCGAGAATCAGGAACGCGCCGTAGAGAATTAGATAGCCTGCCGTCTTGGTGTTCATGGTGTTCCTGAATTGGGTGGTACCGCGGGCTTGGCGTCGGCGCTCTGGCGGGAGACCGTGTGCCATGAGCGCTGGCCGCACTGCGAACACGACTTGAACCAGCGCGGCTCGCCCGCAGCCTGCCAACGGACGCCGCCCAATTCCCAGATGGACCTCGCGCAGCCGCATGAACACCGCACCATCCATGAGCGGGACTCGGCCTCCAGCGCCGCCACCCAGCGCCGGGGCAACAGTGCCACGCACACTTTCTGGAGTGAACTCATGACTGCGATCTCGCCCGCGCCGGGGGGCAAGGCGTCGAACAGTGTCAAAGTCATGACGGCTTTCATGGCCGGAGAATAGGAGCGGCGCCACCCTTAGCCCATTACGACTTTCCGAATGGACTCTTAGGTTAAAACAAATACGGTGGGCCAATGGAATTCTTGAACTACCATCACCTGCGCTATTTCTGGACGGTCGCGAAAGAAGGCGGCCTGCGGAAGGCGGCGGACAAACTGCACGTTTCGCAACCCACCATCAGCGCGCAGATTGCCGCGCTGGAAAGCGTGCTCGGAGAAAAATTGTTCCGGCGGGGCGGACGCGCATTGGCGCTGACCGAGGCCGGTCATCGGGTGTTGAGCTACGCCGAGGAAATTTTTTCGCTTGGACAAGAACTGCTCGACGCCGCCCGGCAACGGCCGACGGCCCGTCCGTTGCGCGTCCAGATTGGCATCACCGACTCGCTGCCCAAACTGGTGAGCTACGAAATCATCAAACCCATCTTCAGCCTCGCGCAGCCCGTGCAGGCCGTCTGTCGCGAAGGCAAAGCGGCCGACCTGCTCGCCCAACTGGCCGCCTACCGGCTGGACCTCGTGCTGGCCGACGAGCCCGCGCCCAGTTCACTCCCGATCAAAGTTTTCAACCACCTGCTCGGCGAATGCGGCATGACCTTTTGCGCCGAACCGAAACTGGCCGCCACGCTGAAGCGCAAATTTCCAAAGTCACTGGACGACGCGCCCGTCCTGCTGCCCGCGAGCAACGCTGCCCTGCGCCAATCGCTGGAGAAATGGTTTCAAGCCGAGGGTCTTCGCCCGCGTCTGATGGCGGAGTTCGATGATGCGGCGCTCATGAAAGTGGCGGCGGTGGACGGCCTGGGCTTCTTCGCCGTGCCGACCCTCGTGGCCAAAGAAGCCATCACGCGCTATGGCTTCCAACCCATCGGCCGGACCGAGGATTGCCGGCAACAATTCTACGTCATCAGCGCCGAGCGCAAACTGACGCATCCGGCGGTTGTCGCCATCACCTCTCAAGCGAAGGCGAGGCTGCTTGGATGAGACATGGCCGTTGAACAGTTTGGTGAGCTTGACTGTTTCGAGCAGGCGAAGCGCACCAGCAACGCCCTCGTTGCCGTAGCAACAATCTGCAGACGATGATGACGCCGCTGGCTCGCTGAAAGACCGCCGGGAACTCGGGATAGAGCAAGCGCGGTTTCAGCAGCTTTTCCAGGCGAGTGAACATCCGGCTGGCGGTGAGCAGGAGCTTGGGGAGAAAGCGTTGGGGGAGTTCGCGGGCCTTGAGGCGCTCGGGCAGCCATGGCTGTTGGGCCAGCGCCATGCGCAAGCCGAGCAGCGCGATGACGGAACCAAACACCGTCGCGAATCCGGGCAGCGGCACCGGGGTCACGAACGGAAACGCGAGGAACAGCAGCACGGCGTTGTAGCCGCGCAGTTGCAGCACGTCGGTCAATTCGCCCAGCCGCACCGGCCGGTTTGCAAAGCGCGCGGCCAGCCGGGCGAGTTGGCTCGACAGCGTGCGCTTCAGCGGGCTGGCAAGGACGCCAGCGCCGGCGAGGACGGGGTCGGGCGCGAGGATGGATTCGTTGGGCATGAGTTGGTGCGTTCCGGGGACGTGAGCGGGCGAGCTGACTGGAGTTCGGCACGAAGACTGGCGAGCGCGGTGAGTTGTTTGGCGAAGGTGATCGTGGTCATGTCCCGGAGGGTTTGGCCGCGTCCGTGGAGGCGATGCTGAAGTGTTGCACATTGAGTCTCATGTTCGTTGTCATGTGGGCCGAACTTCGGTGACAGCCGGGCTTCGGACTAATACGCCTTTCCGAATGGACTGTTAGGTTAATCCGAACCTACGTTCCCCCCGCGATGGAATGGCTCAATTACCACCACCTGCGTTCCTTCTGGACCGTCGCGAAGGAAGGCAGCCTCGCGCGCGCCGCCGCCACGCTGCACGTCTCGCAACCGTCCATCTCGGAACAAATCCGGGAACTGGAATCCGCCCTCGGCGAAAAACTTTTCCGCCGCGAAGGCCGCAGCAACACGCTCACCGACGCCGGCCAGATCGTGCTGGGTTTCGCCGAGGAAATTTTCACCCTCGGCCGGGAAATGATGAACGCGGTGAAGCAGCCTCCGGGTGCCAAGACGCTCCGCTTCCACGTCGGCGTGGTGGATTCCTTCCCCAAACTGGTGACCAACGAAATCCTCAAGCCCGCCTTCGCCCTGCCCCAGGCCGTGCATGTCATTTGCCGCGAAGGCAAGATGGAAGACCTGCTCGTGCAACTCGCCGCGCACCGGCTCGACCTGGTGCTCGCCGACGAACCACCGTCGAGCAGCTCGAACTTCAAGACCTTCAGCCATCCGCTCGGCGACGCCGGCGCGACCTTTTGCGCGGAGAAGAAACTCGCCACGCGCCTCAAACGGAACTTCCCCAAATCACTCCAAGATGCTCCGGCGTTGCTGCCGGCGGAGAACACCCCGTTCCGCCGCGCCATCGAAGCGTGGTTTCGCGAGCACCAAATCCAGCCGCGCGTCGTCGCCGAATTTGAAGACCTGGCCTTGATGAAAGTCATGGCGACGGAAGGCCGCGGCTTCATCGCCGTGCCGACGGTGGCCTTGGACGAGGCGGTCAAACGCTACGGCTTCCGGGTCATCGGGCCGGCGAAGGGTTGCCGGGTGCGATTTCACGCCATCACCGCCGAGCGGCGGATTCACCATCCCGCCGCCACGGCCATCACGAGCCATGCGAAAGCCGTGATGGGAGCGGGGTGACATGGTTTTCGGTCCCTGGCCGGTAAAGCCCCGGCTTCGTCAACCGAGCCGCGCCGACGCGCCGCTACCCAAAAGGGTGGTGAAGACCATGCACTGCGATGCGTCAGAGTGGATGGGCCAGTCAAAATAATCACGAACTCATGACAAATCAGACCTCATCTTCTGCTCTATTTCCCGCGCGGCACCTACCTCGTCAGCGCCACGCTCAAGTGGCCGAAAAAATTTGGCGGGCGTGACAACTGGGGAAAAACTTTCCTGTGCGGCGAATCGCGGGAGACGAGCATCATTCGGCTCAAGGACGCGACATTCACCGATGCGAAAAAGCCGGAGTCCATCATGTGGTGCGGCGGCTTTGGCTCGGCGGATTGGTTTCACAATTACGTCGAGAACCTGACCTTCGATGTCGGCGCGGGAAATCCCGGCGCGACGGCGCTCCAGTTTTACTCGAACAACTCCGGTGCGGTGCGCGACTGCCGCTTCATCGCGGGCGCGGGCAGCGGGCACACCGGACTCGACCTCGCGCATCGCGACATCAACGGGCCGTTGCTTGTGCGGAACTGCGAGGTCATCGGCTTCCGGCGCGGCATCGCCTCGGCGCGCGCGGTGAACGGGCAGGTCTTCGAGAACATCACGCTGCGCGGCCAGACGGAAGTGGGTTTTGCAAACGAAGGGCAGTCCATCAGCATCCGCGGATTCACGAGCGACAACGCCGTGCCCGCGCTCTCCACTTACGGCACGCTCTGCCTGCTCGACGTGAAACTCACCGGGCGCGGCGATGCGGCGAAGAAGCCCGCCATCGTAAACTTCAACGGCGGGCGCATCTTCCTGCGCGACGTGCAGACGACCGGCTACGCCCGCGCGCTCGGCGACGTCTCGCACACGCCGGACTCCGGCGCAGCGTATCGCATCACCGGCGCGGACAAGCCCGGCAGCCTCGGCCCGGACATTGCCGAGTATTGCTCGCACCCCACGACCAGCCCGTTTCCCTCGCCGCCAACTTCGCTGCGCCTGCCGGTGAAGGAAACTCCCGAAGTCCCGCGCGACGATCCGAAGACCTGGGCGAACGTGAACGACTTCGGCGCAGACCAAACTGGCAAAGCGGATTCCGCCGCTGCGATTCAGAAGGCGATGGACTCCGGCGCGACGACCGTGTTCCTGCCCGGCAGCTACAACATGCGCGCAGCAGTCACCATTCGTGGCAAGGTTCGCCGCGTGATGGGGCTTGGCGGCATGATCAATTACGGAAAGGGACTGCGCCCCGATTTCCGCCTCGTGGATGGCGACGCTCCGGTGGTGAGTATCGAACATTTCTCCAACATCCACGGCGGGCTGGAAGTGGATACGCGCCGCACGCTCGTGCTACGCAGGGTCTCTGACTGCGACCTCACTAGTGGAGTGACCCTGAAGTGTCTTTCGTAACCTGCGCTTGACGTGCCAACGCCGCACGGGCGTGGCGAATCTTTTCCAAGATGGCTTTGCCTTCGGCCCGCCATTCGTAGCGCTGGGGCTTGAGGTTGCGTTCGGCCAG
>JBBRBM010000195.1:0-11261 GCA_038205745.1 Verrucomicrobiota bacterium | reverse complement strand
GCCTGAGGAGCAGAGGAAGCTGGACTGGAACGGCTGGCCCGATGCCGTGCCCGAAACCGGTCCGAAGCCAGACTACACGACCCAGCAGTGGGCCCCTCCCAAGCGGCTTCTCATCTGGGTTAATCCCGACCAGAGTGGACGGAATGACGAACCCTCGAATTGGCTCGTCTTCGGCGCGCCGCAGGCAGAAGGCGATGGCCGCTAAGTCTGGAGCCTTCGAAGCGGTTTGCCATGGACGCCTGGCATCCGGATGACAAGCAGTAATGAGATGAAGCGACCATGCAACTCGGTCTGCCCTGTATCTGTTATCGACCATAAATAACGCACGATGAAATCGCATATATTGACCCATAGTTACTCTGCACTGCTCATCACCACCACCTGCTTTGTCCTCTGCGCCAAGCCCGTCTTTTCTGCTGATACGCCCGGTATCGTCGCGGCTCAAGACCTCGCCACACCCGCCGCGCACCACCCCTGCTACGACCAGAAGGATCTGTGGCCCGAGGACGTTCAGAAAACTGCCTACGTCAAGGAGACGTGGCCGGCCGCACCGCTCTTTGTCTGGACCGCCACCGGCAAGAACGGCCAGGAGACCGACCCCCAAGATCCGGCCAACTGGACGGTGGACGGCAAGCCCGCTAACGCCTTCCCCGGCGAAGGCGACGACGTAACCTTTCCCACCGGTTCCTCGGTCCGCCTTCGGGAAAATACCAGTCTCACCATGCGCCACCTCACCGTGGGCAAGGCTGTGACTGTGGTCAAACCACTGCTGCTCAAACCCCGGGGCAACGTGTGGATCAAGGAGGGTGGGAGTGTGGAGGAAATGGGCAATTTTATTGGTCCCAAGAATGTTTTTCTGCGCAATGACAACCGGAGTTTCCACTCCCCAAAATCGGCCATTGCCAACAAGGTCGTCTTCAACAAGCCGGTCGGCAGCTCGATCGAAATCATCGGCACGGTGCAGGCCTGGGATGAGATGGGCTTTTTCTGCGGCACCGTGGTCATCGGTCCAGACGCCAGTCTGTGTCCCGGCAACCGTTCCACCCAACCGATCTATCCGGACGCCACGCTGGTGATGATGTCGGGGTCGTCGTTTCACAAACGAGGTAATCAACCCTACGAACACGATACGGTCGTGTCGGGCATACTCATGGCCGGAACCCCGGAGCGGTCGCTGACCCGCGATTGCACCATCGGACTGAGTTGGAAGGCCAAGGGGGAGAAGGGGCTGGTTGAGACGGCCGGCCGCCCGGATGACGTTGGCATGATCGTTAACCCCAAGGGACGTCTCGCGGTCACCAGCACCGACCCCAAGAAGGCGCGGCTCGTCATCACTTGGTGCGGCCTGAGCAGTTCTCAGCACCAAAAGTCAGACGCCCCGGATCCGGTGGATCGCTTGGTCGATCTCGTCCTGCAGGGCGACGTTTCGCTGGCTGGTGTGTGTTTTGACCGCATCCGCACGGGCGGCATCCGCATCGCCGACCAGGCCATGCAGACGAAGGGCGTCCTATCCTTCGGCGAGCATAACCAAGGCAAGCCCGATGAGTTGTTCAAGCTGCTCGACCAGCCCATTGAGGCCAAACTTGTTTACAGTGCTGCCTCCATGCCCAAGCCCGCCTCGCAAGGAGGAGGGAAGGACGCCGACCTCAGAGAAAACAAGTAAGCTCGCGCCAATTTCTACCGCCCCACGAAATCGCATGCGCAAACTCACCTTCATCCTATTAATCATTACCAGTTCGCTGGTGGTATTCGGCCTCGTGAACCCGGCTCTCCAACCCAACGATCTTTTCGGGCGTTACCGGTTGGTGGTTACGCTGCGCGTCGCGGCCGTGGACATCGAGGCCAGGCAGGTGCGGCTGGAAGTGATGGAAGTTTGCAAAGGCGAGTTGACGAACAAGGAGCTCCTTGTGGCACTCTCGGGAGACCCCGTCGCGAAGGCCGCCGACGAACTGCTGGTGCAGGGAAGCACCGTGGTAGCTTACATGGGCAAGACCCAGCGAGGCCATGAGAGCGACGTGCTGTTCTATCCGGGGAGCGGGCGTTGGCAGTCCGGCCAATTGAAAAAGCCCGACGATATGAGTAGCTGGGTTTGGGACAAAGACTTGGGCCTTGGCTTGGTCGGCACGTTCAATGGTGCATCTGATCGTCTGGCAGAAATGATGGCTGATGCCCGGGACGGTCGGTATTTTTTTCCTGCCATCCCATTCGCCGGTTTCTCGCGCGTGTTAACCCTCGGCCAACTGCCAGGTCCGTGCCTGGGCGTCGCATTGTATGACCTTGACGGTGACGGACGCCTCGACGTGGTGGCTAGTTGCGCCCAGGGTGATCGCGTGTGGCTGCAGACCGGAGAGATGACCTTCACCGATAGAACCAAGGAACTCGGATTGGCCGGCAGCGCCAGCCCCAGCGTGGCCATCGGCGACATCAATGGCGACGGTATCCCCGACCTGCTGCTCGGCACTCAGGCGTGGCTGAGCCAGGGCACGGGCAAGGATCGCACGTTCATCAAAGCGGCGGTGATACCGGTCGCCGCTGCGACAGGGCTAAAATGCGCTGCCTTGGCGGAGATCAACGGCGATGGCTGGCCTGACGTGGTGGTGTCGCGGCGCGGCCAGGGACTGGCGGTATATCTGAACCCCGGTGCCAAAGGCGGGCCCTTCACCGACGCCACGGCAGCCTTGGGCCTCGACGCGGCGGGCTGCGGCAACGATGGCGATGGGTTCTTCGCGCCGGGTGACTGGAACGGCGACGGTCGCACCGATCTTTTTTACGCGGCGCGCAACGGTCTGATTCTGGTGCAGGGCGTCGATGGCCGCTTCAGCCCGGTTGCGCACGACTTGGACCTCGGTCTGGACGATGCGAAGGGGCTGGGCGGTACCGCCGCCTTCGCACCCTTGTGGACTCGTGGAGGCTGCGACCTCGCGGTTTCCACGGAGGTCGGCTCGCACCTGCTGGTCAACGTCAAGAATCGAGTGCGGGAGCGAACCGCCTCGGCCAATGAGCTCGCCGAGACCAGCTTCAAGCAACTCGCGCTGATCGCCGAGGATCTCGACGCCGACGGGAGCGTGGACGTCTTCGTGGCCAGCCGCGACCAGCTTCCCTGCAAGCTCTTTGCCAACCGCGGCTACGGCTCCTTCACCTGCCCCGTCAAATACAAGGCCGGAGTCATTCCAGAGTCGGCCCAGCAATTCGGGACATGGGGTCTGGCGGCGGGCGACGCGAATGGCGACGGTGCCAATGACCTGCTCCTTGGAGGAGTCGATGGCCGAGTTCTGCTGCTCGTCAACGGCACGCTCGACAATCGTCCGTTGCAACCCGCCGTGGAGGCCACCCACACGCAGCAGGTTCTCGCCCGCACGCGTATCCTAAGTGTGTCCGTTTCGGGCCTCGGCTCGGTGGGGGCTGACGCGGTTTTGACCGACGCGAAGGGACGCGTGGTCGGCAGGCATTTGGTGGGCGGTAACGTCGCCACCGGCTGCCGCGGCCCCGACACGATTAACTTTGCCGTGCGCGAACCGGGAGATACTACACTCAGCGTGCGTTATTCCGATGGCCTGACCAAAGCCTGGCCGGTGAACTTGGCCATCAAGGAGCGGCGCATGGTGCTGCGCGCCGCGCGGGACTGAACACGTGCCTTTCAAACCCAAGATGACCCCATGACACTCTCATTTCTAAAATGATAACGAACCTGCTCTTGCCCTATTCCGACACGGCCACGCTGGCGGTGGTGCCCATTTTTGTGAATGCCGGGGCGGCGTTGCTGCCGACCCTGGTGGCGGGGGTGGGCAGCGTGGTGATGCTGCTCTTCAAACCCAAAGAATTGATGAGCGCCTGCCGACGCCGGCCAGGCCGAGCTTTCGCCGTGGTCGGAACATTGCTTGGCCTGGGCGTGGTAGTTCCCTGGTTATGGGGAGCCGTTTTTCCTTCAGCCAAGCCGGCGAGAACTTCCGCTCTGACCAGGGAAACATCCGCGACGCACACCGATTGGGCGAAAGTCGCGCTGGAAATCATCCGGCAGGAGGAGCGTGCGAAAGCACTCGGCGGAGCGGCGGTCCAGCCGACTCCATCAACCGTTTTGCCAAATGAGCCGGGGAAGAATGCGACGGCACTTTACTACCGCAGCGGACCGGATCGAACTGGGTTCGCGGGCGGCATCGCACCCGCGGGGCTGGTGCCGCTTTGGGAGCACACGGAAGACAACACGATGTATCTATCCTCGCCGCTCGTCGCAGGTGATTCGGTCTTCGGGGCTTCCTGTTATCTCGATCCACCGGGCAGCGCGGGCACGGTTTTCTGCCTTGATGCGGCGACGGGCGAGAAGCGCTGGCTGACGGACACGAAAGACGGCAAGGCGGAATTCAAGGGTTTCTTCAGTTCACCCGCCATCACTGCCGATGGCACGAGTCTCATCATCGGGCAGGGCTTGCATGAGGACGCCAACGCGGAACTCGTCTGCCTCGATGCGAAGACCGGAGCCGTGCGCTGGCTGGTGAAAACTCCGCTGCACATCGAAGGCTCACCGGCCATTGAAGGCGACATCGCCGTCGCGGGTGCAGGCGCAATCGAGGCCGGCGAGGAACACAAACCGCGTGGCGATCCCAAGACCACCGGCAATCCCGGCTATGTCTTTGGCGTGCGCATTTCCGATGGCAAAGAGCTGTGGAAATATCCGCTCAACGATCCCGAAGGCTCACCCGCGATCGCGGATGGCATCGTGTATATCGGCAGCGGCATGAATGGTTCGGCAGTGGCCGCGCTGCGCATCGCGCCGGACGAGGATCTTAAATCGAAGAAACTCAACCGCCTCGTTTGGAAAGCTGAGACGCCGTATCCAGCGACCGGCGCGGTCACACTCACGGGCGATCTCGTGCTCGTCGGCTGCGGCAATGGCGACTTTGTTTTCGCCGCGCCCAAACCGCAGGGCCTCGTCCTCGCGCTCGATAAAGCGACGGGCAAAATCCGCTGGAAGACCGAGCTGCCGGACGCCGTCCTCGGAGCCATCGCGGTTAGCGGCGGCAATGCCATCGCTCCCGTGCGGAATGGCGAACTCGTAGCGCTAGACGTGGCGACCGGCCGCATTTTGTGGCGGCAGGAAGACCCGGCCAAGCGCATCTCCAACAGCGCGCCGATCCTCTGCGGCCCGGCCTTCACCGGCACCCACATTTACGCGGTCAGCCAGGACGGTTACCTGGGCGTGCTCGATGCGGCGGCGGGTACAGTATTGGAAAAAATCTACCTCAACGCCAAAGGCAAACCGGGCGAAATGGGCCTGAGTGTCAGCTCACCCTTCGTGGCCAGGGGACGCGTCTTTATCGGGAGTGAAACTGGTGGGCTAAGATGCTTCGTCGGAAAAGGCCAGCCATGAACCCGGAACAGTTTTTCATACTGCCTTTGGCTCAAGCCCACGAAGCGCGATTGGCGGGTGGCAAGGCATGCAACTTGGCCCGTCTGATTCAGGCTGGATTTCCCGTGCCCGGCGGGTTCGTGGTCACCACGGCGGCCTATTCCCGCTGGCGCGCACTTCGCCAGGAGCCATCTTCTTCCGGCACCGCAAACGCGATCTCCCTGCCTGAAGATATTACCGCCGCCATCCTCTCCGCTTACCATGACCTTGGATCCCCGGTGGTGGCCGTGCGTTCCTCGGCCACGGCGGAAGATATGGCGGAGGCCTCCATGGCGGGTCAGTATGAAACGTTTCTCGACGTGCAAGGAGACGCGGGGCTGCTGGAGGCCATTCAACGCTGCTGGGCCGGCCTCAATTCGTCTCGCGCCAGCCATTATCTTCGAGAGCATCAGTTAAACCCCGGCGATGTGGCGATGGCCGTCGTGGTGCAGGAGTTGATTCCCGCTGAAGTCGCCGGTGTTCTCTTTACAGCCAATCCGCGAACGGGCGCTTTGGATGAGATGCTGATCGAAGCCGTTTGGGGGCTGGGAGAAGCTTTGGTTTCCGGCTTGACGCAACCGGACATGCTGGTGCTGGACCAGGCGACCGGAACCGTCCGGGAGAGTCGTATTGCGGATAAGCAACTGTCTATCGAACCCGGTTCACACGCGCCACAACCAGTTCCCGAAGCCAAGCGAACCGCAGCCTGTCTCAATTCCAAGCAGGTCTATGAGCTTTGGAAACTGGGGCGGCAGGCCGCGGACTTTTTCGGTTCTCCGCAAGATTTGGAGTGGGCGTTGCACCGTGGCAAAATCTATTTGCTGCAATCCCGCGCCATCACCACGCTGCAAGGGCCCGCGGCTCGCGAACAGGCCCTGCAGGAGGCGAGAGACGCACTGAGCGCCGCCCGGGAGGCCGGACATGGGCCTTGGGTGACACATAACCTCGGAGAAACCTTGCCGCACCCAACTCCACTCACCTGGAGCGTGATGCGACGGTTCATGTCCGGCGACGGCGGCTTTGGGGCCATGTACCGGCTGGCGGGGTTTGCCCCCGGACCCGCCGTGCGCGCACAAGGATTTCTGGACCTCATTGCCGGGCGCATTTACATGGATTTGTCGCGCGCTTCAGAAATGTTTTTTGAAGGTTTTCCATTTAGCTACGACCTGGGGCTGCTGCGTGCGAATCCTGCAGCCGCTCAAGATGCGCCCTCTGTGCCAGCGGGATCGCTGGTGGCACGACATCGTGCCGCGAAGAAACTAACCACCACGAGCGCCCGGTTGCGGGAGTTGGCCGGGGACTTCGATAACCGGCTTGAACGCGAAACCATGCCAGAGTTTGTACGGTGGGTGGAGGCGGAAAAGAAGCGCGATCTCCGGTCGTTATCTGTGACGCAATGGCTGGAGGTGTGGGCCGAACGCGAACGGCGCACGATGGACGATTTTGCCCCGCAATCCCTGCTGCCCAGCCTCATTGCCGGGATGGCGCTGGACCAAGTGCGCGCTTTTTTGGCAGAACATATTTGGGATGAAGAGCCTGAGTTATTGGCCAATCTGCTGGCAGCGGGCGGGCCGCCGGACAAAACGCTGCTGGCCAATCAAGGTCTTTATGAAATGGCGCAGGGAAAGCTGTCGGTGCCGGAGTGGTTGCAGCGAAACGGTCACCGCGCGCCCATGGAGTTTGATCTCGCCACCCCCCGCTGGCGTGAGCGACCCGAGGCAGTGCAAAGTCTCGCTGCCCAACTCAAATCTGCCGACAGTCCGCTCTCCCGCCATGAACAACGCTGCCAGGAAGTTGCCGCGCAGCTAAATGAGCTAAAAAAGCAACTCTCTCCCCGCCTGGCTGAAGAATTGGACTCGCGCCTCGAACTAGTGCGGCGTTATCTGCGCTACCGCGAAGACGGCAAGTATTACCTGATCATGGGTTGCGACCTGCTGCGTGATCTGGCCCTGGAAGCCGGGCGGCGCTTGGAGATCGGTGAGGACATTTTCTTCCTAAGCTTGGAGGAGGTTCAATCGGCGCTGACCACCGGCTATGCTCCCTTGCAGGTCATCCGGCAACGGCGTTGCCTGCGTTCGGCTGAAGCGCGTTTGGCTCTGCCTCATTTCATCGCCGATGAGGAGATTAAGACGTTGGGCCAGCCAGTCCTGCTGCCAGCGGCGGGCCGGCAATTCAAAGCCTTCCCGGTTTCCACGGGTTTTTGCACCGGACCGGTGCGCAATATCCATTCACCGGAAGAAGCCGGCGAGTTGGAGAAAGGCAGCGTGCTGGTCTGCCCAAGCACGGACCCCAATTGGACGCCGCTGTTCGCCAACGCGGCGGGCCTGGTGCTGGAGTGCGGCGGCATGTTGTCACACGGTGCGGTAGTTGCCCGTGAAATGGGCTTGCCCGCCGTCGTCCTGCCTGGCGCGACGCGGCTCTTGCAGGAAGGCGAAAGTGTGAGCGTGGATGGCCGGAATGGAACCGTGGTCCGCAACCAAGTTTCGCCTGGTGCATCTTCAGACGCCAACCCGACGAACGCCGCAGATTCGGAAGATACTCGCATCCCAGCGCACCTGAGGCCGCCGCCACCGGGCGAACGGGAGCGTCGCAGCGCAAGAATCCGCAACACCTTCCTGCTGGTCTGGGGATTATTCCTGGCCCTTGCCTTCCTGCTGCCGGAACCAATGCTTTATCGGCCATCCATGGAACTGCTGGATGTGGTGCTATGGCCTTTGGCTGCCGCGTGGGGCAAGCCGGCAGTGGTGGCTTTCATAGCCGGGATGCTGGCAATCCTGACCATGGCTGGGCAAAGGATTCTAACGGATAACTCCCGCCTGGTGGCCGCGAAACAACGGGCCAACGCTCTGCGTCGCAGCGCCGTCGCATTGCCCCAAAACTCCCCACGCCGGCAAGCGATCGCCAAGCTGGCCAGCGCCGTGCAAATGCGGATCATGGCGGCAGCGTTTGTTCCCCTGGCAATAATCCTCGGCCCCATGGTCATGACTTTTCTGTGGTTCCCCGAGCGGGTTGATCCCGCCTCCTGGAATGCTGAACCGGGCGCGGCAGTGAACATTTCCGCTGAAATCAATGGTGATTTCCTCAAGTCGATCCGGCTCGAAATGGAGCCTGCGCTAAAACTGGATGCGAGTTCGCCGGCTATCCAATCCCTGCCCCCCATCCGCGGCACTCTGGAAAAGCTGCTGGCTAACTGGCAAAAGCCAAGTGATCTGAGCGCCCAACCTTGGGAAGTGCGCGCGGCCGCAATCAGATCTCGCGAAGCCATGATGGCCGATCTTTCCAGCTACCTCCAACGTCCGATCCCGCCTCAGATGCTCGCCTGGACCCTTCACACCCCTGAGAAGACGAACGCCCGGTACCATGTGAATCTGCTTCCGGAATCCTCCACGGGCAGGCCAGTTCAGATTCTTCTGGCGGTGGGCGGCGCTCACCCACCCGCACCAAGAGAGGTGACACCAAATAAGAGTTCCCCCTTGCGAAAGGTCACCATCAAATACCGCGAACAGAAGACCGAGGCGGTCGCTGCTTTCTGGATCCCCTTCAAGTCACTGGGATGGAAACGGGATGCCGGATGGCTGCTGACATATCTTGCAGTTTATCTGCCGGTCATGTTACTGCTTCGCTGGCTCCTGAAAGTTGCTTGAATATGAAGACCTGCCTGAGTTTTGTTTTTGTGCTGGCCCTGGCTCACTTGGCCTCGGCCCAGAACATTGCTTTTCCTCCTGGCAGCGGGGTGATGAACGTGAAGGACTACGGCGCCAAGGGCGACGGCATCACGGATGATACGGGGGCCTTCCGCAAGGCGCTCAAAGCGGTCCAGATGCATTTCCAGATTATCTATGTGCCGAACGGCACTTACCTGGTGACCGACACGATCAGTTGGGGGGCCTGGATCACCTTGCAGGGGCAAAACCGCGGCCAGACCATCATCCGCCTCAAGGACAACTGCCCCGGCTACGAAGCGACGGGGCGCCCCCGGGCCGTCGTCCGCTGCATGTTCAATAACAACATGTCGTTCTCGGACTACATCCGCAATCTGACGGTGGACACAGGCAAAGGAAACCCCGGCGCCATCGGGGTGCGTTTCAACACGCATAATCACGGCGTCCTGGAGGATGTCACCATCCGCGCGGGCGATGGCGCGGGCCGCATTGGTCTGGACATGAGCGAAACGGAGTTTGGCCCGTGCATGGTTCGCAACGTGTTGATCGAGGGTTTTGATATTGGCATCAAGACCCCGGGGCAGCCGTCCAGCGCCGTCTTTGAAAACATCACGCTCAAGGGCCAGCGGGTCCTCGGCTTTGAAAACCATCTGCCAGTTTCCGTATATGGCCTCCGCAGCGAGAACAAGGTGACCGCCATCCGCAACGAAGGTTCGCTGGCGCAGTTGGTGTTGCTGGAAGCCGAGTTAACCGGCGGCGATCCGTCGTCCATCGCCATCGAAAGCAAGGCCAGCCATTATTTGCGAAATATCCGGGCGACCGGTTACCAGGCCATTCTGAAAGACCAGGACCGCGTAATCGAGGGCCTGAGCATGCCAGAACATCTCTCCGGCCAGGTGCAGACCGCGTTCAACTCGCCCCGCCATCACCTGAATCTTCCGGTCAAATCGCCGCCGGCATTTGATGAGCCGGTCGAAAAGTGGGTTGTGCCGGACAGTTCGGCACCGGACGACACGGCGGCTCTGCAGAAGGCCATTGATTCGGGAGCCGAGACCCTCTGTCTGCCGTCGAACGTGCAGTACATGATCTCGGACACGATCGTGGTGCGGGGCAAAGTGCGCCGCATCATCGCCCTCAAGCATCACCACGGCAACTTGCGGGCGCTCAACCCCAAGGCCTTTGCCAACCAACCGATGCTCCGCATTGACGGACAGGGCACCGAACCGATCATCATCGAATCGGTCAGCATTTCAAGCTGGCCCGAGGATCAGAACGCGCGGATCGAAATCGCCGGCGGCCGGCGCGCTGTCTATTTGAAATACGTGTGGAACGGCGGCATCACCGCCCGACCGGATTACATGGGCGACCTGTTCATTGACGAAGGCGGCAGCGACCTGCGCTTGGCCCCGGGGCAAAACGTCTGGATCCGCCAGCATAACCCGGAGAACAATCCCTTTGATCCGAAGCGCCCGCGCTTCCCCAAGACTTACTTGGTCAACCAAGGCGCTAACGTCTGGGTCCTGGGTCTCAAGACGGAAGCGCCGGCGGTGCATGTGGTCACTACCGGCGGGGCAGGACGGAAATCCTGGGCGGATTTTTCCGCGACCATTTCGGGCCGTCAGAGTATGCTTGGACCAAGGAACCGCCGCTGGCGGGCCTGGACATGAGCACGGGCGTGCCATGCTTCATTACGCAAGATGCATCCCTAAGCGCCTCCTATCTGCAATACGGCCACGCTCCCGGCAAAGCGCGGGCACGCCAAGCCGTCGCCATTTCCGGCGGCAAGGTGGAGGAGTTCACCGTCAGCCCGGGCAACCTCGCCGTTGGACTTTATAGCGCGCAAACGAGCGCCCCCAAGTAACTCTGGGCCGAACCCAATATACCAGGCAGCAGTTAACACCCAGTTCAATAACAACATGAAAATCACTGTCAGTATTCTCGGAATCTTCGCCGCGCTACTCACTGCCAGCGCTGCCGAAATCATTTTTCCCAACGATCCCCGCGCCGTCATTGACGTGAAGCGCGACTGCGGGGCCAAGGGGGACGGCCTAACGGATGACACCGCAGCCCTGCAGGCCGCCATCGAGCGCACCGGCGGGCGGGACTATTCGCGTTTCATTTATCTTCCCAATGGCACGTATCGCATCACGCGCTCGCTCGTGCTCAAGCCGCCCGGCGACGGCAAGGAAGGCGCGATGGTGGGGCCGTGGCTCTAC
>JBBRBM010000194.1:0-11336 GCA_038205745.1 Verrucomicrobiota bacterium | reverse complement strand
GCAAAAGAGGATTTTCTGCCACACCAATAGCCCAATGCCGCGCAATCAACTGCGCGTCCAATGTAGCCAAGTTCATATCATGCCGTTTCGCCAACGTGACGAGGTGCGCATCGGTTGTTTCTTTGTAGCTGGTCAGAACCGGCAGCGAAGCCGCGTTCACGTCATCGGTCAGGAAACGGTGGCCGCGGAGGGCGCGCAGCGTCGCGAGTGATTTCCGGGTGTCGTCAAAAGTCGCCTGATAGGCGGTGGTCATGCTGATCCGCATGAACGCCGATTCGGTGAGAGGACAGGTGACCCAGTCGGAGACTTGCAACAGCCAGGCGAGCAATGCCGGGTGATCGGAGTGGCTTTTCCAGCCGCACCCAAGGAGCACGTTCACGTCGAGCAACCAGACGGTCACGGGAAATCCTCGATCAGTTGTTTGATCGCGTCGGTGGTCATGGGGGGCGCACCCGGCGGCGCTTCCAGCAGCAGGGTGCCGGCGGCACCCGGCACGAGCCGGGCCTGGCGCACGGGCGGCTCATGGGGATGAAGTCGGGCGGTGAGGAAGCGGACCAGTTCTTCCTGCTGTTCCGGCGGCAACGCCTCGGAGGCGGCTTCAATTTCGAGCAGTGTGCTCATGCGAAAAGTTTATCACCCGCAAATTTCCCTGGCAAAGGGAAAGCGGGCGGTGGGCGGTGCGTCAATTCCTCGGGGAAACGCATGGGTTAAAAAGCTGAAAAACTGAAACGCTGAAAATCTGAAATCAGCCCAGTGAAGTAAGGCGACAAAAGACTTCACGGGCCAAGGCCCGGTGAAGTAATAAACCAGAAACTTCACGGACCAAGGAAAGCTGAAATCATGTAAACCAACAAGACACCAAGAACACGAAGGGCAAAGGGCGGCTCTTTCGTAAAACAGAAATTGGGAAAGTAGAAAGCAGAAATCACGAAGGGCAAAAGTTGCGCGGCGCGGCAAAGGGAAACGAATCGGCTAATTCTTTCTCAGATACTCTTTACAACGCTTGACCATTTCCAAACGAAACACCTCGTAGGCCACTTCCCCGCCTTCCTGTCCGTGGAGAATTTCGAGCCGGGCATAAAACTGGCGGCGGGCCTGGAGCCGGTCGGGCGACGTGCGCTCAAGGGCGTTGGCGTAGCGGTCATAAAGTCCGGCCAGGGCCGCGATGTCCTCCGCACCGATCATGGGCGGTGCAGCGCGCGCAGTTCTTCCGCCGCGCTCCGAATGTCCAGGATGCTGTCGTAGGCGGCGGTGCCGAGGGCATATTGTTGTGAGAGTTGGAAGATTCTGCCGCCGAACTGATCGCAGGTCCGCACGAAGCCTTCCCACAATTCGGCGGTCCGGGCCACATCCGGTTCGCGCCGCGCCACGGCGGCCGTGAAGGAATAAAGCTGTTCCAATTGCGATTCCAGCCGGAAGACTTCGCGCGCGATTTCCACGGGATTGACGCCAACCCCTCCCACGCGCTCCTCAAATTTTTTCAGAGCGTTATTCTTGATCGTGTCGAGATCGGATAATTCGAGTGTCATGGTCGCAGAAGATTATCGCGGCGGGCCGGGTTGGCAAGGCATGGCCACACGGGATCATTCTGAAAGGCTGGAACGCTGAAATCAAATGCGGAAACGGGGCGAAGAGCGAACTGAACATCGAACTTTCAACACTCAACTTTCACCGTTGAACCCACGTCGGAGCGTCGGGCGAGGCGCCCAACGGGACACGCGAGACGCGTGTGCGCCCCATTTCGAGAGGCTGAAAAGCTAAAATTCTGAAAGACTGAATTGGAACCACGGGACTAGCGGAACCGCTGAAATCAAGCAGAGCGCGCAGGCTCCAAGTGCGAAGAGCGGCTCGAAAATCGAAACACGATCATGGGAAGATTTCTCCGAAGCAACAGATGTTTGCGCTTTGAAACCCCGACGCACAGGAGCCGACGTGAGGAGGCTTTGATTTTCTCGCGGCAGTTCAGATGGAGCCTCCTTACGCCGGCTGCTACGAGGTTCATGGTCAGACATGCTGCCGCACTTGGCCGATTGCCGCGACTTGCAGCAAGACCATGCATGGCACCGGTGAATGGCGTGCGCAAATGTCAGTTTAGGACGTTACCTTGGCGCAAATTCGCCTTAAATCTGCGTCCTTTCACAGGGAATTCCCGGAGTTACTCACTGTGAACAATCCGATAGTGATTCGGCAGCACCGCTCGTGACGAGAGAAATATTTGCGGCCATGGCAAGGAGGGAACGCAGAATGCGGAAATCAGCCGAAGATGGCGCGGAGTGATCAGTAATCAGTTTGTCAGTCGCTTTCGGCGAGGCGCCGAAAGGGACACGCGAGGGCGCGTGTGCTCCCCTTTTTTAGCTGATAGCCAAGGGCGAAGCGGCAAGCGTGAGAGCGGGATCAACATCCAACATCCAACATTGAACATTTAACGGCGAAGGAGAGCAAAGGGCGACATGGTAAATGGCTGATGGGTGATGGCTGGAAACGCGGGCGAAGAGCAGACTGAACATCCAACGCTCAACTTCCGAAATCGAACGAGAATAACGGGAAGTTGTTCACATTGTTGCTTTCACGGTTGGCACGTGGCGTTTCATCCAGTACATCGCTGCACTCTTTTTTCGCATACACGATGAAGCCTGAATTGAACCCGGCGGCGACGGATTTTGTCAGCCGCATCGCTGCCGAGCTGAATATCCCTGCCCCACGCGTCGCAGCCACGGCGCGGCTGCTCAGTGAAGGAGCGACGGTGCCTTTCATTGCGCGGTACCGAAAGGAAGTGACGGGGACGCTGGATGAAGTGGCCATCGCGGCGATTCGCGATCGCATGGCGCAGATGGTCGATCTGGAAAATCGGCGCGCAGCAATTTTGAAGTCGCTGGAGGAGCGCAAGCTGCTTTCCGCCGAGCTGCGCAAGAGCGTGGAAGGTGCGACGACCATGACCGCGCTGGAAGATGTGTTCGCTCCTTACCGACCGAAGCGGCGCACGCGCGCGAGCATCGCAAAGGAGAAAGGGTTACAACCTCTGGCGGACTGGCTGCTGGCCAATCAGTCGGCCGTGCTCGATCCACAAATTGAAGCCGCGAAGTTTTTGGTGCAGACCGGTGACGAAGAGAAAGCAGTGCCGACGACGGAGGCGGCGCTGGCGGGGGCGCGCGATATTGTTGCTGAGTTGATCTGCGAAGATGCGGCCACGCGCCAGGAAATCCGCGGGTTGTACGAGAAGGAAGCGTCCATCACCAGCAAGGTGTTCAGCAGCAAGGAAAAGGACGCCGAGGCCGCAAAATTTCGCGATTACTTCCAGTGGTCTGAATCGCTGGCCAAAGTGCCATCGCATCGGCTGCTGGCGATGCGACGTGGTGAAGCGGAAGGACATTTACTGCTGCGCATCACGGTGCCGGAAGAGAGCGCGCTGAGCAGGGTGCGCAGCCGGTTTGTTCAAGGCACAAGCCCGGTGGGCCAGCAGGTCGCGCTGGCGTGTGACGACAGTTTTAAGCGCCTGCTTGGTCCCTCGATGGAAACGGAGGCGCGCATCCGGTCCAAGACAGCAGCAGACAAGGAAGCGGTCCGGGTGTTCGTGGAAAACATGCGCGAACTTCTGATGGCGGCGCCGCTGGGACAGAGGCGTGTCCTCGCGATCGATCCCGGTTTCCGCACGGGCTGCAAAGTGGCGGTGCTGGATGCGCAAGGGAAGCTGCTCTTCGATGACGTGATTTATCCGACGGCCAGTTCTGAAATGCAGGTGCGCCAGGCAAAGGAACGCGTGCTGAAGATGGCGGAGCATTTCAAGATCGAGGCGATCGCGATTGGCAACGGCACGGCGAGCCGGGAGACGGAAGCGTTTGTGCAGCAGTGCGGACTGCCCAAGACGATCGTGACGGTGATGGTGAACGAGAGCGGCGCATCGATTTATTCCGCGTCTGAAGCGGCGCGCGAGGAGTTTCCGGACAAGGACATCACGGTGCGCGGAGCGGTGTCGATCGGGCGTCGGCTGATGGATCCACTGGCTGAACTGGTGAAGATCGATCCGAAGAGCATCGGCGTGGGCCAATACCAGCATGACGTGGATGAGACGACATTGAAGCGTGCGCTCGACGACACGGTGATCTCCTGCGTGAACCGCGTGGGAGTGGAAGTGAACACAGCCAGCCGCCAATTGCTCAGCCACGTCTCCGGGCTGAACAGCACCATCGCTGAAAACATCGTGAAGTTTCGGAACGAGCATGGACCGTTCACGTCACGGGAGCAGTTGAAGAAAGTTCCGCGGCTGGGCGAGAAGACGTTTGAGCAAGCGGCCGGATTCTTGCGGGTGCGCGGGGCGTCCCATCCGCTGGATTCAAGCGCGGTTCATCCGGAGAGCTATGCGGTGGTGGAGCGGATGGCCGGCGATGTGGGCTGCACGGTGGCTGACCTGGTGCGTGACAACTCGTTTCGGAGCAAAGTGAAGCTGGAAAAATACGTCAGCGAAACCGTCGGACTGCCGACGCTCAAAGACATTCTGGATGAGCTGGCGAAACCGGGACGTGATCCGCGCCAGCAATTTGAGATTTTCAAATTCGCCGACGGTATTGAAAAGCCGGGCGACCTGAAGCCGGGAATGAAGCTCCCCGGCATCGTCACCAACGTCACGGCCTTCGGCGCATTTGTGGACGTGGGTGTGCATCAGGACGGACTGGTACACGTGAGCCAACTCGCGGACCATTTCATCAAGGATCCGGCGGAGGTGGTGAAAGTGGCGCAGAAAGTATTTGTCACGGTGATGGAAGTGGACCTGGAACGGAATCGCATTTCACTGTCGATGAAGTCGAAACCGGAGTTGGCACCGCGGCAAGCGGGCGGCAACGAACCGCGACGCGCTACGCAGGCTCCCGCCCGGCCGGCTGCGCAAGGATTCAATGCCGGGCTTTTTGATGAGGCGTTCAAAAAGCTGAAGAGCTGAAAAACTGAAATGCTGCGATTCTGAAATGTTCGGGATGGGTTGATGGTTGAGGGGCGATTGCCGAGGGCCGAGGGCGAAGTGAACATCGAACGGCTGAGAAACTGACATAGGGACCATGGGACTGCGGAAAGCTCAGAGGCGGGTCAGGTGAACCACGAAGGCAGGAAGCCGGGCCACGGTCGAACGCTCACTTGTTCTCGATCCCCTGCTCTGCTACGTCTGCACGCCACAATTCATGACCCCGCCAGCACATCCTGATGACGCCGCGTTCGACTCATCGGTCGCTGCTTTGTCCGCGGGTTTTCTGGTCGGCGGCGGACGTTTCACGCTGGTGCGCATGCTCGGACGTGGCGGCATGGGGGTGGTCTGGCTCGCGCGCGATGAGCACTTGCATGAAGACGTGGCGCTGAAATTTTTGCCGCCGGAAATCCGCCACGATGCCATCGCGCTGGACGATTTGCGCCGCGAGACGGCGCGCAGTCGCAAGCTCACGCATCCGAACATCATCCGCATCCACGACTTCTATAAGGCAGAGCACGAGGCGTTCATCTCGATGGAATTCGTGGACGGGCCAAATCTCGCCGATCTCCACGTGGCGTAACCGGAGCGCGTATTCACGTGGGAGTATCTGGTGCCGCTGATGAAGCATCTCTGTGAAGCGCTCGATTACTCCGGCGGCGAGAATTGGCGGGAGGCCGGCATCTCGGCAACCGGCTCACGCATTGTCCACACGTGCGACGGCCGCGTGCTGGTGGACATGGCTGATTCATTCGCCGCGCGTCCTCGATTGGGATCGCTTGCGCTCGAAATCACAGGCGGGCCGGGCTTGGTCGAGTTTCGCGACATTCAATTGAGACGTGTCGTGCGTGGGCAATGAACTCGCGGAAAAAAGCTTTCCGCGCTCCGGTCCAAGAATTCAACGCGCAGAGCTGGAGCTCTGCGCACCGGATTATTCGGTGATCTCGATGTCCTTGAACCAGACGTCGCCGTCCTGGCCGCCGTGGACTTGCAACGCGAGTTTGCCAAAGGCGCGGCCCGGATCGTTCTTCAAGTCCGATGTCGTTTTGCCGTTCACGGTCACGACGATGTTGCTGCCGTGCGCTGAGACCGTCATTTCGTTCCACTCGTCCGGCTTGAACCATGTCTTCACCTGATCGGCGGTTGGTTTGGAAACCCAGTTGCGTCCGTTCGTTTCGTAGAGCCCGCCGACATCGACGCGGGCGTCGATCTCCGCCTGGAACCCGGTCACGCCGCTGAAACCTTTTTCGGCGACGCGAAAATACAGACCGCTGTTGCCTTTGAGCGATTTGAATTTCAGCCGCACGGTGAAGTTCGTGTAATCGCGATCGGTGACGAGATGGCTGAACTCCTTCTCGCTCTTCTCGTGTGTGCCGTGAATGGCGCCATCCTCGATTCTCCACTCGCCCTTACCTATGACGTGCCAGCCGTGAAGCGTTTTGCCGTCGAAGAGCGGCGTGAACTTTTCAGCAGCGAAAGCGGTGGCGGACGCGGCGAGGAGCATGGTGACGAGCGTTTTCATAAGCAGTTCGACGTGAGCGCTTCAGGGTCATTCAAGTGATGATTCAATCAAAGAACTGAAACACTGAAATCCTGGAAAGCTGAAAACAGGATCACCGGGATGGAGGCCGCGCTCCGCCACCATGGACGAGTTACTGATTTACTGCTCACTGATTACTGCTTAACTGTCATGCATGGAGATGCAGGAGCAATACGACGACGCGATGTTCGACTACACGACGGGCGACTACGACACTGCCATCGCGAAGTTTCAGCAAATCCTCACGGCGCATCCGGAAGATTTCGACGCGCAGCTCTCCGTGGCGATGTGCCACTACCGCAAAGGGGATTTTGCCAGGGCCATCGAGGAAGGGCACAAGGCGGAGAAGATGCGGCCGAACGAACAACTCGTTCACACAAACCTGTCGCTGTTCTACATGAAGTCCGGCGACAAGAAAACGGCGGAGCATCATGGGTTGCAGGCGCGCATCGCATCGTGGCGCGGCAACATGGCCAAGCCTGAGGGGCAGCCCACGGGCGAAACAGAGGACGACCTGAAGATTGCGCAACCGGAGGCGCCGAAGATGAAGGTGCCGACGCAATTTCCCGACATGCCGTGGAAGAAGAACAAGACGGTCGGCGGCGGCGATCACACGCACTGACTGGAATTGTCCCGCGAAGAACGCGAAGGGGGACGAAGAAAAAAAGAAGTTTTGAAATTCTTGGCAGCCTTCGCGAGACAACATGAACTGATTTTATGAAAAGCGCTTACGAACTCGCGATGGAGCGGCTGAACAAGCAAAGCCCGCAAATCAAACTGTCCGCCGCACAGAAGAAGGAACTCGGCGAATTGGATTCCGTCTATGCCGCCAAAATTGCGGAACGCGAACTGCACTTCAAAGACGAGATCGCCAAAGCTGAGATGAGCGGCGACTACGAGACGGCGGAGAAAGCGCGGCAGCAACTGACGATCGACCGCAAGAAGTTGCAAGGCGACCTGGAAGACAAGAAGGAAGTGGTGCGCACGGCGAAGTGAATTCGCCGAACGTTGCAATTGGTTGCGCCAGCGGCATACTTCGCCGCGCATGAAGAAATTTTTTCAGAACCGCGGGCTATTCTGCGTGGTGCTGGTGGCGCTCCTCGGGGTCATGCCGATGTTTGCTGATCCAGTGCTGCCTTACTCCGGATCGATCGCTGACAAGCTGAGCAACGACATCGCGGCGCTGGAGTTGATTCCTGATCGCACTGCCGACGAGAACAAGCAATTGAAGACGGACATCTCGGCGTTGAATGCCTATCACAAGGTCTCGACCACTTGGAGCAAGGACATCAGCATTCTGAAAAGCCTGCACCAACTGCTGGCCAAGAGCAGTGGGTATCCGGTTCTGATCGATCAAGCGGCCCAGAATTATTTGACCGACTTTGAGACGCGCGAAGCCGACCTGCGCCGCACCACCGAGATGTCGCCACGCAGCAGTGCGCGCGTGAGCGCCTTCAGGCAGTTGAACGCGGTGAGCAATATTCTGGTGAAAGCGGAAGCGGCGAAAACCACACGCACGCTCATCACGCAACTCAGCAGCGCGGCACGCAAAATCGTTTCCGCGTCCAATGCCACAGCACACGCGGCTGCGGCAAAAGTGAAGCTGAGTTCGGCCGTGGCCCGGATTGGCAAGATCGACTTCAACGCAACGCCCGGCCAGGCGAGCGGCATGAATACGAATGGAATCCTCGACTTTCTTGCGACCGACAATGGTTTTATTCGACGCGAAATTGAGATCCACCTCGAAGGAGTCACGAGCGAGACGCCCGCGACTTACGAACTGGGGGTCGGCGCGAATACGGCGACCTACACTGCGGTGGATCCGCAGCGCAAATCCCACGGAACGAATTTCACCATTCATTTCCACGCGATTCCCGGTGCCGAGACAAACCGAAGCGTGCTCATTATCGACGCGATCACGACCAATTACCTCATCGGCCGCTTTAAGTTCACGGGCTTCTCCACGAACGAATTGAACACAGCGGATACAAACCGCGTCACCACCATCACGAACGGCGAGTTTCAGCTCACCTTCTGAGCGGGTCGGGCATCCGGCATGTTTATTTTCCCAGTCTGAAACAAGGGCAGAGAAGCTCTTGTCATGACGACGGCAAAGCTGCTAACGTCCGCCGCTTGTTTTCCTTAAATATCCATCTCTCGGTCGTAAGCTGCGCAATCGTTTTTCTGGCCCAGGCAGCTTTCGGTAGTACTTTTGTCGTCACCACCAAGAATGACGCGGGCGCGGGCTCGCTGCGTCAGGCTATCATCAGTGCGAACGTGAATCCCGGTCCGGATCGGATCACGTTCAACATTGGTGGAGGAGCGCCGTACGACATCGCGGTCGCATCCGCGCTGCCATCCATCAATGATCCGTTGGTGATCGATGGCCCCACGCAGCCGGGATACGCGGGCCAACCGATCGTTACGCTCACTGGCGTCAGCGCGGGGGTCGGCGCGAACGGACTGCTCATCCAGACGTTGAACTGCGAGATTCGCGGGTTGGTGATCCAACGCTTCCAAGGGAACGGAATCCGCATTTCCGGTGGTGGCAACCATTTGATCGCGGGAAATTTCATCGGCACCTCCACGGCGGGCACGGCGGTCCTCGGAAACATCGTGACCGGAATTGAGGTGAATGGCTCGGCGAACAACGTGATCGGTGGCTCGAACGCAGCAGACCGAAACATCGTCTCAGGAAACGACACGGGCATTTACATCACCGGGCTCAACGCCACGAATAATCGGGTGTTGGGCAATTACATCGGCACGGACATCACTGGCACGATCGATCTTGGGAACACGAACAATGGCGTGCTGTTGTATACCACCACGGCGAATGTCCTGGGCGGCTCCACGGCCGGGGCACGCAACGTTATTTCCGGAAATGACCAAAGCGGCATTTACATGCTCGATTCGCTGACGAGCGGCAACAAAGTGTCCGGCAACTACATCGGCACGAGCGCCACGGGCCAGAGCGGGCTCAGCAACCGGATCGACGGCATCACGCTTTTCAGCGCACCGGGAAACGTCATCGGCGGTTCGGCGCCGGGCGAAGGAAACGTTATTTCCGCAAATCGAGAGCGCGGCATCTACCTCCTGAATGCGGACGCACACAGCAACCGGATCGAAGGGAACTACATCGGGCTGGCAGCGGACGGCGTGACGGCGCTGGGCAACCGCTTCAGTGGCGTGGGTTTCTTCACGGCGCCGTTCAACATGATCGGCGGCACAAACGTCGGCGCGCGCAACATCATCTCCGGCAATCAACAGAGCGGCGTCGCAGTGGGTGACGCGCAGTGCATCGGGAATGTCGTGGCGGGCAACTTTATTGGAACCGATCGTTACGGCACGAATGCCGTGCCCAACACGCTGCATGGCGTCGTCTCGCTGGGGCCCACCAACTACATCGGCGGCGAATCAGCAAGCTGGCGCAACGTCATTTCCGGCAACGGACAGATTGGCGTTTACCTTCAAGGAGGCATCGCAAATGTCGTGGCGGCGAATTACATCGGAACGGACACCAGCGGAACTCGCAGCGTGCGCAATGTGCAGTACGGAGTTCGCATCGATTCCACCGGGAACCTGATCGGCGGCAACGTCGGCCATGATGGAAACCTGATCTCGGGCAACACGACGGGACTGTTCCTGTCCGGAAACGGTGCGAGCAGCAACGTGGTGAGCGGAAACATCATCGGTTTGAACGCGTCGGGTGTGGCTCCCCTGCCCAATTTCCTTTCGGGACTCGGCATCAGTGGAGCGCCTCGAAACACCATCGGCGGTCTCGGGCCCCTCAATCGAAACGTCATTTCTGGAAACACGAACTCTGGCATTTATCTCACCGGCGCTGGCGCGACGGGCAATCGGCTGCTTGGTAATTGGGTCGGCACGGACGCAACGGGCACCAACGCGATCGGAAACACAGCCGGCGGCATCTACATATATGGGACGCCAGGGAATTTCGTCGGCGGCGCAGCGCCTGGAGCCGGCAACGTGGTGAGCGGCAACAGGAAGGTGGGGATTTCAATTGGCGACGCGGGCGCCACTGGCAATGTGTTGCAAGGAAACTTTGTTGGCCTGCACGCCAACGGCGCATTGCCGCTTGGAAACGAATGGCATGGCGTGGAACTGCTCAATGGTGCGTTGAATACCATCGTGGGTGGCATCGCGAGTGGTGAGGGCAATCGCATCGCCTACGCACTCACGGCGGGCTACGACGGCGTGCGCATTCGCGACGGAGCGACGGGAAACATCGTTCGCGGCAATAATATTTCCCGCAATGGCACCCCCTCGGCAAATGGCCTCGCGATTGATCTCGGAAACGATGGCGTCACTCTCAATGACCTGAACGATCCGGATTCCGGCGCCAATGCCCTGCAAAATTTCCCGGTGATTTCAGCGGTGGGACGCTTCATCACAACAGTGACAGGCACGTTGAACAGCCGGCCGAACGCGCCGTTCACACTCGATTTCTACGGCAACACAATTCTTGAACCGAGCGGTTTCGGCGAAGCCGAGCGCTGGCTTGGCGCCATCGCCGTCACCACCGTTGGGAACAACGCCAGTTTCTCCGCGACCTTCACCAACCTGTTCGGTGCCGGCTCTATCGTCGCAGCCACGGCGACGGACGCTGCGGGAAATACTTCCGAACTGTCGCTCAGCGCTCCGGTTTCGTCCGTGGACAGCGACGGCGACGGAATGCCGGACGATTACGAAACTGCCGCCGGGCTGCCGGGCAACTCTCCGGCCGGCCCCAATACGGACACCGATGGTGATGGTGTGCCGGACTTGAAAGAGTTCGTCGCAGGCACCAACCCTTCGAACGATGCTAGTGCGCTGAGAATCAGC
>JBBRBM010000193.1:0-11337 GCA_038205745.1 Verrucomicrobiota bacterium | reverse complement strand
CCCTCGGGGAGAGGGAGAAACGAATCCTGCTGACTGGAAAAGTTGGAGTAGTCTGATTCGCCACAGCGCCTCTTCGCGAACAACCAGACGCGGGCGCAGCAGTGCGCGCCCGCGAATTACAAACGAGCGTCGCCTGCTGTTCCCTCTCCCCGAGGGAGAGGGTTAGGGTGAGGGGAAACGCCGCTCCTGCCAAAACGAACGCTCAAAGTGGAAATGATCTTTGGCAACCGATCTAAGCGGCCGGCGCAAAAATTCCCTGTCGCGCGGCCATGCCGGCGAAAAGGCCTTTCGCTCGCACGAGTTCATCGAAACCGCCCTGCTCCACCACGCGCCCTTGCGACAAAACGATGATGTGGTCCATCGCCTGCAGCGTGCTGAGGCGATGCGCGACGCAGATCACGGTGCGGTTTTCCTCGAGCCGATCGATCGCGGCTTGAACTTCGGATTCACTCTGTGAATCAAGGGACGCCGTAGCTTCGTCGAGCACCAGGATCGGCGCGTTGCGAACGAATGCGCGCGCGATCGCGAGGCGCTGCCGTTGTCCGCCCGAGAGCGTCATGCCGCGTTCACCGATGAGCGTGTCGTAACCATCCGGCAACGCAGTGATGAACTCGTGCGCGTTCGCGGCGCGTGCCGCTTCGATGACGTCCTCACGCGTGGCGTTGGCTTTGCCCGCGGCGATGTTCTCCGCGACGGTCATGCGAAAGACGAAAACGTCCTGGCTCACCAGCGCCATGTGCGCGCGCAGGTCGGTGAACGAAAGTTCGCGCACGTCGAGACCGTCGATTGTGATGCGTCCGCTGGTCACGTCGTAAAAGCGGAAGAGCAGATTCACGATCGTGCTCTTGCCGGAGCCGCTTTCACCCGCCACGCCGAGCTTGAATCCACGAGGCAATCGGAGGCTGAGATCATGCACGACGGGGGCGAGATCTTTGCCGTAAGTGAAGTTCACGTGCTCGAAGCAAATTTCCTTCTCGAACGATTTCAGCGGTTTCGGCTGCGCGGGATCGACCACGCTCGGCTTCTCTTGAAGCAATTCAACGATGCGTTCCACACCCGCGCCCGCTTGCTCAAACAGGATATGCACGGCGGAAATTTTTTTGACGGAGGTGAAGAACGTCGCGACGCCGAAAACAAACGCAACGAGGTAATCGAGCGTCTGCCCGGACCAGAAGAGATAGAGCACCAAACCGCCAATGCCGAGCGCAGCGACCACTTCGATGATCGGATTGGTGAGTTCCTTCGCCTGCACTCCTTTCATTCCATGATGCACCACCCGCTTGGCGAACACGCGGAAGCGTTCGAGTTGAATGCTTTCAAGATTGAAGGCCTTCACCACGCGAATGCCGCTGAGCGCTTCCACCAGCATCGAGGTCTGGCCCACGTTGGCTTTGCGTTGCTGGCGTCCGGCGCGGCGCGCTTTTTTCCCGAGCACGAAAAGCGGCAGCACGATGAGCGGCATCAGCACAAACACGAACAGCGTGAGCTGCCAGTCCAGCCACAACAGCACGACGAGCATGCTCATGACCGTGAACCCTTCCTTCACCAGATCGCCGCAACCCTGCCGCAACGCGCGCTGGAGATTCATCGTATCGGTGTTGATCCGAGTGAGCATGTCGCCCGTGGTGGAGGTGTTGAAGTAGTCGAGTGAAAGCGACGTGAGCTTCGCGAGGACGTCAAAGCGCAGATCAGCAATCACCCGTTCGCTCACCCAACCCATGCAGTAGTTGCTGAGGTAATCCGTCGTGCCGCGAATCAGCGCGAGCAATGGAAGCAGCAGCAGACCGCCGAGAATGCGTTGCCACGTAAACGTGCTGCCGACGCGCGGAAGCCATTTTTCGAGCTTCGTTTCGACCTGTTCCTTGAAATCGTTGACTCGTAACTGCCACGAGTCAGGAAGCTGGATCAGTTGCTTTTTCTCTTTTCGATCGACGCGATGCGTTTCGACTTTCGCAGTCGGCGTGAGCCGCTCGGCAAGCGTTCGCGTGGCCCAAATGAAAGTGCCCGCCGTGAGTCCGCACAAGCAGCCGAGCAAAACCCCCGAGAGCAGGCGCGACCAATACGGCCGCATGTATTGCCAGCCGAAGCGCAGCACTGTTTTGAGATCGCCCATCGTTCAGGAATCAGTCCGCGTCATTAGCGGAGCGGCAGTGAGGTGAGTCAAGCTTGCCGGTAGGCCGGGCATTGCGCCCACGCTCATTGTATCCAGCGCTTGGGTGTTGACCACTCATGGCCTTCCTAATCGTAATCGTGTTCGTAATCCTAATCTTCCTTGTCCGTCTTCGATTACGATTAAGATCAGGATTACGATGAGAATTCGGAGGGTATCCTCAACTAAATGTCAGCAGGCACCCTGACTGGCCCAACTGACGTGGGGGATGCGAGGACAGGCTGGAAGCGCTGTCCTACGGAATTTCAATTCCGCGTCGTGGCAAACGTCTGGCCCTTCGTCAGCGCGACCAGGTCTTGAAGAATGCGCCAGCCTTCTTCGAGCGTGATGTCGACGCTGGGGACGGACGAGTCGTCCTTCGTTTCATCGTCATCGTCATCGCCCTTGGAATCGGCTTTCGCGATCTTCTTCACTTCGAGCTCAGCCGCGGGTTGAACAGCAATATCTCCCTTGGTCGGATGGACGGACGCATCGGTACCGGTGCGGATCACGCCTTTGGCGCCGGTACTGGTTAAATTATTCGTCTTCACCGTCGGCGCCGGCAGGCCGGGCGATTCCACATTCTTCAGCGTGATGTCATACGTCTTGAAGTTCGGCTCGGGACGGGCGCGGAGTTCTTTCTCACGCGCTTTGCTGCGGGCTTCGTTTTCTTTCTTTTCCTTCAGACGCAGCCCTTCATTCATCGAGTAGGTCTTCTCCTCCATCCGCTTCTTAAAGATGACAATCTCATCCCGGAGATATGCGAAATCTTTGTCGCTCGCCACGCGGTTCTCTGAACGTTTGCGCAATTCAGGCAGGACCGGCGGAATGACATTCACCTGCTCGTATTTCGCCGGCGGCACGGTATCCCACGGTAACGCGTTTGGCAGCGAGGATTCACCCACCTCCGCGTGGTTGTTCAGCGACGGCAGAATGATGTCCGGCACGACTCCCTTGAGCTGCGTGGAGGAGCCGCTCGCGCGGTAGAACTTGCGGATCGTGATCTTCAGCGCGCCGAGATTGTTCGTCGTGCGCATGATCGGCGCGAGATCGAGCAACGTCTGCACGGTGCCTTTGCCGTGAGTCGATGAATCGCCGACGATCAAGGCACGACCGTAATCCTGGAGCGCGCCGGCGAGAATCTCCGACGCCGAAGCGCTGAACCGGCTCGTGAGCACGACGAGCGGCCCGTCGTAAGCCACGCTCGGGTCCGTGTCTTCATCCACGTTGATGTGACCGTCCGAATCCTTCACCTGAACCACCGGGCCTTTCTTGATGAACAAGCCGGTGAGGTTGATTGCCTCTTCAAGCGAGCCACCACCGTTGCGACGCAGATCGAGTATGATGCCGCCGACCTTTTCTTCCTTCAGCTTCTTCAACAACTTCGAGACGTCTGTCGTCGTGCTCTTGCGATTGGCGCCGCGATCTTGAAGGTCCGCGTAAAACGAAGGCAGATCGATCATGCCAAAGCGCTGCGTCTTCCCACTGGTTTCTGGCAATTCGATGATCTTCGCCTTCGCCTCGCCATCCTCGAGTTTGATCTTCGCGCGAGTGAGCGTGACGATTTTGCGGGTCGAAGTATCGGGCGCATCAACCGGGATGATGGTGAGGCGAACCTCCGTGCCTTCGGGGCCGCGGATCAGGTCCACGACTTTCTTGAGCGGCTCGTCGAAAACATCCACCGACGCGTTCGTGCCCTGCGCGACGGCGATGATTTTGTCATTCGGTTTCACCTGCCCGCTCTTTTTCGCCGGGCCTTCCATGAGCTCCTTGATCTTGCAGTAACCGTCTTCAGACTGGAGCAACGCGCCGATGCCGAAGAGCGAGAGCTTCATGCTGATGTTGAAATTGTCCGCCGCCGGCTTGCCCATGTAATCCGAGTGCGGATCGTAAACGTGCGCCAGCGAATCGAGATAAATCTGGAAGACATCGTCGCTGTCGAAATCGCTGAGCGTGCGAAGCTGGCGCGTATAGCGGCGCACGAGGTTCGTCTTGATCGTCTCGGGCTTTTCCTTGTTCAGCTTTTCGGTGAGGTACTCGAAGCGGACGCGGTCGCGCCAGAATTTCTTTGCCTCGCTGAGATCGGCGGGCCGGAGAAGCTCCTTGCGGTTCGGCTCGTAGCGCTCGTCGCTCGTGAAGTCGAATTTTTCGACGTTCAGCAGATTCGTCGCGTAATTCACCTGCGCGGCGAAACGCTGGATGAATCGATTGAAGATGACTTGAGCGGGGGAAGTGTCGCCGAGCTTCAGCGTCATGTCGTCCAGCAACGTCTTCCACTTGTCGAACTCCTTCACGTCCGATTGCAGGAACACGAGGTGCATCGGATCGAGCGAGTCGAGATAGCGTTGCAGGAAGCTCGTGGAGACGGTGTCGTCGAACGCCTGCTGGGTGTAGTGATTGCGCTCGAGGATGGCGGCGACGACGCGGGCGATGCGCGAGTCGTCGGGGCCGGGAACGAGCGTCTTGAGCGCGCGCACATCGTTGGTGTGGCGCGTGGTGATGAGCGGCTTGTCGTTCGGAATTACCGCGGCAAATGCGGTGACCGTCAAAGCGAGCAGCGCGAAAACGATTCTGAATGTCATGATGATAAAAGTTCCGCGTAGAATACCACGGTTTGCCTCACACGCCGCAGGATACTTCAGTCCGCACACAATCCAAGCCGCGCCAGCTCCGCCGCATAACCTTCGCGGAAGGTCGGATACTTCAAATTGCAGCCCAGCGCCAGCCTGAGTTTCTGATTCGACACACGTTTGTTCGTGGCGGCTCGGCGGCCAGGGCTCGCCATTTCAGGCACTGCCGGCGGCATCGGCCTGTGCAAACGCTCCGCGAGCCAGGCGAACAACGTGCGCTGCTGGGCCGGTTCGTCGTCCACGGCATTGTAAATTTCGCCCGGCGCACCGTGCTCCAACGCAGCGATGATCGCTGCGCCCACGTCATCTCGGTGAATCATGTTCAGCCAGCGCTCGCCCGCGCCTTCCAGCCTCGCTTCACCCGCGAGAAACTGGCGCAGCCAATAACCGCGCCCCGGGCCGTAGATGCCGGCGCAGCGGAGAATCATGGCGGGAAACTGTTTTTCCCGGGCTGCGGACATCAGCAACTGCTCCGTCTCGATCAACACGCGCGTGCTCGCGCTGTCCGGTTCCGTCGCGCTTTCCTCCGTCACGACCGAGCCGTCATTTTGCGCATAGACTCCCGTGCTGCTCGTGTAAACGAACGCGCGCGGCGCTGGCGTGAGCCAGTTCAGGAGATTGCGCGTGCCCTCCAGGTAAGTGCGCCGGTAATCCGCTTCACCGCCGACGGCTGAGGCGACGCTATTCACGACCCAATCGAACTCGCGAGGCAATGCCGTGAGGTTTTCGGCATTGGAGATGTCGGCGATGAGCGGCTGAATGCCTGCGGCGCGAAGTTCCCCTTCGTTACCAGCGCTGCGTCGCAAGCCGAACACCTGGTGACCTTGCCGCACCAGCTCGGCACCGAGCGGCAGGCCGACGTATCCGCATCCAACGATCAACACGCGCATGAGAAAAGTTTACGGTTACGTCGATCAGCGCACCCGGCGCGCCACGAGGAATGAGTTGAACATGGCGTAGCGCCAGGGGCCGAAGTTCAGCACGAAATCGACGGGTTTGGCCACGTAACGATCCGTACACTCGACGTTCAACACTTCGCAGTCGGCGCGTTCGAGAAAGAATTTCATTTCGAGCGCATTCGTCGCCACGATCGCATCATCATCCGGAGTGAACGGCTCCTTTACGATCGGCTGCATGTGGTCGAAGCGGACGGCGTCCGGGTCGCGCCACATCTGCGCGCGCTTCTCGCGAAGGCGTTTCCAGTTGCGCAGTTTGTTTCCGATGCCGCGCATCTTGGAATGGTAATCGCGAAAGCCGAACACGCGGAAAAAATTCGGCGATGACAAAACCACCCTGCCGCCGATCTCAACGACGCGGACCAGTTCCCGCACGAACGCCTCGGGTTCATCCACGTGTTCGAGCACATTGAGCGCCCCGACACTCGCGAAAAACTGGTCGTCAAACGGCAGGCGCTTGCCGTCGTAGAGTTGACAGCGTGGACAAACTTTTTTCGCCCGTACGATGTTCGGCTCCGAGACGTCGACACCGTGAGCTTCGAAGCCCGCTTCGTTCAAGCGCCCGACGACCTGACCCACGCCGCAACCGACATCGAGCGCCCGCGCGCCGGGCTTTTGGGGCTTCAGCGTGTCGGCATACTTGCCGTAGAGCGCAGGATCCCACGCTTCAAGGTGCTGGGCGTAGGCTTCGTTTTGTTTGTAATACGAGTCGTGCTGGCTCATCGAGCTTGGGCGACTTTCGCATTCTGCCGCTTCGCACTCCAGATCACGATGCCGAGCAGGATGAATCCGAACGCTTCGCATCCGGCGACGATGTAAAAGTTCGTCGGCTTCATGTCGAAGCGGAACGTCACAGTGTGTTGGCCCGCCGGCACATGCACGGCGCGCACGAGGAAGTTCGCGCGGTAGATCGGGGTTTCCTTTCCGTCGACGAACGCGCGCCATTCGGGATCGGTCTTGTCGTTGAGCAGCAACATCGCGGGAGCCTCGGCCTTGGTGCGGACTTCCACGAGTTTGGGATTTGGGTTCGCGGTGATCGTGGCTTCACCCGCGACCGCGTTCGACGACGTGACCGCAGGCTTCGGAGCAGAGGCATCGGAAAGGAGAATGGATTGCGTCGGATCCCATGCAGGATCGGCGAGGCGCGCTAGGACGTTCGTGTCGGCGGGGAGAATTTCCCAATTGCTGTAAAGCCGCGCACGCGGCAACGCACCGGTGAATTCGATGAGCGCGAATGGCCCGGTGCCGTTCGTTTCAGCGCCGATGTACGGCGTGCCCTGCTTTTGGTAGAGATTGAATGCTGTGACCTGCCGGAAACGCTTCTGCACCGGATCGAGTTGTAGGTTCAGCGAATCAACAAAATTTCCTGCGATACCGAAAATGTATCGCGTGTTGGTGAGTTGCCAGAGTCGCGCCAGATTGCGGGAAAGGGCTTCACGATACGCCTGCTTGTCTTCCGGCACACGGGGCTCTTGTGGGATGTCGATCGTCTGAATGCCGTAATACGGGAAATGATGTTGCAGCCACTCCACGTGATACACCTGCTGAAGCAGGCTGAACTCGCGGCTCAACTGAAACGGCGGCATCGCCACGCGATGTTCCATGGGTTTGTCGTTCAGCAGCGCGATGACGGGATTTGAACTGCGTCGTTCCTCGATGGTTTTGCCCGCGGCAGCGACGTCGTATTTCTGGTGCCAGTCGTAGTAGATAATCCAGGGCGCATTCGCACGCGCGAGATCCACGACTAAAATTAATCCCAGCATCACTGCCGCCCATTTCGCCCGCGCACCGGAGAACGCGCCGCTGATAATTCCTGTCACCACGAGGATCGAGGCGACGAGGAAGACAACGTAAAGAAACACTTCGTTCGCGCTGAACTTGGCAATCTGCGTCGCGGCTTCCTGATCTTGAAACCCGGTGGCCATGAGATGCTTCACCACTTCCGCCCGCGAACCGACGTAGCCGAACCACCCCACTGCGCTCAGCGCCAGCACAGCGATGCAACCCCAGGTCCAGAGTCGTTCGTGTGCGGGCGCTTTTGCCCACCACGCCTTGAGTTGCTCGAACAAAGAGGTGCTCTTGTCCGGCACATCAAGGTAACGGCGATTCAATCCGAGCAGGCCGTAAGCGAACAGAATCATCACGCACAGATGGAACGCGTGGAAAAACTTCATCGGATTGCGGATCGTCGAGAAATACGGCAGCGCGTAAACAAGGCGGTAAAACGGTGCGTGCCTGCCCCAGCCAAGCAGCATCGCGACGATCGCCATCACTGCCCAAAAGAGAATCAGCTTTCGCTCGATGTCGGTGAACACCTGACCCTTTTTTCGCAGTGCTTCCACAAGGCCCCAGATCGCGACGAGCACCACGAGAACACCGGCGTATTCGCCAGCGCCAGAGTAACGCGGCAGCGCTTGTGGATTCTCCGGCGACTCACCGACCCGACCCCAATAGTTGCCGCCATCCGCAGTATCCATCCGATAGCCGAAGAGGCCGGGGATGACGACACGGAGCGTCTCGATCTTCGGCAGACTCCATTGAGTGGCAAAGTTCCAGCGCTGCTCTTTGCTTTGCTCGGTTTGGTTGATCCCCACCATTCCTTTTACCGCGGTGCGCATGAAGATGCCGATGGTTGGCAGCGCGAGAATCGCCGCAAACGCAACCATCGCGATGACCTTACCGACGCCCACCAGCGCGCCTTTCGCAGGCGATTTCGCCGCAACGATCGTTCGCCAGAAAGCATACGCGCCAATGAACACACTGAAGATGGCGCCGTTGTCACCGCCTTCCGTGATCGACAAACCAATCGCCAGGCCGGCGAGAATGCTGGTGAGAATCGGCTGGATGGTGATGCCCGCCTCAATGGCGGCCAGAGCCAGGAACGCAGCCGCCAGAGCAAAGCCGCGCGACCCCAAGCCCCAGCATGCGTTCGAAAAAAAGTTCATGTTCAGTGCCGCGGAAAGGGCGGCGAGAATCGCGACACGTGAGCTGCACTTGATCTGCCGGAAGAAAAGCCAGGCAGACAGGCCCAGAACGAGAGCGGAAATCGGCGCGTAGAAATTCACGCGGCCTGTTGCGCCAGTCAGTTGGTAAGTCATCCCGCTGAAATTTGGCGAGTAGGCGCCATTGTATGCGCCGAGCCAGTTCAGATCATTCCAGATGCCGAAGAACGCCTGAGGCAGCGCGAGCGGCCGGCAAAACTGAACGCCGAGCGGACCGTCATTGCTGTGGAGCGCTTTCCTCGGAACAAAGCTCTCGTGAAATAAATACACGAGCACCACGCCGAGGATGATGATCAGTAGGAGCAGGCTGCAGGAACCGCTCAACGATTTTTTCATAATTAATGGCTGACAAATCAACGATCCGCCGCGTTCGATCCGGCCCGAGCGCGAACGGGGTGAGTTTTGGCGCGGGATTGTTCAAGGGTGTCGGGATCATTGTCAACGCGCCTGTCGCGGCGGACCGGTTTTCCAACCGCTTGCAATTTGGGTGGAAACACCGCACATATTCCGCCCTTGTCGCCAAAGCACACAGCATGATCGTCCGGGCGTTGCAACGAATGGTTGTGGGCGCGCACGCGCGCAGTTGCCAGCGTTCCGACGATTGGAGCGGGCAGCGCGTGGCCCGCTTGCGTCCAGAGTCCTTGTTGGATGTTGGCTGCGGGGATGGTTCGTTTCTCTTCCGCTACATCGACCACAAGCCCAAGCTTTTTTGCGGAATTGAAGCCGCGCCGGAACTGATGAAGCGCGCGGAGGCGAAGGGTATTCAGGTGCAGGCTTTCGACCTGAATGGTGTGTGGCCCTATGCGGATAACACGTTTGACGCGGTTCATTGTTCGCAAGTGATCGAGCATCTGCACAACACCCGGCTTTTCACCCACGAGATCCTGCGCGTGCTCAAACCGGGAGGCTCCGCGTTCATTACTTCTGAGAACCTGACCAGTTTTCTGAACACCACCGCGATGCTATTCGGCTACACCCCGTTTACGCTGATGCGTTGTTGCGGTTGGTTTCTCGGTAATCCGCTCGGGCTTCACTCCGGTGAACATGTTCCTGAGGGCGTGCCGATGACCGATCCGGCTTTTGCCGGCGTCACAGGTCACGTGCGGGCGTTGTCGGTGCTGCAGGCGCAGGAGTTGTTCGAGTTGGTGGGCTTTAGTGATGTGAAAGCGACTTCCATCGGCTTGATGCCGCTGCCGGATTGGTTCGGCCGCCCATTGGAACGATTGATGTATCGGCGAGGTCATCTGTTGTTGATTGAGGCGAAGAAGCCGGAGAAATAGTATGGGACTCGACATCAATGCAGTGCAGTTTCTGATCGCGGCACGCAAGAGCGGTGTTGAATTTGGCGACGTACTAACGATTGGTCGTCAGGATCTGAACGTTTATCCGGCCAAGCTGCAGAAGCTGTTCACGCAACATGGCTTTCCGAACAGCGCGTTTCAAGCGGGCGCGCCCGACAGTGGTTTTGCAGAATCGATCTTCCTAACGCTGGGGGCGAAGAGCGTTCGATCTCTGGACGCTTCCGACTTTGAAGGCGCCGAATTTATCTGTGATTTGAACCAACCCATTCCCGAAGAGATGAAGGCGCGGTTCGATTTGGTGTTTGACGGCGGGACGTTGGAGCACGTTTTTAATTTTCCTCAGGCACTGAAGAACTGCATGGAAATGGTGAAGCCGAATGGTCGCTTCGTTACTCACACGGCTGGCAATAACTGGTGGGGACACGGCTTTTACCAGTTCAGTCCCGAACTGTTTTATCGAACACTGAGTGAACCCAATGGTTTTCAGGTGGATCGCATGATCGCGCACCTTGTCGGGCCGTACGGGCGGTGGTTTGAGGTAAGTGATCCGGATAAAATCCGTTCCCGAGTGGAGGCGATTTCTTTCGGACCAATCAACCTGTTAGTGCAAGCGCAACGAAAGCGGGTGGCGCCGATCTTTGCACGGGTTCCACAGCAGAGTGATTACAGCGAACGTTGGCAACGCCCCGAGGAGGCCAACAGTGCGGCAGGTATGAACCGGAAAGCTTGGAGCGCCTCTCGGCCGAAGCTGGCGCAATTTCTTCCAGGTGTTGCTCGCTTGTTCCACGTGGTCAAAATGGGATTCCGCACCTATTACAATCTCTCCATGCGCAACCGCCGGAACTTCCGTCCGGTCAAGCGTCCCTGAGGCATGCTTCGAAGATTCCTAAAATTCACGGCGGCAGGAAGGCTGTTGATGATTACCTACCGGCTGCTGTTCGTGGCTATGCCTTATCTGAGCCGGCACGTCGGGAACGCAGTTAAGTGGGCCTTTGCGTCCAAGGAGCATTACAATCACACGTATCACCTCACAGCGCTGAACAAACGCTACCTTGCGAGCTATGTGGCCGTTGTCTCAGGTCATCCGATCGACGAAATCCAAAGCTACATGGCGGAGCTCGAAAACGACGAACCGCTTCGTCAGATGCTCATCCGTCGTACACAAGAGAGTCGCGAGCGCCACAGTTCTGATGCAGAACCGCGCTACGGTCGGCGGCTTGGTTGGTACGCCCTGCTGCGTGCGACGAAACCGCGCGTCGTGGTAGAGACCGGTATCGACAAGGGGCTGGGAACGGTGGT
>JBBRBM010000192.1:0-11587 GCA_038205745.1 Verrucomicrobiota bacterium | reverse complement strand
GAGTGGGCGACGGCGATCTACGCCGATCGCCTCAAGAAGCCCGGCGGAACGGTGAACCTCATTCAAAAGTTGCTGAACAATTCCATGGTCGTCTCACGCGACGTAAACGGATTGCAGCGCTTCCGGCTGCTCGAACCCGTGCGCCAATTCATCAAGGAGAAGCTCACCCCACAGGAACTCGATTACTATGGCGCGAGGCACGCCTCGATCTTCGCGGGATTGGTCGAGGAATCGAGCGCGCAATTGCTCAAGGGAGATCAGGCGCGCTGGCTCGAAGTCTTGCAGGGGGAAGTGGACAATCTTCGCGCGGCATTCCGTTGGGCGCTGGAACACGACGACGCGGAAACCGCGCTGCGCATGGCCGCCTATGTCTGGCGGTTCCTCGAGATTCGGGGCTACTTCGCCGAAGGTCGCCAACGGGTGGAGGAAGCCATCGGCCTGAAGGGCGCGGACGAGCATCCGGTGTTGTTGGAGCGGGCCTTGAGCGGATCGGGCTGGCTGGCCTATCGGCAGGCGGATTTCGCGGCTGCGCAGATGTGGATGGAACGGGCGCTGGCTCTCGCGGAGCGCAACCAGAATCAGGCCGGGATTGCGAACGCGAGAAATGATTTGGGCAACGTCGCGCGCATCCACGGCGAATACACACTGGCCCGCGAACATCTGACCGAATGCCTGCGAATGGAACGCGACAACGGCAACCAGCGAATGGTGGCCGTGGCGTTGTTCAATTTGGGTGCGGTGGCCCTCGACGAGGGCAATCTCGAAGAGGCTTCCCGCAAGCTGTCGCAGAGCTTGGATTCCTTTCGCGAGCAGTCAAATTCCCGCGAAATCGCCTTCCCGCTGCGCAGCCTCGCGGAGGTGGCGCTGCTGCGCAAAGAGTGGGTGCTGGCGCGCGATTATGCGGAAGAGAGCCTCGGGATTCGCCGAACTTTGAAGGACAACAAAGGCTGCGCAGACACGCTCTGCACCATGGCGTGGATCGAAATTCGGGCCGGCGACACCGCTGCGGCGGAGAAATACCTCATCGAGAGCCTGGCCCTCGCCAAGGCCATCGGCGACCGGCGCGCCCTGAGCGAAGCGCTGGAAATCGCGGCCCTCACCCATGCGCAACGGAAAAATTACCCCGTCGTGGTGCAATTGGCGGCGGGAGTCGCCCGAGTCCGGGAGCGCCTTGGTTTCGTACTCCAGCCCGTTCGCCGCGTCTTCATGGACGAGATCACCGCTGCGGCGAAACTTCAGATGGGCGAGAACGAGTATCAGGGCTTGTGGAGCCGCGGGGAGTCACGCGAGTTAAACGCTGTCATCGACCTCGCGCTTCAACCCGTTGGGGCATCCTGACGCAGGTGGCGGTACAGGGACACGAGGCGGATCAATGGTTAAGGAGGATGATCGCCCGCCCAACGAATTTAGAAGCGACGCTCGGCGAACCACAGTGACTGACTCGGCTAGACCGTTCCGCTGACGTTTTCGAGCCTGACGGTCTCGGTTTTCTCCACGCTGCGCGCGATGGCGACGAGCGCGCGCATGGCGGCGAGACCGTCGTCCACGTTTGCGCCGTGCTGAGGTTTGCCGTGAAGAATCGTGTCGGCAAAGCCTTCGATCTGGAGTTTGTAAGTGTGCGCGTCTTCGCCGAGCGGACGGTGAAACTGGCGTTCGCGTTCGGAGAAACACTCGACGACGCTGGCCTTGTGATACCAAGGCAAAAACACCTGTCCCTTCACGCTGCCGTGCTCGCCGTAAATCTGAAAACCTTCCTCGAAATCGCCGCGCACCGGGATCGTGAGATCAAGATGACCGAGCGCGCCGTTCGCGAGTTCGAGTTCGATGAACCACGTGAAGGAATTGCAGCGCTCGGAAAGCCGCGCGCGCACGCCGATGATTTCACCGGCAAGAAAACGTGCGGTGTCTACAAGGTGACTCGCGTGCGTGAGGATGAAGTAGCGGCGCTTGTCGGCTTTCGGGTTTCCTTCCGGTCGTTTGGCGTTCGCGCTTTGCCGCACGATGGGCTGAAGGTTGTCCGTCATCGTGTACCGATGAGTGGAGTCGCAATACCACGCCTTCAACGCAATCAGTTGGCCGATTTCCTCACGCACAAACTTTTGCGCGAACGCGATGCCGGGATCGAAGCGGCGATTGTTCCCGATTTGAAACGTGATCCGCGACTCGTGAACTCGTGCGCGGAGTTGTTCGCATTCCTCGATGTTCACGCCGAGCGGTTTTTCCAGCAGCACGTGCTTGCCGGCGGCGATGGCTTTCATCGCGAGCGGCACGTGGTATTGATCCGCAACACCGATGATCACTGCTTCAACTTTCGTGTCGTTGAGCATGTCATCGTAATTTCTGTAAGCGACCTGCGGCTCGTGCATGGCCGCCATCTTCTCGCGCAAGTCATCCGCGAGATCGCAAATCGCGTAGAGCTCCGCGTTGCGCGCTTTGCGGCAGGCGTCGAAGTGCGCGATCTGCGAGATCGGCCCGCAGCCGAGGATGCCGATGCGCAACAAACGCTGTTCCTTTTGAATCATTTCAATTCGGGATAACGCTGACGCAAAGCTTCACGCAGCGCATTCAGCTTTTCGTTTCAGCCAAACGCATGAGATGACGCGCATGTTTTTCAGGAGGCACGTCGCGCAAAGCGCCACTGCGATGCACGTCGATTGCCTGCAACATCGCTTCTGCACCGAGCTTGGGATTCGCTTTGTCGCTCGAATCCTTGACCGAATTGATCGCGGAACCTGCGAGAAACATTATGCCATCGATGATCCCACGGCTTTCGGCATCCGAGAGATTCAGACCGACGTTGCCCTGGTCGAGTGCGCCCGCGCGAACGATCGTCGTGGGCTTGATGCAACGTGCCGCCAGCGTCTCGCTGGCATCCGGGCCAGCAAGATGCTGGCGGCACGCTGGCAGCGGCATCGCCAGCGCGTGTTCACTCGCTTCCCATTCTGCGCTGTACGGTTTGAGAAACGGAGTGCCCGGACGAACCGGTGCCGTCTGGCGAAAGTCGATGCCGTCGAGGCGCGCGAGCAGGTCAACGACTTCGCGGAAAATGCTGCGCGTCTTCACGCCAATGCCGGCGTTGTGTCCGTAGATCGTGGGCGGTTGAGGCAAATGCTTCGTCGCTTCGCGCGCCATGCGGACGGTGCCGCCGCAGAACGACTCGCTGAACATCACGCCGGTAGCGCCTGCATCAATCACCGCGTGCAGCGTGTCGAGAAACTCGTGCGGTGCCGTTGTGATGTGCGGTGAGAAAATAATTCCGCGCCCGCCGCGCTGGTCTTGCACGCGCTTGATAGCTTCGACGGCGCGGCGCGTGCGCTCGGCGGCGCCCGAGTAGGGGAGTCGTGGATACAAGTTCTCGTCCTCCTTCACGAAGCAGAACAGCGAGCAACTCGCGACTTCATGGACAAGATCAGCGACTTCGTTGGGCGTGATGCCGGCGGTCGGTTTCAGGATCGTGCCGAACATCGGAGTACCGGCGGGCCATCGAGTCAACGCGCGAACTCCCGCCGGCCCGTGCGCCGGTCCGGGAAAAGTACGGATGACGCGCTCTGGAATTTGCAGCGAGACCAGGCGTGCGTCCTGGTTTTCGTAAACGTCGAAAATGATCGCGCCCGCGGCCGTATGAAGAATGTCTGTCGAGGTGAGGTGCCCGTCGGCTTGCAGCAGCATCTTCAGCGGATACGCCACGTGCAGCAGACCGAGCCGGCCCGTGCTGTCCCACGCATCGACGCCGACGAGCTTCCCGGTGCATTGCTCGATCAGCGAGCCCGGCGCGACGTCCTTCGTGCCGCTCGTCGCGTGGTAGCTGATTTCCTTCGCCGCGTGTTCGAGCGACCATGAACGCAATGCGAAGAAGTAAGTCGCGACAATGAAGTCATCGAGCAGCGGCGCAGGTTTCGCAGTAAGTCGTTCCGCGATGATGCGACGCAGCGTTTCCTCGCGCTCGTCGAAGTCGTGCCAGAGAAGATCAATGCTGTCTGGCGAAGGGGTGCGGAAGTCAGTGCCGCTCACAGTTCGAAAACCACGGCGCATTTTTCGCTGACGGGCACGAGCGGTGGTTGGCTCGATTCGAATGAATCGCTTTCGTTCAATCGAAAATACTGGTCCATCGTTAGCACGGGCGGACGGCGCGCAATCTCGGGAAGCACCGGCAAGTCCAGGTCGGGCACCTTGAAGTCACGTCCTTCGGGATGCTTTGACGATGTCTGCATACAATTCAGCCGTGCCGTATTTGTGGCACAATTCTCGGAAGGAGTCACTGGTTACATCCACCGTGTTGGCGTCCACCAATGCGAAAATGTCGATGAGATCCTTGTGGCGCCGATGCGGCAGCGCATGGCGGGCGGCGTGGATTTTGAGCGCGAGCAGGCTGTCCAGCGACGGCACGCGGGTCTCGACGCCGAGGGCCGTACGAGTCTCCGAAGTTGCGAGCAGTTTTTCAAACGTCTCGGGGCTCACTCGCATTAGGTCCACCTGCGGCATGTCCACAGTCGCGAATTGGAAAAACGCGGATTGCTCGTGGATGCAGTCAAAGCCCAGCCCGATCATCAAGGCCCGCCAGGCTTCGGAATCGTCACGGGAAATCAGAAGGTCGAGGTCAAAAGTTTTACGGGAGTATCCGTGCGCGCTGACCGCGTGGCCGCCGATGAGAAGAAAGCGAAGCCCGCGTTCGGCAGCGGCGCGACTGATGGATATGAACTGGGCGATCACCTTAATTTCCCATGCGCATTGTGGAGCGTGGCGCCCGGAGTGGAGATTTTTTCATGAGCCTCATCGACGGTAACATTCCGTGGCACATTCGGCGCGGTGCCGCGCGGGCGCACCCAGTGAACGGCGTTGCGGATGACACGCTGAATTTCTGGCTGATGGTAAATCGGATACGTCTCGTGTCCGGGACTGAAGTAAAACACGCGACCAGCGCCGCGCGTCCAGCAGCAGCCGCTGCGCATCACGTCGCCGTCTTCGAACCACGAGATGAACACGAGTTCGTCCGGTTCGGGAATCGTGAACGGCTCGCCGTACATTTCGCTCTGCGGAATAAGAAACGATTCGCCGAGTCCAGCGGCAATCTCGTGCGCTGGATTGACGACCCAGACGCGTTCGCGCTCGCCGGCTTCGCGCCAGCGGAATGCGCACGTAGTTCCCATCAGCCGCTTGAAGATTTTTGAGTAGTGACCCGAGTGCAACACCACGATGCCCATGCCGGCATTCACCCGGGCATGAACGCGCGCGACTACTTCGTCGGACACTGCATCGTGCTTCACGTGGCCCCACCAGAGGATGACGTCGGTGTGGGCGAGGCGCGATTCAGTGAGGCCGTGTTCCGGTTCATCAAGAGTCGCTGTCGAGATGCTTAGATCGGAATCATGCGAGAGGAACCCGCGGATGGTTTCGTGAATGCCGTGCGGATAAAGTTGTGCGACCACTGGCGTGGTCCGCTCGTGAACAAACTCGTTCCAGATGGTGACTCGGATCGTGCTCACTTTGTCGGCGAATGAAACGCAATCGCGTCCGTGTGCCGCAAATGAAAAAGCCGCTGAACTTTCGTTCAGCGGCTTGAGAAAGGGTAGTGGGGCAGACGTCTCGTCTGCCATGGTCCACTGGCCGTCCCGGCTGGTGTTCTGCAGCCCGGAGGGCCGCAGGAGGGTCGCAGGCGGGACGCCCGCGCCACTATTCAGTACGCCGCTTGCGCGCCCTTGATATTGCGCTTGGGCATCCAAGGCATGAGTGAACGCAGGCGTTCGCCGGTCTTCTCGATGCCGTGTTGCTCGCTCTTCTTGAGCAGCGCGTTGTACTTTTTGTAGCCGCCCTGATATTCCTTCACCCAATCCTTCGCGAATTTGCCGGACTGGATGTCCTTGAGCGCCGCCTTCATGCGTTTCTTCACGGAAGCGTCGATGATCTTCGGGCCGACGGAGACGTCGCCCCACTTGGCGGTTTCGGAAATTGAGAATCGCATTCCCGCGATGCCTTTCTCGTTCATCAGATCGACGATCAGTTTCAACTCGTGCAGGCACTCGAAGTAAGCCATCTCAGGCGAGTAACCCGCCTCGACGAGCACTTCGAAGCCGGCCTGCACCAGCGCGGTCGTTCCGCCGCAGAGCACGGTTTGTTCGCCGAAAAGATCCGTCTCGGTCTCTTCCTTGAAGCTGGTTTCGATGACGCCGGCGCGCGTGCCACCAATGCCCTTGGCCCAGGCGAGCGCGACCTTTTTCGCCGCGTTGCCGCCTTGATAAACCGCGATGAGCGCGGGCACGCCTTTGCCTTCGGTGAACTGGCGGCGCACGATGTGGCCGGGGCCTTTCGGCGCGACGAGAATCACGTTCACATCCTTCGGCGGCACGATCGTCTTGAAATGAATCGCAAAGCCGTGGCTAAAGAGAAGCGTCTTGCCCTTGGTGAGGTTGGGCTTGATGTCCTTCTCGTAGCAGGCGGGCTGCTTCGTGTCGGGCAGCGCGACGAAGATCACGTCGGCGCGCTTCACGGCTTCCGCGGTGGTGACGACTTCGAAACCTTTTTCCTTCGCGACCGGGATCGATTTCGAGCCTTCGTAAAGGCCGATGATCACGTTGAGGCCGCTCTCCTTGAGATTCAGCGCGTGGGCGTGGCCCTGCGAACCGAAGCCGAGGACGGCGAGCGTTTTGTTTTTCAGCACGCCGAGATCGGCGTCTTTGTCAGAGTAAACTTTTGCTGGCATTGATGTTCTTTCGTTTTAAGAGCGGGTTATTGAGCGCGAACGCACTGTTCAGTGCAAGCCCAGTAATCAGTGAAACAGTAGGTCAGTAATCAGTAAATCAGTGACCGAACTTTCCACTGATTACTGATTCACTGATCACTGATTCACTTCCTGGCCATCGCCACTTTGCCGGTGCGCGTGATATCGGCGATGCCGAAGGTGTTCATCAGGCTGAGGAACTTCTCCACCTTACTCTCATCACCGGTGATCTCGATCGTGAGGCTCTTGGGCTGCACATCGACGATCTTGGCGCGGAAGATGTCGGTGATCTGCATCACCTCGGCTCGGGACTTGGCGTCGACACTCACCTTCACGAGCACCAGTTCGCGATCGACCGATTCGCCTTCGCGGAAATCCTGCACCTCGATGACATCCACGAGCTTCTTGAGCTGCTTGATGATTTGTTCAAGCGTCGCCTCGTCGCCGCGCGTGACAATCGTCATGCGGGAAGTCGTCGGATCCTGGGTGGGGGCAACGTTCAGCGATTCGATGTTGTAGCCGCGGCCCGAGAAGAGCCCCGCCACGCGCGTCAGCACGCCGAACTTGTTTTCAACTGTGATCGATATGGTGTGTCGCATAAAATCAAATGCGGATTTCGGAGTGCGGATTTCGGAATGGGTGTTTGTCATTCATGTTCCATTCCGTGTTCCGCATTCAACATTCCGCAATAAAAAGGCCCGCGTTCCTCATTTGGGAACCGCGGGCGACTTGTGACAACAACAACTTCGCCCGCCGTCAGATAACGACGACTACGAGCGCTACGTTGTTGGTCAGATTCATCATCAGGGCGGCGACGCTACGTGAACGCGTCGCGCAGGGTCAACAGGTTTTTCCGTCGGTGTTGATCGAGATCAAATCAATGGCGGGTGGCGGAAAAAAATCCAATCTCCGACGGACCCGCGATTCCATTTATGTAAACGTATCCCGAGAAGCCGGTGTAAGCCGGGCGTCCGCCGACGTTGCCGATATCCATGTCACCGACGAGGAACACGCCCGAATCGGCGACCACCGGTGTGAACGCAAGCGCCACTGCATGGGAACCCTGGTCGATAAAAATCCCACCGCTGACGAACTGGCCGTTACCAATGGGATGGAGATAATCGACCATCAAAAAGTCATCACACGACCATGTGCCGAGTGTCGGACCAGGAACGAACGTGAGTTTCAACTGACCAACGACGGAGGGAACGCCGTAGCCTTCGTCGAACATGTAGTCGAACGTCGTCTCCGCATCCTTCACCCAACCGATCTTGTAGAACTCGGCAGCCGTTAGCGGGTTGGTCGCGCTGGACGAGGTTTGGTTGGTGACGAATTTGAGGTGTGACCAGGCGCCAGTCACGGTGGTGCTGCGAAAGATTTCGTACACGGGTGCCGTCGTGAGCACATCGTTCGTCCATTTCAGTGCGCCGTTTCGGTTGAACCCATCGACGAGTCGCAACGTGCTGGAAGCGGCCAATGCGACGGTGGTGCTGCCGCCCAGCAGGAGAAGAGCGATGAGTGCGTGCAGTGAGTGGAAGGTGAAGACACGAAGCGTGGATTTCATAGCTGAAGTGCGAAAATGTCATCTTTCTTCACGTGGCGGCTTGACGTCTGTCAACGAATGCAGCGGTGCAAATGTTTGGCGCGAAGCGGATGCGGTTCTTTTCCTCTGGCTGAGTCGGGCGCGCAATCGGCGTCAGCGTGATCACGTTTGCGCAGGCTGTTGTCTTTTGCTCTGCGCGAATGACACAGAAGCTTCGTGGCTCGTTTTCATGAGCACGGCTGGCGCGTGACATTTGGGAAACATCACGTCGATTCGATCATCGACTGCGTCGGGCGTGAGTCGATCGCATCATTTCCTTTCATCGAAATGCTGAACTGGATTCAGCGTCGTTTGCCTCCCGATTCATCGACTGGCACGCGCATTGTTAATGGGACGCCGAGCGTTCAAGACGCAACCCCAACAACAACTGAAAAAACAAAACTCTATGAGGTGGAAAAACCCAAAACGAAGAATCGCACGCGTACCGATGGCATTTGGCGCGTGCGTTGGCACCGCTCTGATCGCATCGAGCCCAGGCGCATTTGCCCAGTCCGAAAGCGGCGGCGCGGTGCGCATGGAACGTCTCGAAAAAGAGAATGCCGACCTGGAAAAGCGTCTCGATACGCTCGAGGGCATGGCCCAGAAGGAGGGTCTGACACCCAGCGCGCCCCCGCCTTACGTGGTCAAGGCGCTGTCGGAAATCCAACTGAGCGGTTTCGTGCAGGCGTCGTATTTCTACAACACGGCCAACCCGAAGGACGGCATGTCCGACGCGTATCTGTGGAATACCAAGGACAAATCATTCTCGCTTAACAAGTTCAAGGTCACCGCCGCCAGCAAGCCGGTCGCCTCGGACAAGTGGGATGCTGGCTTCAAGGCTTCATTGATCTTTGGCGAGGACGCGCCACAACTGAATACTCCCGGCAACAACTCGAGCTTTAATGATCTGCGCGAGGCCTATGTGGAACTGAATGTTCCGATCGGCACCGGGTTGAACATCAAGGCGGGTGAACTCATTTCGCTTCTGAACTATGAGTCGGGCGACGGCGGCGCGGCCAACGTCAACTTTTCTCAAGGCAACCAATGGTGGTTCACCGGCAACGGCCCGTCCGCCGGGGTGCAGGCCACCTACAATTTCACCGACAAGGTGGGCCTGTCGCTGCGCGTGGACAACGGACTCTTTCAAGGGCCGGTGGACAACAATGAGGGCAAGGCGTTCAGCGCCAGCTTGAATTTCAAGCCAACCAGCAACTTCTGGTTCAACGTTTACCCGTTCTACGATTGCCAACCGGCAGGCGCAGAAACCAAGGGCGTTGGAACCATCGGCGGAGTTCAGTTGACTGAGAAGCTGGGTACTGGCTTCGAGATTGATTACTTCAACTTCGACAGTCCTGGAAACTCTTCCGACCTCTGGTCCATTGGCGGCTGGGGATTACATGCTCGCGGAAGGGAAGAAGAAGTTCTACCTGCTCGGCTCGGACTACGTTTATCCGCGCACGACGAACAAGATCCTCAAGGAATACCTGAAGGCCAAAGGCATTCCGGAATCTGACATCGAGGAAATCTACACGCCGTTTGGTCACACGGATTACCAGACCATCGTGGCGTCGGTGAAGAAATTCGCCGCGGGCGGCAAGGCATGCATCATCAGCACGCTCAACGGCGACACCAACGTTCCGTTCTTCAAGGAATACGCGAACGCTGGATTGACGTCGGAGAATTGCCCCGTCGTTTCCTTCTCGATCTCTGAAGACGAATTCCGCGGCCTTCCCGCGAAAGACCTCGTCGGCCAGCTCGGCTGCTGGACTTACTTCATGAGCATCAAGTCGCCTGAGAACACCATGTTCGTGAAGGACTTCATGGCATGGATCAAGGAGCCGAAGGTCACCGGTGTTGACTACAAGGTCACCGGCATCGATGCGAAGGGCCGCGTCACCTGCAGCCCGATGAACCTCTCCCGCATGGGCGTTCACCTTTGGAAGCAAGCCGTCGAGAAGGCTGATTCCTTCGAAGTGGACAAGGTTCGTGATGCGCTCATCGGCCAGAAGTTCAAGGATCCTGCTGGCGAAGTAACGATGCAGGAGAATCATCACCTGATTAACAACGTGTTCATTGGCGAGACACTCGCGAGCGGCCAGTTCAAGATCATCAAGACCTTCAAAGGTGTCGCTGGCGAACCGTTCAGCGAAAAGTTCCTGCCCAAGAAAGTGGCGTCGAACTAGCGAATGTATTTGTTGCGTATGCGTTGTGAGGCGGGGCCGGGCTGGCTCCGCCTCTTCAGCAAAAGGGAACTTCGCGGAAACCTGGGATGACTCGCCAACACTACGATCGTGCAATCACTTCTGAACACATTGCGCGAACAACGCTTCCGTGTTCATCCTGGATCATCCGTGGCTTTCTCGTTCTCCTTTCCTGCTTCGCATCACTATCGCTCTTAGCTGCTCCCCAGCATCGCACCAACCTCGTCGAAGCGATTCTCACTGATGACTTCGCGCGCCAGACTGAAGTCATCAAGAGCCTGATCGAGGCGAATGATCCACTTGTCGAGCAAGCGTTGGCTGCATGGCGTGGCGGAGCGCTTTACCTCTACGAAACGAACGAAACCAAAACTCCGTTCCTCCTCGACGTCGCGCTCGACAGTGACGACAAAGCCAAAGGCATCCGTGTCATCGACGGTGAATTCCTGAAAGGCGCTGATGGCAAGCCGCTCTGGTTCACGGCGAATGACATCACGGCCGCAGACGCGACCTCGAAGCTTCGCAAGGCAATCAAAGCCACGCTCGATCTCTTCGCACTCGGAAATTCGAACCCCAAAATGCGGCGCGACGCCGTGATCAAACTAGGTCAGGACCAGAACGCCGAGTATTTGCCGTTCTTCGAAGCGCGGCAGAAATCCGAGAAGCAAAAGGAAGTCATCAAAGCGTTACTCGAAGCCGTCGCCACCACTCAACTCGCCTCCGAGGACGACAAGACGCGCATCGCCGCGGTCGAGAAACTCGGCGAGCTTCGATCGCTCACCGCGCTCGCCTTCCTGCAAAAACTGCGCGACGACATCAAGGCCGCTCCCGCGAAATTCAGTCCGGAAACGAGTGTCGCTTTGCGCAAGTCCATTTACGAAATCGAGCAACACATGTGGTGGGGCAACTTGTTCGGCACGGCTTTCCGCGGACTCAGCACCGCCGCCGTGCTTCGTATCCGTCCGGCGGAACCAGGTGAGGAGTTGTCAGGCGGCGGGCGATTCGGCCGACGCGCGGGTGCGATGCCAGGCTTGCGGTGTCAGGCGCTTAACTTCTCCAGTAGTCGCCTGGCCCAGGCGCGGCAATACGTCC
>JBBRBM010000191.1:0-11590 GCA_038205745.1 Verrucomicrobiota bacterium | reverse complement strand
GATCTTCAATGGATGGTGGACAGGTCGGCACGACACCGACCCGAGCGCCGTGCGTCCGCTCAGTGGATTCTTCAACGGCCTCGCGGTGGTGCTCACCGGCGTGATCACGTGGCACGCCGTGGCGTCGGAGTGGCGTGCGGTGGCGTGGATGGTCGAAGCGCTCGCGTTGACCGCCGCGTATTACCTGCTGCGCACGCGCGAACTGCCGATCTTCGCGCAAGCGCTCGCGCTGTTCAGCCAATGCTGGTGGTTCTTCGAATTCGCGATGAAGGAACAGCGGCCGCACTGGCTCGTTCCTTCGGCGCTCATCGCCGGCACGCTCGCGCTGAGTCATTGGTGGCAACGCCAGAGGCAACTCAATGTCGCCTCCGCCGTTCGCGAAGTCCTGCAGATCATCTACGGGCTCGCGCTCGTCGGCGTGATTTTCTTCTGGCTTAAACCGCAATTCGCGCCGTCGGCGTGGCTCGTGTTCCTGAACGGACTCGCCATCGCCCTCACGATCTACGGCGTGGTCACGCGCGCATGGACGCTCGCCGCGTGCGCGCAAGTTTTCCTCATCGTCAGTGGCGTTGAGTTTGCGCATCAGTTGGCCAATCAAAAACCGCAATGGAGTTTCGCTCTCGTGCCGATCGTCACGATCCTGCTCCTCGGCCTGACCACCACGGTCTATTTGTCACGCCACAAAACCAGCGACGCCGTCAGCGTGCCGCTGCTGCAAGTGAGCAGGTTCTATCGCGGCGTGGCTTTCATCATGTCCGTGTGGTGGGTATTCGCTTACATCCCGGCGACGCACCAGTTCTGGACGTTGATTCTTCTGAGCTACGTCGGGCTCGCTGTTTCCGGCTTCTGGAGAAATCGCGAGGCGCTCGTGTACAGCGGAATCTTCGCAGCGCTCGGCATGGCGTGGTGGTGGTATCAATGGGCGCTCCAATGCGAAGTCATCACCTGGCCCAACGCGCTGACGCTCTTGTCGCTGCTCGCGGTTCAACAAGTCCTTCGCCGCAATCGCGAACGCTGGCCATTGTCGCAGCCCGTCGATCCCGTGATCATCCTCGTGACCGGGTGTGCGCTGTGGACATTCGTCTCGCGCTGGACCGTGCTGACTTCCGGCGCGCAATTCCTCCTCACCGTGAGTTGGGCCGGACTGGCGTTCCTGTTCTTCGCGCTGGGATTTCTCGTCCGCGAGCGGATGCATCGATGGCTGGGCCTCGGCATTCTCGCGCTCGCCATCGCGCGCGTCTTCCTCTTCGACGTGTGGAAACTGGAAACGATCTACCGAATCCTCAGCTTCATGGCACTGGGCGTCGTGTTGCTCACGCTGGGTTTCATCTACAATAAATATCAGGAAAAGATCCGGCAGTGGTTGTAGCTAATGGGCGCGTGTTCACGCAAAATCCCCCATGAGCCGACGAGGTCTTATCATCGCCATCACGCTGGGGTTGGTGGCCCTAACTCTCATGTTGCTCGCGAATGTGGTGTGGCGGCCGGCCCGGGGCCATTGAGTCATGGCCGCGGGCGCTCGCTGGTTCACACTGTCGGCTCGCTCCATCCAATCACGCCGCTCCGTTTGAAGAGTCCCGCGAAGGGGCGAAGGAAGCGAAGACGGTTTTCAGGTTCTTCGCACACTTCGCCCCTTCGCGGGACACATCTCCTTCTTCCCTTAAATACCCGCGCGCACTTCAGCGTCGATTTCTCCGCAGGGTGCGTTACCTTCCTGCGCATTCTCCGAAGAACAACGGAATTTAATCTCATGTCACGATGGTTCGTCTTTGCTTGGGTCGTGTGGGCCGGCAGCCAGTTTGTCGCACCTTCTGCGCTCGCTGCTGCCGCCAAACCTCCGGCTACCAAGCCGATTGAGTTCAACCGCGATATCCGCCAGATCCTGTCGGACAATTGCTTCGCCTGTCACGGGCCGGATGACAACAAGCGAAAGGCCAAGCTGCGCTTTGATTTGAAGGAGGACGCCTTCAAGCCAGCCAAGTCGGGCGAGCTCGCGATCGTGCCCGGACATCCCGAAAAGAGTGAATTGATCCATCGCCTCACGGCCAAGGACGAGGACGATCGGATGCCGCCTGCGAAGTCCGGCAAGAAGCCGCTCTCGGCTGCCCAAGTGGATTTGCTGACGCGCTGGATCAAAGAAGGCGCGGCATGGCAGGAGCATTGGGCGTTTCAGAAACCGCAGCGGCCCGCGGTTCCGGTCGTGAAGGAGAAGAAGTGGCCGAAGAACCCGATCGACAATTTTGTGGCGGCGCGGCTGGAGAAGGAAAAACTGAAGCCATCGCCGGAAGCGGACAAGACGACGTTGATCCGGCGCGCGTCGCTGGACACGACGGGGCTTCCTCCCACGCCCGCCGAGGTGGATGCGTTCCTCGCGGACAAGAGCGCGACGGCTTACGACAAGGTGGTGGATCGGTTGCTGGCGTCGCCGAGTTTTGGCGAGCATGAGGCGCGGTATTGGCTGGATGGGGCGCGGTATGCGGATTCGCACGGGTTCCACATCGATTCGGAGCGGAGCATTTGGAAGTACCGCGAGTACGTGATCAACGCGTTCAACACGAACAAGCCTTACAACGAATTTACGATCGAACAGCTCGCGGGGGATTTGCTGCCGGAAGCCACGCCGGAGCAGAAGATCGCGAGCGGCTTCGTGCGTTGCAACATGAGCACGGGTGAAGGCGGGGCCATCGCGGAAGAGTATCAGGCCAAGTACACGTTCGATCGCACGGAGACGATGAGCACGATGTGGCTCGGGCTCACGATGACGTGCGCGCGTTGTCACACGCACAAGTATGATCCGATCCTACACAAGGAGTATTACGGGCTGTTCGCGTTCTTCAACAACCTGAACGAGTCGGTGATGGACGGGAACAAACCGAACCCGGACCCGTTCATGAAATTGCCGACGCGGGACCAGAGCGCGCGGCAGGAGGAATTGAAGAAGTGGCTCGCGGAAGGCCAGAAAAAGATGGACGCACCAGTCCCGGAGTTGGACGCCAAGCAAGTCGCCTGGGAGACGAAGTGGCGCGGGAAGTTGAGCGAAGGCTGGACGGCGCTGAAGCCTGAGAGTGTGACCTCGACGAATGGAACGACGTTCAAGGTGATGGACGACGCGTCGGTGCTGGCGGAGGGAGAGAATCCGCCGAAGGACATTCACGAGGTGAAGATTGCGCTGGGCGCGGGAACGTTGGCGGGGCTGCGGCTGGAGACGTTGCCGCTCGACACTTTGCCCGCGAAGAGCGCGGCGCGCGCGGATGACGGGGCGTTTCGGTTGGGCGAGTTCGAGGCGGAGATTGTTTATCCGGACACCAACGTGCCCCCGGCGTCTCGCCGGGAGGAGGCCAAAGAGAAAACAGCCGCTACTGATTCGTCCAAGGCTCCGGCCCGGCAGGATGCCGGGGGCACTTTGAAGCCGCAGAAGATCAAGTTCACCCAGGCGATCGCGGATTCAGCGAAGGACACGAGCGACGCCGCAAAAGCGATTGATGGAAAGCCCGACACAGGCTGGCAAGCGGACGCGGTGATGGAGCCGCACGCGGCGTTGTTCCTTCCGGCGGACCCTGTCGCGGTGAAGTCGAACGCGACGTTGAAAGTCACGCTGCGTTACGAGGCGTCCACGAGCAAACGCGCGATCGGGCATTTCCGTTTGAGCGCGGCGACGAACCCTGAGCTGGTGGATTTGCTCGCGCCGCCGAAGCCCGAGCCGTGGCAGGTCGTGGGGCCATTCAAGACCGAGAGCACGCAGCAGGGGTTCACGAATGTCTTCGAGCCGGAGACGAAAGTGGATTTGAAGAAAGCCTACGCGGGAGTGCGCGAGGAGATTAAGTGGGCCGCCAAGCCCGACTTCGCCGACGGCAAGGAGAACTTGCTTGTGCAAGACCTGCACGGCTTGCACGGCGCGTATTATCTTTATCGCACCATCAAGATCCCAAGCGCGCGCAAGATCGACGTGAGCGTGCGTGCCGATGATCTCTTCAAGCTGTGGGTAAACGGTAAACCCGTCGCCGAACGCGCCACCAAGGCAGAGGCCGCGACGAAAGTCTCCGTGAACCTGAAGGGGGGAGACAACAAAGTCCTGCTCAAAGTTGTGACCACTCAGGGAGCAGCTTACTTCACATTCAATACGGACCTCGAAGACGCGGACAGCGTCCCGGCGGACACCGCGGCGCTGTTTGCCGCCACGAAGAAATTCACGCCCGATCAGCAGAAGAAAGTGCGTGTGGTTTATCGCAAGCTGAACTCGCCTGAGTTCAAGCAGACCTTCGATCAGGTGGAGAAATGGAACGAGGAGAACAACACCATCGAGAAGTCGATTCCCACCACGCTCGTTGCGAAGGAGATGGAGAAGCCACGCGAGACGTTCATGCTGATCCGCGGCGAGTACGATAAGAAGGGCGACAAGGTCTCGCCGGCTTTGCCCTCGATCCTGCCGCCGTTACCGGCCGGCGCGCCGACGAATCGTCTCGGTTTGGCGAAGTGGCTCGTGGACACGAATCATCCGCTCACGGCGCGCGTGACGGTGAATCGTTACTGGCAGCAACTCTTCGGCGTGGGAATCGTGAAGACGGCGGAGGATTTCGGCGTGCAGGGCGATCAACCGTCGCATCGCGAGTTGCTCGACTGGCTGGCGTGCGAGTTCATGCAGCCCACCGTGCCCCCGGCGTCCCGCCGGGAGGAGGCGAGCGAAAAATCAGTTGCTGCTGATTCGTTCAAAGTCCCGGCCCGGCAAGTTTCCGGGGGCACGATGTGGGACACGAAGCACATGATGCGCTTGATGCTCACATCGGCGACGTATCGGCAATCGTCGAAGTTCACGCCGGAGTTGCTGGCGAAGGACCCGGAGAATCGATTGCTCGCGCGCGGACCGCGGTTCCGTGTCGATGCGGAAGTGGTGCGCGATATTGCGCTGGATGTGAGCGGATTGCTTGTGGACCAACGCGGCGGCAAGAGCGTGAAGCCTTACGAGCCGCCGGGCTTGTGGGAGGCGGTGTCGTTCAACAACTCGCAAAAGTATGTGCCGGACAAAGGCGACGCCACGTATCGCCGCGCGATGTACACGTATTGGAAACGCCAAAGCCCGCCGCCGAACATGATGATCTTCGACGCGCCAACGCGTGAGTATTGCGTGGTGCGGCGCCCGCGCACGAACACACCGCTCCAGGCGCTCGCGTTGATGAACGACCCGCAATTCGTCGAGGCAGCGCGCGCGTTCGGGCAACGGATGATTTTGGAAGGCGGCAAGGACGCGGAGTCGCGCGTCACGTACGGTTTTCGCATCGCCACTTCGCGCAAGCCGACGAAGGATGAAACGAAAGTGTTGAGTGAAATCATCGAGCAGGAACTCGCTGCCTATCGGGCGGACAAGGAAGCGGCCACGAAGCTGTTGGGCGTGGGCAATTTCAAAATGAAGGACGGCGTGGACGCGAGCGAACTCGCCGCGTGGACAACGGTCGCCAGCATGATGCTGAACCTGGACGAAACGATTACGAAGAACTGAGCTATGGACCCGATTCGAGAGAAGCAGTTGATGATCAACCGTCGCCATTTCTTTGGACGCACGGCGTCAGGCATCGGAGTGGCGGCGCTGGGGTCGATCCTGAATCCGTCGCTGATGGCGGCGCTGGCGGGCGAGAAGAAGGAAGAGCGTTTCGGCGGATTGCCGGGCGTGCCGCACTTCCCCCCCAAGGCCAAGCGCGTGATCTATCTATTCATGGCGGGCGGGCCATCGCAGATCGACTTGCTTGATCGCAAGCCGGAATTGGAGAAACTGCACAACACGGAGTTGCCGGAATCGATCCGCATGGGGCAGCGGCTCACGGGCATGACGAGCGGACAGAAGAATTTTCCGTGCGTGAAGTCACTCTTCAAGTTCGACCAACATGGAAAGCACGGCGCGTGGTTCAGTGAATTGATCCCGAACATCGCGAGCATCGCCGACGACATCTGCGTGGTGAAGACGGTGAACACCGAGGCGATCAATCACGATCCGGCGATCACGTTCATCCAGACGGGTTTTCAGCAGCCGGGACGCCCGTGCATGGGGTCGTGGTTCAGTTACGGGTTGGGCAGCGCGAATCAGAATCTGCCGGGGTTCATCGTGATGATCTCGAACGGCAAGGAGAGCGATCAACCGCTTTACACGCGACTTTGGGGCAGTGGCTTTTTGCCGAGCGAATATCAAGGCGTCCAATTCCGCGGTGTCGGTGACCCGGTGCTTTATCTGTCGAACCCGCCCGGTATCGATGCGAACACGCGCCGCCGGATGCTCGACGGCATGGCGAAGTTGAACGCGAAGCAAGCGAAGGAATATGCCGATCCCGAGATCAACACGCGCATCGCCCAATACGAGATGGCGTATCGGATGCAGACTTCCGTGCCGGACCTCACGGATGTTTCGAAGGAATCCGAATCGACGCTTGAGATGTACGGCGGCGACGTGAAGAAGCCGGGCACGTTCGCTTACAATTGTCTCCAGGCGCGCCGCATGGCGGAGCGCGGAGTGCGGTTCATCCAGCTTTATCATCGCGGCTGGGACCAACACAACAACCTGCCCAAGCGCATCCGCGAGCAGTGCAAGGACACCGACCAACCGAGCGCCGCGCTGGTGAAAGACTTGAAGCAACGCGGCCTTCTCGATGACACGCTGGTGATCTGGGGCGGCGAGTTCGGTCGCACGGTTTACTCGCAGGGCAAGATCGAGAAGGAGAATTACGGCCGCGATCATCATGGCCGTAATTACGCCGTGTGGCTCGCCGGCGGCGGTATCAAGCCGGGATTCGTTTACGGCGAGACGGATGATTTCTGCTACAACGTGGTCGAAAACCCCGTTCACATTCACGACCTGAACGCGACGGTTCTCCACTGCCTGGGCGTCGATCACGAGAAACTGACTTATCGCTTCCAAGGCCGCGACTTCCGCCTGACGGACATTCACGGCGAGGTTGTGAAGGGTATTCTCGCCTGACGCCGGTTGAGTTCACCACGGAGGCACAGAGAGCACTGAGGTTCGGAGTGCGAATCAGGTGAGTCTGCTTTGGCTTCTCAGCGTCCTCTGTGCCTCCGTGGTGAACACCGCCTCCCTTCGCCAACCCGAATGGCAGTTGACGCTCCATTTCACCGGCACGTAAGGTAGCCCGAATTAACAGCCCGGCGCATGAAGCGCTGAGCCGGAAAGGTTTATGCCCGAAGGATATTGCGTTAAGTGCAAGGCCAAGAAGGAGATTTCCAACGCTGTGGAGGAAACCATGAAGAACGGTCGCAAGGCCATCAAGGGCAAGTGCCCGACTTGCGGCACGGTCATGTTCAAGATCCTCGGCGGCAAAGCGAGCCCATCGGCTCCGCCTGCTCCTGATTCATCTACACCGCCGGCTCCCACGGCTCCCTCTGGCTCGTAGTTGGCGTTCGTGTTGGTATGGCACAGGAACTTGCGTACGTCATCGTCACGCCCTACTCGCTGCACAAATCCCGCACGGGCGGCATTATCGCGCGGCTGATTACGCGCACGGGCCTCGAACTGGTGGGGGCGCGGATGTACGCGCCCAGTTCCGAACTGGTTCAGCGTTATTCGGAGGTGATCGTTTCCGCTGATGACCCGCAGGACCGGCGGATTCAAGAGCTGATTCGCTCGTACATTCTTAAAAACCTCTCACCCGATCCAAAAGGCGGCCGGCGTCGGCGTGCGCTGATGTTGCTGTTCAAGGGCGAGGACGCCGTGCGCAAAATCCGCTCGGTCATTGGCAACATTTCCGCAGACCGAAACGGCGGCGAGACCATCCGCGACACTTACGGCGACCTGATCCTCGATGACAATGGGCAGGTGCGGTACTTCGAACCCGCCGTGCTGGCCGCGCCGAACGTCCAGGAAGCGCAGCTCAAGCTAAAGCTTTGGGCGGAATATTCCGGCACGGACGGCGGCATTCTCGAAAATGTGGTCACCTACCCGGGGAGCGAAACGCCGCTGCGCACGCTGGTGCTGATAAAGCCGGACAATTTTCGCTTCCCGACGGGCCGGCCTGGCAACGTCATCGATTTCTTCTCCCGCACCGGCCTCTACATGGTCGCGATCAAGGTCCACCAGATGAGCGTGGCTGAGGCGATGGAATTTTACGGCCCCGTTCGCGACGTGTTGCGCACCAAGCTCACCGATGTGGTTGGCGCGCGTGCGGCGGCGGCCTTGGAAAAGGAGTTTGGTTTCCAGCTTCCTTACGCAGAACAACACAAGCTCGGCGAAGTCCTCGGCCCTTACTACGGCGACAATCAGTTCGATAACATCGTGCGCTTCATGTCCGGCCGCGCTCCCGGCGAATGTCCGCCCGAACAGCGCGACCAACCCGGCAGCGAGAAGTGCATCGCCATTGTTTACGAAGGTCCGAACGCCGTGAAAAAGATCCGCGACGTCCTTGGCCCGACCGATCCTTCCAAGGCGCCGCCAGGCTCGATCCGTCGCGAATTCGGACAGACCGTCATGGTCAACGCCGCCCACGCCAGCGACTCACCGGAAAATGCGCAGCGCGAAATGGGGATCATCAAAATCGCCGATAACAGCTTTTTGAGTGTGGTTGAATCGTTCTACGGAAAATAGGACGAGGGGCAATCGCTGCCAGAAAACAAAAGAGCGCCGGTTATTCGCCGGCGCTCTTCGTTTTAAGGAGTCTGGTTACCTCGCCTGATACTTGCCCGCGATGGCAGCGACAAAATCGCTCAAGTCCAGCGCCAGGCTGCGGATGTCTTCGATCTGAATGTCTTCGTCTGCGCGAAATGCACCCGTCATGCGCGCACCGGCTGAAACTCCGCTGCACCGCATTTCGTAGGTGAACACTTCCTTGCCCGAATCCTTTGTGGAGCCAACGACACGCAACACCGGCTGACCGGCGCCGTAGAGACCGGCGAAGTAACGAGCCGCACCGCCGCCCTTGCTGTATTCGGTGATCGTGTTACTGAGCCGCAGCACCTTGGCGCCGGGCTTGATGTCGCTCTCTCGCGTTACGACATTCGGAAACACGCCGGTCAACTTGAAGTAGCTCGCCAGTTCAACCGGCAGGCGATCCTTCGCGATCTGGTGCGGACGTGCCTCATCGTTTTGAAATTTTGCCGTCGATTCCGTCGGCGCGATGTAGATCGTGTCGTAGCCATTGAAGTTGAATCCTTCGGCAACCCAGCACTTTTCCATGTGCGGATTACGGAAGTTGCGTCCGCCATTCGCCGTGCTTGAACGGCCGATGTCGATGTTGCGCCCGTCAGTCGCACGGAAGCCTGAGCCCGGACCTTTGGAAGCGCCGTTTGAACCTGAATCGGAACTCGTCGCGCAGCCCACGAGAACCAAAGCCGCGGCACATGCCGCGCTGGAGAGGAATTTCAATGTGAGTTTGTTCATCGCGCCGTTGTTAATCGGCGGATTGAAATTTCGCCAGCGTGAAATTGTAGCTCAGACGCGCAGGAAGATTTTTCGCCGATAAAGAAACCCGGCGAGCGCGATGGCCAGCAGGATGCCGATCAACGTGATCAACATGTCGCCGCAGCCCGTCGCCACGTGGCTCTCGAGCCAGTTGCGCACATCACCGCCGGCGAATCGCCGCGCCACTTCGCGGAATTTCAGCAAGTTGTTCGCGAGGTAGAGCGTGATCGCATTGGCGCCGATCCAGATGAACGGCGTGGCCCAGCGTTGATAGCCGGCCACATCGATGATCAGGTGAAACACGCCGAGCAGAATTGCGCTGAAGCCGCCGGCGACGAGCACGAAGGATGAGGTCCAAATCTTTTTGATCACCGGGAACTGCAATCCCCATAGCCCACCGACCACCACGGCGACGACCCCGCACGATTCAGCACCCCGAGCAAGCGGATGTCCGGCCATTCGCGCGAGAAGCCGCCCGAGTAAAGCAGCGCAATGGCGAACAGCACAACGAACCGGCGGAAGACGCGCTTGTGCGCGGCGACTTTGCCTTCGCGTTCCACTGTTTTGCTCAGCGAGAAGACGATCGACACGCCGACGATGAAAACGAACAACGGAAAGATCAGGTCGTAGAAATGAAAGCCCACCCAGTCCACGTGATCGAGTTGATCCGCGAAAAATCCCGCCACGCTCGCGACGGCGGCGTTCTTCCCCTGCGCCATTTTGTTCAGCGCATAGACGAGAGAGTCCGCGCCGAGAATCCAAAACATGTCGAACCCGCGCAACGCATCCACCGACACGATGCGCTGCGAGTTTGCCGCAGGCGCAGTCGCTGTTTCGCGGGAATTCACGCGCGGTTTCTCTCACGAACCATTGCTCGAGGCAATGCTCATCGCGGCAGTTGAACCGCCCCCGCCCGCCATGTAGTGTCCGCGCTCCGCTTTTGCGGAACTCAATCACGTATGCTCAAAGCCGGAATCGTCGGGCTGCCTAATGTCGGCAAGTCCACCCTGTTCAACGCCGTCACTCGCACGCGCAAAGCGGAGGCGGCGAATTATCCGTTCTGCACCATCGACCCCAACGTGGGCATCGTGACAGTGCCGGACGCGCGGCTTTACGTGCTCAAGGACATCGCGAAGACGCAGGTGGTCATTCCGGCAGCCGTTGAGTTCGTGGACATCGCCGGTCTCGTGAAGGGCGCTGCGTCGGGAGAAGGCTTGGGCAACAAATTTCTGACTCACATCCGCGAAGTGGATGCGATCGTGCAGGTGGTTCGCTGCTTTGAAGATCCAGACATCCATCATGTCGCGGGCGATATCGATCCGGTTCGCGACATCGAGACGATCAACACCGAACTCGTCCTCGCCGATCTCGAAACAGTCACCAAACGTTTGGACAAGTGCGCGAAGGACGCCAAGCGTGGCGACAAGGTTGCGCTGGCGGAGCAGGCAGTGTTGAACAAATTCCAGCCCGTCCTGAACCAGGGAAAGCCCGGCCTCACGGTTCAACTCACTCCGGAAGAAAAAGTCATCGCGCGCGGCTTCTTCCTGCTGACCGACAAGCCGACCATCTTCGCGTGTAACGTGAAGGAATCCGACCTCGCAACGGCGGATACCAACCCGTTCGTCACCAAGGTGCGCGAGTATGTGAAGACGCATCTCGCCTGCGAGGCTGTGGTCATCAGCGCGCAGATTGAGAGCGACCTGATTGATCTGTCTGAAGAAGAAGCCAAAGCGTTCCTCAAGGAACTCGGCGTGGACGAATCGGGCGTCGGCTCACTGATCCGCGCGACGTATCATTTGCTTGGATTGCGGACTTACTTCACCGCGGGCGAGAAAGAAGTGCGCGCCTGGACAATTCACATTGGCGACACTGCACCGAAAGCTGCGGGCGTCATTCACTCCGACTTCGAACGCGGCTTCATCAAGGCGGAGACCGTCGCCTACGACGATCTCGTGAAGCTCGGCTCCGTCGCCGCGGCCCGCGAGAAGGGTCTCTACCGGATGGAAGGAAAAGAGTACGTCGTCAAGGACGGCGACGTGCTGCTCTTCAAGTTCAACGTGTAAGGCCAACGGGCCGTCGCCAGGGGCGCATCTTGAACGTACCGCCATTCTGCTCCCTTCAGATTCCTTCGCTCCCTTACGGTCGCGGCTCTGTTGGCGGACCTTCGCGCCGCTCCGAGCAGAGCCGCGACCGTGAGGG
>JBBRBM010000190.1:0-11618 GCA_038205745.1 Verrucomicrobiota bacterium | reverse complement strand
ACGACCTGCTTGGTGTCCATGCCCAGCTTGATGACTTTCAACGCCACGCGCCGCCGCACCGGCTCGGTTTGCTCCGCCACATAGACCACGCCGCAGCCGCCTTCACCGACCCGCTCCAGCAACTTGTAACGCCCCAGCGTCTGCCCCACGGCTTCATCGGGCGCATCGGCTAGATGGAGCTTGATGGTCGGACGCGCCGCTACGGCCTGCGTGGCCAGCAACGTGTCCGGTTGCTCATGCGCCGCGAGCAAGGCGTCGAGACGGGCACGCAGGGCGGCGTTGCCGGCGCATTCGCGGTCAAGGAATGCCGCGCGTTCCGCAACGGGCTTGGTGAGCGCCAGGGCAAAGAGCAGTTCTTCAGATGACGAGTTCATGCGGTGGTCCAATTGCGGTGGCAAAGCTTGTCGTTGTCGGGTCCGATCCGGGGTGATAGTTTTCGACCGATGACCGATTTGGAAAAAGTTCTGACGAAGGTCGTGCGCGTGGCGCGACAGTTCGGAGCCACACGGTTGCTGCTGTTCGGCAGCGCGTTGGAAAATCCCGCGCAGGCCCGTGACCTCGACCTCGCGTGCGCTGGCGTTCCGGGCTGGAAATTGTTTGAGTTGTCGGCGGCGCTGGAAGAATCGCTGGGTGTGCCGCTGGATCTGGTGCCGCTCGATCCGCCTACGCCGTTCACCCGGCTCATCGAAAAGCGGGCGCGCGTGCTCTTGTGACGGCCGAGGAACTCAGAGCCGAGATCGCCGTGGAGTTCGCGGCGCTGCGCCAGGTTGCGAACGAACTCGAAGCACTCCGAATTGACGTGGCCGGTCGCGAGCCAACGGTGCGGGAAAAGACGGCGGCGGCGGCCTTCCTCGCCCAGTTTTACTCCGGCCTCGAAAACATTCTCAAACGCCTGAGCCAGTTCCATGGCGTCCCGTTGCCTGCGGGCGAGAACTGGCACTTCGATCTGTTCAAGCGGTTCTGCCGACCGGGCCATCCGCCACTGCCCGTGCTGTTCGATGACGCTCTGGCGCGTCAACTCGGCCCCTTCCGTCGCTTCCGGCATGTCGTCCATCACGGCTACGGTTTTCAAATCGAATGGGACCGGATGCGCGAAGGCGTGGAGCAGGTTGCCCAAGTGCTGGAGGCCTTTCACGACCGGGTCGAGGCTCATTTGAAAACGATCTGACTTGGAACGGTCGGTCGGCTTTTCCAGCGCCAGCGCCAACAAAGTCTCCTCGCGGGTCGGCTTCATGGCTGCTTGGTCTCCGCTTTCTCCTTCGCCTCGGCGGCATTGATTTCCTCCCATGACGGCGCGCGCCGGAGGTAAATGACGCCAGTCTGGTTTCCCCAGGCGATGGTATTGCCATCCGGAGAGAACCATGGGCCCATGTAGCCGGTGCCCTGACCTTCCAAGGTGAACACGTCCTGCCAGCTTTCCGTGTCCCACAATTTCACCGCTTCCTGGTCGCCGCTGCCAACGGCCAGCCGCTTGCCGTCCCCTGAAAAGCCCACCGTGTGCGCGCCTTTGAGCAAGCCGCCCAAGGTCGCCACCGGTCGCCAGGTTGCGACCTCCCAAACCCGGGCGCAACCCAGACTGCTGGCAATGGCGAACAGCTTTCCGTCTGGAGAGTAACTGCCAACGTCACTTTCCAGAACATCCAGACCCAGATCTCTCTGGCTCTCGTCCGCGAGGTTTCGGAGGAGGACATTCCCCTCTCTGCCGACGCTCACGCACTGTCGTCCGTCGGGCGAAAGCCCGACCCCGGCATATGCCTCGGGTGCCCGCCACGACTGTCTTTCCAGGCCGGTCGTGAGATCCCATTCGCGCAGCAAATCATCGCGCTCGGACCAGGCAATTAACGACTTTCCATCGGGAAGAAACTTTTGCACCAACACGTTGCCCGTGGCGTTGGTCAATTGAGACACCATTACGCGTTGGGAAAGATCCCAAACCTGAAGGATCCCATTGGTCCAGTTGACCGCCAGGAACCGTCCATCCAGCGAAAAGCAGGATGAAAAAACATTTTCTCCCAGTTCCAGCAACGGTGCCTGCTGTTGAAAATCCGCGCCCGCCCACTGCATCACCTGGCCTTTCTGATTCAGCGTTCGCATCGATCTGCCGTCGGGTGCGAAGTTCGCGGTGACGACGTTCTTCGTCGGGAGAGCGCTGCGGGACGGATGCAGATGCATGACGGAGGTGTCCCAAAAGCAAACCGTGCCGTCCTTGCCTCCACTCACCAGCGTTTTGTTATCGGGCAACAAGGCCAGCCGCCACACCTCCAAGCGATGCCCCCGCACCACGTCCAGGCTCTTTTGACTCGCCATATCCCAAGAGCGAATCGTCTGATCGGCGCTGCTTGAGGCCAGTTTTTTGCCATCCGGCCAGAACACCAAAGCACTCACCCAGGAGCTGTGGCCTTCCAGTTGCCCGATCTGTTTGCCGGTGGCGACATCCCACAAGCGGATGTCAGACTCCGTGTATCCAGCCGCAGACGCCAGGGTTTTGCCATCGGGCGAAAACGCCAGGGCGGTGATGAATTCTTTCGAGGCCTCTACCATCCAGAGTTCCTTGCCGTTGCGCAAATCAATGGCCCGAATCCGCCCCTGCGGCAGCGCGTAAACCGCGAGACTCAAGTCCGGGGCCGCGGCAAAACCCGATTGCGCTCCGAATCCAAATTGTTCCGATGCATAATCGGCCAGTTTAGTCCCGGCGGGCATCCGCCATAGAGTGATATGTCCTCCAATGGTCGAGGTCACTAGCGTTCGCCCATCTTTGGCGAATGCCAAACCCATGCTTCTCGCATCCAGCGGTAATTCAGCCACCAACTGTCGCGTCGCTGTGTTCCAGAGCCGCAACGTATTTCGCGCCGGCCCTGAAGATGAACCGGTGGAACTGGTGAAGGCCATGAGCGGTTCCGTGGGTGAAAAGGCAGCGCGGACGGAGGATTCATTTTTCGCCAGGCGAACCAACTCTTGCCGTGTCCGCAAATCCCACACCGACAAACCGTCTTTATGATACGAGCCGATCCCCAGCCAGTTGCCATCTTGAGAGACCGGCAGCGAATAGATCTCGGCAGGTGCCTGGCAAAGAGTGAACAAGGCGTCGCTGCGGGTTTGCTGCCAGAGATAACGCCATTCCCAGCCGCGCAAATCTTTTTCGCCGGGTTGAGGCCGCTGGCGGTGGAGCAAATCCAGCGCGCGGCCCAGATTGTTCCCGGCCAGCGCCTGCTTGGCGACGTTCATGTCCGAAGCATAGGCGCGTTGCCGCGCGACGAGTTCGGCAGCTTCGGCTTGTTGCCGGAGACTGGCTTCATTCGCGCGGGCTGCGTCGGCCAGTTCGTGTTGCTTGGCTTCATTGGCTTGCGCCGCCAGCGCCTCCTGTTTGGCGCGTGTCGCCCGCACCGACTGCAACGAGGTGGCGACAACGCCGATGGCGAGCACGGTGATGACCGCCGCCGTTGCCGCGAAGCCGAACTTGTGCCGCCGGAAGGTCTTTTGAAACTCGTAAAGCTTGCTCGGCGGTCGGGCCACGACGGGTTCGTTGTTCAAATGCCGCTTGATGTCCGCCGCCAAACCGGTGGCCGTGTCGTAACGGCGCGCGCGATCCTTCTCCAGACACTTCATCACGATCCAGTCGAGGTCGCCCTGGAGCTGGTGGATCGTCTCCTTCACTCGTAGCAGCCGACGTGAGGAGGCTCTGACTTCTTCTTCCGTCGTAGGCTTGTCCGAGGAGGGAGATTTGAGCCTCCTCACGTCGGCTGCTACGAGGGTTTGACTGAGCTTCGTGCTCGGCCGCACCGGCTCCTTCTCGCGGATCGTCTTGCGCATCGCGTCAATGCCCGAAGCCATCAGTTCCTTCGCATCAAACGGTGTGCTGCCGGCCAGCAGTTCGTAGAGCAACACGCCCAGGCTGTAGATGTCGCTGCGCGTGTCGATGTCCAGCCCGCTCATCTCCGCCTGCTCCGGACTCATGTAAGCCGGCGTGCCGATGAACTGGTGCAACTGCGTGTAAAACCGTGTTGTCCGTCAGCCGGCCTTCCGTCGCCTTGGCGATGCCGAAGTCGATCACCTTGGGCACGGGCACACCGTCGTGCAGCGTGACGAGGATGTTCGAGGGCTTGATGTCGCGATGGATGATCCCCTTCTGGTGCGCGTGCTGGATGGCCTGGCAGACCTTGATGAAGAGGTCGAGCCGCTCCTTGGTGGAGAGCTGGGCCTCAGCACCTTGGCGATGTTCGGGTGGTCCATCATCGCCAGCGCCTGTCGCTCGGCCTCGAAGCGCGCGACGACCTGCTTGGTGTCCATGCCCAGCTTGATGACCTTCAGTGCCACGCGCCGCCGCACCGGCTCCGTCTGTTCGGCTACATAAACCACGCCGCACCCGCCTTCGCCAACGCGTTCCAAAAGTTTGTAACGCCCGAGCGTCTGGCCCACCGCTTCGTCGGGCGCATCAGCGAGATCGAGCTTGATGGTGGGCCGGGCCGCTTCGGCTTGTGTGGCCAGCAGCGGGTCCGGTTGCTCATGCGCGGCGAGCAGTGTGTCAAGACGCTCGCGTAGAGCAGCGTTGCCGCCGCAGACGGCCTGCAGAAAGGCCGCACGTTCCGCAACAGGCTTCTCGATGGCCAGCGCGAACAAGGCAGCCTCACGTTCTTGCAGCGATGGCATGGGAATTGACGGGTTGTTCATCCGCTTCTACATGCGCAATCCGCGGGAAGGAAGGATGGACTTTCTTCCAAAAACTTTTGCGACGCCTTTGTGTCCGGATTGTCGCGAGCCGCACGGACGTTCAACCCGGCCCTGCACCGCGCATTTCCACCTTCAGCCACGCGCGGGCATAGGCCCACCATTGTTTCGCCGTGGGAACAGCGATTCCCAAAACGGTGGACGCCTCCTCGAAACTCATGCCGACGAAATAACGCAGCTTAACCAACTCGGCCTTGCGCGCGTCCACGGCGGAAAATTTTTCCAGCGCCTCGTTCAGTTGCAGCAGCACATCGTCATCCGCCAAGGGCGAGGCAATCTCCAATTCATCCAGATCCAGATGTTCCGCGCCCGCGCCACGCTTGGCCGCCAGCCGCCGCCGCGCCCTCTCGATCAAAATCCGCCGCATCGCCTCCGCCGCTGCGCCAAAGAAGTGCGCGCGGTTCTCGAACTGCGCCCCCTCGCCGCCGCCGAGCCGCAGCCATGCTTCGTGGACCAGCGCGGTCGGTTGAAGGGTGTGGCCGACAGGTTCGATTGCCATCTTGCGCGCGGCCAGTTTGCACAACTCCTCATAGACCAACGGCAGCAAGTCCTCCGCGGCCTTGGGACCGCCATGCTGGATGGCTTCGAGAAGGGCGGTGACGTCGCTCATGGGAGAGACTTGCGCCGAACTGCGGCGGTGGCGAAAGAAAAGTTGCCTGCGGGACGCCGCCCGCACCGTCATGGCGTCAGCAACAATCAGAATGAGCGCGGCATGCGAGAACGAAAACGGCGATGCACCTCACACGTCCTTCACGAGCAACGCGCGCATTTTATCCTCATCGACTTCGACGCCAAGCCCGGCGCCTGTTGGAACGGCGAGTTCGCCATCCTTCACTTCGAAAGGCTGCTTGAGAATGGAGCCGCTGAGGAACTGAGGGGCGTTGAGAGCGGCGGGAAATTTCAAATCATAAGCGCCGTAGAGCGCCAGCGATGCGGCCAGCGAAAGGTCCGGATCGGTGAGTCCGCTGCCCAGGAACATCAGTCCGGAGCGTTGCAGCATTTCGATCTGCCGACGCGCATCCGTCAGACCGCCACACCGCGCGGGCTTCATCGCCACGCCGTCGAGGGATTCGAGCTTGATGAATTCCTCAAGGTCAGACGTTGAAACAACTCCTTCATCCATGATGATGGGCAGCGCGTGTTGCTTCTTGAGTTGTCGATAGCCGGTGAGTCGGTTGGCCGGAAGCGGTTGCTCCAGCACTGCGACGCCGACGGCGGCAAGCTTCGGCGCCACGGCGAGCGCGGTCGCTTCGTCGTAACCGCCGTTGGCGTCCGCCCATAAAAATCCGTCGGGCACCAGTCGCTTCACGATGCGGCAAAGTTCCAGATCGAACTTCGTGTCCGGCGCGACCTTGACGTTGAAATTCTTGTAGCCGCGCGCACGGCCCAGCGCGATGAGTTCCTCCACTTCGTCCAGCGTGCGCGGATTCAGCGTCCAACTCAGCGTGATATGGTCGCGTCCCGTTCGGCCCCAGCGCTGAGCCGCGCTCTGCTTGAGCACTTTGCCGGTGAGATCGAACAGCGCGAGATCCACGCCCGCTTTGCAAATCGGCTGTCCTGTCGAGAACGACGGCGCAATCAGGCGATTCATTTCCGCGTGAATGGCGTCCGGGTCGAACGGGTCGCGCCCGATCAAAAGCGGTGCGAGATAACGTGTGATTGTCGAGTGAACTGTCTCGAGTGTTTCGTAGCTCCACTTCGGAGTCGGCACGCTTTGACCCCAGCCCACGCTGCCGTCATCGGCCGTGATCTTCACCACCACAGCCGGGCGTCCCGATGGTTTGCCGTCCGGCCCTTCGAAAAACTTGAAGCGACCGACAACGGGATAACGAATGGGAAAACTCTCGACCCTGGCGATTTTAATTTTCATTGGCGACGCAGCGGCTGCGGGCCAAGGCAATGCAGCGCCCGCACCAATCACGGCGACGCGCTTCAAGAACGCGCGGCGCGTTGCGAGAATATTTCCGAGTCGACTTCGTGTATCGATATTCATGCCGAAAAAAGTTCGCGCTTCACCGGATTCCATTTCTGACGCCGGCACGTTTCGAGCGGCGTGGCCGCCATGACCGTCGCGACCACGTGCTGATGGCCCATCTCAATATCCGCGTTTGGTTTTGCACGCGAGCGAAGACATTCGAGCCAGTTCTCGATGTGATTTTGATTTGGCCGCCGGCGAAATTATATTCGTAACGATTTCGATGGCTTCAAAGGGGCAGCGCCTGCATTCGACCACGTTCACCTCTCGGCATCGACGGTTTCTGCCTGTGCCCAATGAGCCTTACCTTTGGATTACGGCAAAAAAAAGAGGCCCGGAAGATCCGGGCCTCAAGTGTTCAGAAAAGAATATTAATAACGGCTGCGTCCGCCGCCACCGCCACTGTAACCGCCGCCGCCGCCGCCACCGCTGCGTTCGCGGCCACCGCCACCGCTGCGTTCTTCACGGGGCTTGGCAACGTTCACCGTCAAAGCGCGACCATCCACGTCCTTGCCGTTCAAAGCGGCGATGGCCTTCTGTGCTTCCTCAGAGGAACCCATGGTGATGAAACCAAAACCACGCGGACGGCCGGTTTCCCGGTCCATCATCAGGTTGGTTTCAGTGACTGAACCGTGCGCACCGAAGAGGGCGTTCAAGTCGCTCTCGGTGGTATTGAAGGAAAGATTCCCAACAAACAATTTATTACTCATGTGATGTTTTACTGTCCGACAAACCGTTGCTTTCTACAGACTGTTCCCGAACGTCGGGTCTAAAATCATCACTGAACTAAGTTCACCTGAGGATTCCCCATGCCTCGAAAGGACAAGCTATCTAACAGACACCCGCAAGGTGACGTGCTTTGCTGAGATAGCAACAAATATTGTCAACAATCTCCAAGGCCCATTGAACCCGGCGACCGCAGCCCTGCGGCAAAGCGCCCTCATAATCAGCCGCCAATCATTTGCAGCGCACCTTACCGTCACGCGGATCACACAATCCTCATTCACGAGTCATCCACGTTCATCCACGAACTCCTTCAGGTCGTCGAGAGTAGCGGGTGTTGCATTGGAAGCCGGACCAACCCTGCGCGTGGCGCGTGCGGGCGCGGTGCTGGTGGCGCGGAGGCCGAACTCAAGATGGCCGTTGCGGGATCGAATCGCCGCGCGTTCGATGACGTTCTGCAATTCGCGCACGTTCCCGGGCCAGTCATAAGATTGGAGTTCCTTCACCTGCGACGGCGGGAGGCGCGGGGCAGACGCTCCGAGTTTGCGCGTCGCTTGTGCCAGAAAATTTTGTACCAGCGCCGGGATATCTTCGCCACGATCGCGCAGCGGAGGCACTTCGATCGGGAAAACGCTCAACCGATAATAAAGGTCCTGGCGAAAACGTCCGGCCTTCACCTCGTCTTCCAACTCACGGTTCGTCGGGGCGATGATGCGCACGTCCACGGTGCGCGTGCGGTCCTCACCGACTTTCTCGAACTGGCCTTCCTGCAACACGCGCAGCAGCTTGCTCTGGAGTTCAATCGGCACTTCGCCAATTTCATCGAGGAAGAGCGTGCCGCCGTGCGCGAGTTCGAATCGGCCGACACGATCTTTAACAGCGCCGGTGAACGCTCCGCGCACGTGACCGAAGAATTCGCTCTCGAACAGCTCGCGCGGGATCGAAGCGCAATTCACGCGCACGAACGCGGCGGCTTTGCGCGGGCTGTGGTCATGAATGGCGTGCGCGACGAGTTCCTTGCCGGTTGCCGGACTCGCCGAGAATGGCGCGATAGTTGCCGCGCAACTCTTCGTGTAGATACTCATTCTCGAACTCCAGTGTCTTGCGTTCCTTGATGCATGAGACGAGGCCAATGGTGCCGACGATGTCGCCGTGCTGCGCGTTTATGCGCCGAACCTCACGCCCGTAAAGTTCGCCGACTCTTCGCGCCTTCGCGTCGGCCAACTCGCCATTGCCATCGGCAGTCCGTACGGCTTCGAAGCCACTGTGACCGCTGGTGTCGTAAGTGCGCTCGGCCGTTCGCTGCACTCGCAAACGGGGCGGTTGATGGACGACATCATTCAAACCGATGCCGCACTAAACCCCGGCAACTCCGGCGGCCCGCTCGTGAATTCCAGCGGCGAAGTCATCGGTGTGAACACGGCGGTGATTCTGCCCGCGCAAGGCATCTGCTTTGCCATCGCGAGCAACACCGCGCAATTGATCGCCGGCTGGCTGGTGCGCGACGGCCGCGTGCGCCGCAGCCACGTGGGTATCGGCGGACAGACCACGCCGATTCACGCGCGATTGCGGAGGCATTACCGGCTTACTCAGGATCGAGGCGTTCTGATCGTCGGTGTGGAACCCGGCAGTCCCGCACGCCTCACCGGTTTGCGAGAAGGCGACGTCATCATTGGGTTCAAGGGGCAACCCGTGACGAGTGTTGATGAACTTCTCCGAAAGCTCGTGGCTGCAGAGATCGGTGTCGCTTCGACGCTGACCGTGCTCAGGCAGACCGAGAAACTCGACATACGCATCGTCCCGCAGGAACTGCTGCGCGGCGAGGAATGGATGAACTGATCTGCCGCAGTTTCCAGTTAGCGGGTAGGGTGCTGGTTTGGCAGGGAAGGCGGAGCGATGTCCGGGATCTGACGCCACTGATTCGTCAGACTTACGAAATTGGCGTTTGGACTTTTTCACTCCGCCGCTATATTCCCGCTTCAATTCCGCCGCTTTAAGGGGCTGTATGCAGATTTTGAGAGTCATTTTTATTCTGGTTGAAGTGCTGTTGCTCTTCAACGTGCTGATTTTTGTCCACGAGTTGGGCCACTTCCTCGCGGCGCGCTGGCGCGGCATGAAGGTGGACCGGTTCGCCATCTGGTTCGGCAAGCCGATCTGGAAAAAGAAGATCGGGGATGTGGAGTATTGCCTCGGCTGCATTCCCGCCGGTGGCTACGTCTCGCTGCCGCAAATGGCGACGATGGAAGCCGTGGAAGGCAAGGCGGACACGGAGGTCGAGCAACTTCCGCCCGTTTCGCCGTGGGACAAGATCATCGTGGCATTCGCCGGGCCGCTGTTCAGCTTCGGCCTCGCGCTGGTGTTCGCCGTGATCGTGATGTGGGTCGGCCGCCCGGTTTCGGAGCGCGAGATGACGACCACGATCGGTTTCATTGATAAGGAGGGGCCCGCTTACGCCGCAGGATTGCGCGTCGGGGACCGGGTTCTTTCCGTCGATAATCATCCGGTAAAGAAATTCGAAGGCATGGGTGACAGCGTGAAGTGGCGCATCGTCCGCAGCGAAGGCGACACGATTCCCCTGACCGTCGCGCGCACGATGCCGGATCGCACCACGAACTTCCTCACGTTCAACGTCACGCCGCACAAGGAGGAAACCAAAGTGTGGGAACGCAAGGCCCTGCGCATGATCATGATCGGGCCTGCGTTTACTGCCACCATTGGAGACGTCCTGACAAACAGCCCGGCGGCGACGGCAGGGCTACAGAAGAACGACGTCATCGAAATGGTGAACGGGAAAAAACTTTGGAGCTTTGGCGGACTTGATGAGCAGATTGAAGAGACCGGCACCAAGGCGATCCAACTTACCGTCAATCGTCATGGCGAGCGCCTCGAGAAGACGCTTTTGCCCGCGATTCCCGTCAACCAGCAAAAACCAACCCACGGCATCGCATCGTGGGTGAGCCGGACGGAAATTCAACATCCCGGTGCGATCGAGCAAGTCACCGACAGCGTGAACGCCATGGTGCAGACCTTTGGCGCACTCCTCTCGAAAAAGTCGGACATCAAAGTCCAGCACCTCGGTGGCGCGGTTAAAATCATCGAAGTTTATTACCGCCTCTTCGATGCCGAGCAGGGCTGGCGTCTGGCGCTTTGGTTCAGCGTGTTGATGAACGTGAACCTGGCGTTGTTAAACCTCCTTCCGATCCCGATCCTGGACGGTGGCCACATCACGCTGGCGCTCATCGAGGGCATTCGCCGCAAACCGCTCAACGAGCGCATTCTGAAATACATCCAGACCGCATTTGCCGTGCTGGTGATCGGCTTCATGCTGTTCATCTTCTTCTTCGACAGCGGCGACTTGATCAAAGAGGGCAAGACTGTCAAAGAACCTGATCTCAAGTTCGCACCGACGAACGGCAAGTAAGTTTCGATGCAATACTGCAAGTCTCCTTTCGTTTACGAACGGCGGAAAAGCCGCGAAGTCATTGTCGGCGATCGGGCCCACGGCGGCGTCATCATCGGCGGAAACCATCCCGTGGTGAAGCAGTCCATGCTCACATGCGACACCATGGACACCGCCGAGTCCGTGAAGCAAACGCTCGAACTCGTGGAGGTGGGTTGCCAGATCGTTCGCATCACGGCGCCCACGGTGAAGGATGCAGCGAACTTGCAGAACATTGTCGCCGAACTTAGCAAGCGCGGCTGCCACGTTCCGATCGTCGCGGATATTCACTTCAAGCCGGACGCCGCGATGGAAGCGGTGAAGTGGGTCGAGAAGGTGCGCGTGAATCCCGGCAATTACGCGGACAAGAAGAAGTTTGCGGTCATCGAATACACCGACGCCGATTACCAGGAGGAATTGCAGCGCATCGAGGAAGCATTCACGCCGCTCGTGAAGGAATGCATCCGCCTGAAGCGCGCTCTGCGCATCGGAACCAACCACGGCTCGCTCAGCGATCGCATCATGAACCGTTACGGCGACACGCCGCTCGGCATGGTCGAGAGTGCGCTCGAGTTCGCCCACATCTGCCGCACGAATGATTTCCACAACTTCGTTTTCTCGATGAAGTCGAGCAACCCGAAGGTGATGATCGAGTGTTACCGCCTGCTTGTCTCGCGGCTGAACGATCTCGGGCCGGATTGGAATTATCCGCTACACCTCGGCGTCACTGAAGCCGGCGAAGGTGAGGATGGCCGC
>JBBRBM010000189.1:0-11662 GCA_038205745.1 Verrucomicrobiota bacterium | reverse complement strand
ACAATTTCACCGGCGGAAATTCGATCACCAATTTCAGGATGACCTACCGGTTCGCGCTGGGCGGCGGCACGTGCTGCGGTTTCCGGATGGCGGACGGGCTTGCGTTCGCGTTCGGTAACGACCTGCCAGCGAGCTGGAGTGAGGACGGTGGTGGGACCGGCATCATCGTTGGCTTCGATACCTGGGACAATGGCGGCACCGATACCGCGCCGGCCATCGACCTGAAGGTCGGAGGCAACGGCGACGGAAATGTCGTGGACTTCCGCAGCTTCACAACTCTTGGTGGATCCTTGCGAGAAGGTGGCCGGGCCATTGCCGGCCCTGTCGTCACGAATGCCGCCGGCGGTGAAGTCAATCTTTTCACGGTCGATCCCGCTCCGGCGATCCCCACCGACGCAACCTACGTCGATGTGTCCGTTGAGCTGTTCCCGGATAACACCATCAGCGTCAGCTATAGCAATCTGGTGCTGTTTGATCATCAGCCGATTACCTATACCCCCATGATCAATCCTTCATTTGGCTGGAGCGCACGCGTCGGCGGTGCCAACGAAAACGCATGGATTGATAATTTGCAAATCTTCGCCAATTTCACCGCTGGTCCGGCGGTGATCACGGCTCAACCGGCACCGCAAACCGTCACTGAGTCACAAACCGCGAGCTTCTCAGTCCAGGTGGACGGCACTCCGGTGTATTTTTTCCAGTGGCGCACCAATGGCGTGCCGATCCCCGGAGCCACGGGCTCAAGCTACACGACACCTCCCACGATCACGGGCATGAACGGGTTGCTCTATAGCGTCGCGGTCAGCAATGCCCTGTCGGGCGGCGTGGCGGTTATCTCCAGCAGCGCGCTGCTCACGGTCAACGCGGGCGTGTTCGCGCTGTCCGCCTCCAGCGAAGGTCGCACCAATGGCGTGCATGTGCGCTTCAGCAAGAACGTGGCCCTCAGCGGCACTTACACCTTGAACAACGGAGCGACCGTGAACTCCGTGTCCTATGGTGCGACGCACCGCGATGTAATCCTGAGCACGACGACGCTCACAAAAGATGCCGATTACACGCTGACCATCAACAATGAGCTTGGTGAAGATGCCAGTTCCCTTGTTCCGAATCCGACCCTCATCAACTTCCATCAAGGCTTTGGAGCGCTCTGCACGGATTTTGCCGCGTTGCCGCCGGGGTTGGCGCTCTTCAACAACGCCGTGACCGGGTCCGGCGTTCTGGCCGATGACGGAACCGGCACCAACACGGTGGTTCATTTCACGGACGACGGAAACAACGGTGCCTATGGCAAGCTCTATATCTCCAACCGCGTCGGAGCCAGTGTGCTAACCGAGTTACAGGCGACCTGGCGGACGAAGATCGGCGGCGACCTCAACGGCCATGCCGATGGTATGAGTTTCAACTGGGGCCCTAACATTGCAGCAGACGGCGGTTTCCAAGCCAGCGAAAATGGCGAAGGCACCGGCGTGACCTTCATCATCGACACCTGGGACGGAGGCTCCGGTCCGGGAACCGGCATGGAAATCAGGTACCAGGGCAACCGCGTCGGCTTCCTGCACATCCCGCGCACCGACGAAGGGGATGGTAATTTCCTCTGCAAGAATGTCTTCGTGGATACCAGTGCTTCGATTAATTCCGCAGGCCAGGCCAGGTTCACTTACAATGGCAACACTGTCAGCGGCACGGTTACGGGGTGGGTCGGCATCGCCGGCGCCGCGATGGCAATTTCGGCCCGCACCGGCGGAGAAAACGACAACTTCTGGATTGATGACCTCTGCATCAATAACTTCACATTGGGACCGATCTTCTTCACGCAGCAACCCGTCGAGACCACCGCACTCGAAGGCACCACTGCCACGTTTACCGCTGCGGTGGATGGCAGCCCGCCTTATTTCTTCCAGTGGTTCACCAACGGAGTGGCGATTCCTGGGGCGATCGAACCGACATACACCACGCCGCTGGTGACAGCCGCTTACGAGGGCCGCCTCTACTCCGTCCAGGCCAGCAACAACTTCAGTTCTGTGACCAGCACGAACGCCGTGCTGCACGTCAGGCTCAGCCCGCGGGTCGTCTCTGCGTTCAGCCGCAGGAACAATGAAGTGCATGTCGTCTATACCCGCCCCGTGAGTCTGTTCTCGGGCACGTATGATTTTGACAACGGTGTCTTCGAGGCTAGCCGACAGTATGGTGCCAGTCACAATGAAGTGATCATCATCACGGATCTGCCATTGACCGTGAACACCACCTACACCGTGACGGTTCAGGATGTGAACGACGAGTTTGATGCTGGCAATAGTCAATTCCCCAATCCGACCGTCAGAAGCTTCCGCCACGGCTTCGGCAATTACTGTAATGACTTCGCCGTGGATCAGGCCGCCAATACTTCGAATGGACCGGTGACCCTCTACGGTTCGGCCTATGTCAGCGGCGGTGTCCTGCACGTCACGGATAATATCAACGGCCAGGCTGGCACCATGATCATCGAGGATCAAAACGGCGGCTTGCCGCTGGATCGCCTGCAACTCCGTTATCGCGCTTACCTGGGCGGTGGCGGTGGCAATCCGGCCGACGGTTACAGCGTCAACTTCGGCACCTTCCCCAATGCCGCCATCGGTGGTGGTGAAGAAGGTCAGGGAACGGGCCTGACAGTGGCGTTCGATAATTTCGACAACGGCGGCGGCGAGGCTCCGGCCATTGACATCAAGTGGAACAACGTTGTTCTGGCCCACACCCTTACCTCGGTGATGCGCTCGGACACTCTCACGAGCATTCCGGCCAACCCCAACTTCCTGAATACTTATATCAACCTCGATCCGGATGGCACCCTCGACGTCATCGTCAATGGAGTCGTGGTTTACAACAATCTGGCCACTCCGTTCACCGGCTTGAGCGGCGCCCGCGTCGGTTTTGCCGGGCGCACGGGAGGTTTGAATCAAGCGATTTGGATTGATGACCTCTGCATCAATGCCTTCTCATTGGGTGAGCTCAGCATCACCCGGCAGCCTGCCGATGCGAACGTTCCCGAGATCCCCGCCCCCAGGATTTCCTTCAACGTGGAGGTTAACGGACTCCCGCCGTACTCGGTGCAGTGGTATTCCAATGGTGTGCCACTCGCTGGCGCGACGGCCCTGGCTTACACCACGGCTCCGCTCGCGCGCAGCGCCAATGGCGCGGGCTACAGCGCGATCATCAGCAATTCCTTCGGCTCGATCACCAGCCGCACCGCCATCGTCACCATTCAGTTCGACACGGTCGCGCCGACCCTCGTTTCCGCGGCGGCGAATTGTGCATCGAATGTCTATGTGGTCTTTAGCGAAACCCTGGATCCGAGTACGGCGAACGTCGCCGGCAACTACACCATCAATCATGGCGTGATCGTAACGGGGGCCACGCTGGATACGAGCGGCATGCGGGTGATCCTTAACGTGTCGCCGAATATCAATCCAAACGACAGCGACATACTGACCGTCAACGGAGTGAAGGATGTCTCTACGTTCAATGTCATGAACAATGTGACTGCGAAGATTTCTGCCAAGGCGCCGTTCCAGGCTGTGGGTGCGAACAACCTCATCGTGGCTGAAGCGGAAGACTACGACGTGAACCGCTCGCCTGGCCTGTTCTGGGCGGCGAACAACACCAGTGGAAATAGTTGGTTCTTTAGCAACGCGTTCCCGGGTTTTTCTGGAACCGGTTACATGGATGCCGCGCCGAACAATGGCGGTTTCAGCGGCAACATCGCCGCTGGTATTACCAACGCGTTGCGGCTGGATTACTGCATCAACTTCACGGTCGCCGGCACCTATTACGCATGGTTCCGTGGTGCCACCCACATCAACAGTGGCGCTCAGAACTCGCTGCACTTCGGTCTGGATGGCGTGATCGCGAACGAGTTCAGTCTGCGGGTCGGCAACCGCGTCAACAACTGGGGTGGCACCACCAACTTCAACGACTTCGGTTGGACGCGGGACGCGAACGGCGTTGGTGCCGACAACATCGCTCGGATCACCGTGACGAATGCAGGTATCCATACAATTAACGTCTGGATGCGCGAATCAGGCCTCTCGTTTGACAAATTCCTGCTCACCACTGATCCCGCGTTCGTTCTCGCCGCGACCGACGCGGGTCCGGCTACAACCCCGCGTCCGGCGACACGTAACATCAGCTTCGCGCGCGCTGCCAACGGCGACGTGACGCTTACATGGCCCGGCGTGGGCTGGACGTTGCAATGCGCGACGAGCTTGACGCCGCCCGTCGTCTGGAAGGATGTCGATACCGGCGGCTTGAACACCTACACGGTGAATCCATCCAACCAGTTCAACGTGAACTTGGACCCGGCTCAGGCAGGAGGCGGGGCCAGGACCGGCTCGGGCAGCGGCACCATCACTGTCTCCGGCAGCACCGTGTCTGTGGATGTGACCTATACCAATTTGTCGGGTAACCGGACGGTCGATCATTTCCATGCACCCGCGGCGCGCGGAGTTAATGCCGGGGTGGTGTATGACCTTGGCGCGATCACTACTGGAACTACGGCCGGGACGGTCAATGGTAACGTGACGCTCACGGACGGAAAATACGGTGGAAAGAACATCGCCGCCCAAGTGCAGGATATGCGGAACCAACTCTGGTATATCAATATTCACTCGAGCCTGTTTAGCGGTGGTGAAATCCGCGGCCAGGTGGAGCCGGCCGGTACTCGCTACTACCGGTTGATCAGTCCGTAACGAAATCAGGGAACAAGCTTGGGAACCGGGGTTCGCTCCGGTTCCCTCTTTTTCGCCGTCATTGATTGTTGAAGATCGTCGGCTTGGGACGTATTTGAGGGTTTACACCATTCCAAACCTGCCGTGGCGAATTCCGCTCACGGTGCGATGGTGTAGGCGGAACAACTTGATCGAATGTCTATGAGAACGTCTGTTTCAAATCTTCGCTGGGCCGCGCTGGCGATGTTCGTATTCGCGGTGGCCTTTCCCGTATCCTCGCAGGTGATGGTAATCCCGCGCGGTTCGTCTTGGAAATACCACAACCTGAACACCGACCTCGGGACGGCCTGGCAGGGAACGAATTACGATGACAGCACATGGCTCGCCAGCACGGCGCCGCTGGGCGACAACGTTGAAACCGGCGTCCAGCAATGTACGACGGTCATCGACATCGGACCGTCGGGATCACGCTACCCCACGCTTTACTATCGGAAGTCCATCAACCTGACCGGTGCCGCCGGTTACCAGAACCTGACACTGCGGCTTCAGCGCGATGATAGTGCCGCGATTTACTTAAACGGGACGCTGCTGCTGGCGAATGGCGTGGCCACTCCGTCGACGTTCGCCGACTTCGCGACTCAGACTATTGCCGGCGCGGACGAGGTCACATTCTACGAATTCACCGTGCCGGCGACCGCGCTCATCAACGGAACGAACGTCTTCGCAGTCGAAAATAAACAGGTGAACGCGACGAGTTCTGATCTTCAGTTCGACTTGGAGGTGGAGGGCCAGGTGGATGTGGTGGCGCCGGTCATTTCCTCTGTCTCTCCGGCCCAGGGTTCCGTGGTCTTGAGCCTTGGTTCCATCAGCGTTGTTTTCAGCGAGGCCGTCCTGGGCGTGAACGCCGCCGACTTGCAGATCAACGGTTTGGGCGCGGCCAGCTTCGTTACCAACAATCCCAACGACTTCACCTTCTACTTCCCGCAACCCGGCACCGGCCTGGTGCAGGTGGCCTTCGCTCCTGGCCACGGCATCACGGACACCAGCCCGGGCGCGAATGCATTCGCCGGCGCGAGCTGGAATTATACCCTCGACACTAATGTCTCCACGGCGGCGAACGTGATTCTGTCCGAGTTCATGGCCGACAACGCCAACGGCATCAAGGACGAAGACGGCACGCGGCAGGACTGGATCGAGATTTACAACCAGGGTCCACTGAATGTGAACCTAGACGGATGGTTCCTGACTGACTCCCTGACTAACCTGACCAAGTGGCGCTTTCCCGCCGCCACCCTGCCCGCCACCGGCTCGGGCCGGTACCTGGTGCTTTTCGCTTCCTCCAAGGATCGCCGGAACCCGGCGCTTCCGCTGCATACCAATTTCAAGATCGACAAGGCCGCCGGTGGCTTTCTCGTTCTGTCGGATTCCAACACAAACATTGTTTCGAGTTTCATCACGTATCCAGCGCAACAGGAAGATATCGCCTATGGGCGGGACCAGTCCGATCCAAATCTGGTTGGCTTCCTTTCGCCGCCGACGCCGGGCGCGCAGAATTCGAGGAGCGGCCCCGGCTTCATGGGACCGCCGGTCACCTCACTGCCCACGGGTGTCTACACCAATGCCTCGCTCAGCCTTACGCTGGCGAACACGAATGGCATCGGGACCATCCGCTATACCACTGACGCCACCGTCCCGACCACCAATTCAACCATCTACAGCGGACCCATCGCGCTGTCGGTCAACAGCACAATCAAGGCCCGCGTCTTCGCGCCCACCGGGACGAATCTTTTGCCCAGCGATGTCGTCATGCGGAACTTCATTTTCCTCGACAGCACTTCGAGCAACTTCTCCTCAAAGCTGCCGACCATGATCATCAGCACCGAAGGCCGGGGCATCCCGGCGAACGTGGCGCCGGGCCAGCCGCGCGCCAAGGGTTCATTGGTCGTCATTGACACCCAGAACGGCCGCAGCTCCATCACTGGCCAGTCCGATTTCCAGGAGATGGCCGAGTTTGAAGTCTTCGGCCAGACCTCGGCCGGCTTCCCAAAGCTGCCCATCCGCATCGAAATTCAGGACGCCATCGGCAACGATCGTGACATCGGCGTCCTGGGCATGCCGGCGGATTCCGACTGGCGCCTCCGCAATCCCTACAACGACAAGACCGAGCTGAATGACTTTCTGGGCTTTGAGTTGTGGGAGAAGATGGGCCATTACTCCGTGCGCCGGAAGTTTGTGGAAGTGTTTATCGACTCAGGCGGCGGCAGGGTCGCCTATCCGGGCGATTATTACGGCATCATGGTGCTGTGCGAGACCATTAAGGTGAACAAGGATCGCGTGAACATTCCGAAACTCTCGCCCTACTCCACGAACCTGCTGGTAACGGACGGAGGGTTCATGTTCAAGCGGGACAAGGACAGCGCGGGCGACTTGAACTTCACCTCGGTGGGAGGGCCCGGGTTCCAGGCCATTCCACTCAAGCTGCACGAGCCGAAAGCGAACGACATGCGCCTGCCCGCATTTCAGGGCGTCACCACCAGCTTCCCAGGGAGCGGCTACACGACCTATGGTACCAACCAGATGAACTACCTGCGCAGTTTCCTCGGCACGATGGAGCGTATGCTCTACACCAACGACTGGACCACGCGGACAGGCACAAACCATTACTCCTATTACCTCGATCCCATTGCCTTCGCCGATCAAATGATCCATGTGGAACTGACCAAGCAGATCGACGGCTACCGGCTGAGCGATTACTTCAACAAAGGCAAGGACGGCAGGATTGGACCCGGTCCAGTGTGGGATTGGAACCTGGCCTTCGGCAATGCCGATTATGCCCAGGGCGGGATGACGAATACCTGGTACTACGAGGTGACAGGAGAGACGGATCATCCTTGGGCTCGACGACTGATCACCGGTGCCTCCAGCGCGACCGCCACGACCGGCGACCCGAATTTCGTGCAGTTGATTGCCGACCGATGGGCGATGTTCCGCACCAATATCCTCAATGGCACCAACCTCCTCCAGAGAATCGACGAGCTCGCCACGGTATTGCAGGAATCGGCGGCACGCGACCTGTACGGCAAATACCGGGCGGGGTTGATCGGCACCTACACCTGGCCCAATCCGAGCGGCACCGGAGATGGCCGCGATGTCGATTATGTTCATCCGACCAATTATTTTGGCCCGCTTGAGACCGTTGCGCCGACCACCATCAACGGCAGCATCATCGGACAGATGAAGAAGTGGATGCTGGGGCGCTATCTCTGGATGGACAGCCAGTTCACAAAAGTCCCGATCTTCAACACGGCGGATGGCTTGGTGACAAATGGATTCTCGTTCACGCTCACTCCGCCACCGGGAGCCACGCTGTACTACCGCATGGATGGCATCGATCCGCGCGCTGCGGGTGGCACCGTGACGGCCGGGTCGCTCTCGAACAACGGCCCGGTGACCCTCACCGTGAATGCCAACATGCGCATCGTGGCTCGCGCCAAACACGCCACCGCTTGGAAGAGCACTTTCAGCGGACCGAATGCTGTTTCCCTCTACACGACGCTGCCATCGCTGCGTATCACCGAGATCATGTATCATCCCGCGCCGCCCCCGCCCGGCAGCACGAATTCCACCGAGGACTTCGAATATATCGAAGTGAAAAACATTGGCGGAACACCGTTGAACGTGAACGGCTTCAGCCTCTCGGGCGGCGTCCAGTTCACCTTCCCCAATGTGACCCTGACCAACGGTCAGACCGCCGTAGTCGTCGCGAACATCGCCGCCTTCCAGTCACGCCACGGCCCGGGCATCCTCATCCTCGGCACCTTCACCGGCAGCCTCAACAATGCCGGCGACCATGTCGTGCTCTCGGGCAGCCTGCTGGAATCGATTCTGGATTTTTCCTATGCGGACAATTGGTACCCGGCCACCGACGGCGCAGGATTCTCGCTGGTCACGGCTAACGAAAATGCCGCCACCAGCGCGTGGAACACCTCGACAAACTGGCGCGCGAGCGCGCGCCTGGGCGGTTCGCCGGGCACGATTGATCCGGTCCCGCCAATCTTTCCTGTTGTGGTCGTGAACGAGGTTTTGGCCAACGGAAACCCGGCGGCGGGCGACGCCATCGAATTGCGCAACACCTCCGGCGCGCCGGCCGATGTCAGCGGATGGTTCCTCACCGACAACTTCGACAAGCCGAAGAAGTTCATCATTCCTCCCGGCATGGTCATCGATGGCGGAAGCTACGTTTTGTTCTACGAGACCAATTCCTTTGGCGCGACCAACCTCTTCACGGCATTCGGCAGCAACAGCTTCAGCCTCAGCATCAGGGGCGAGGATATTTATTTATTCTCCGGCGACGGCACCAACCTGACCGGATATGCGCACGGCTTTGATTTCGGTGCCTCCGCGAGCAATGCCACCATTGGCCGTTACGTCATCAGCACCGGTGCCGACCACTTTGTGGCCCAGCGCACGAACACGCTCGGCGGCACCAACTCCGGCCCGCTCGTCGGCCCCGTCATCATCAACGAGATCAACTATCACCCGCCCGATCTCGGCATCAACAACATCGCCTTCAACAACTCCGGCGACGAGTTCATCGAGTTGCGCAATCTCTCCGCCAGCCCGGTGCCGCTCTTCGATCCCGCGTATGCCACCAACACATGGCGATTGCGCAGCGCGGTGGTTTACGACTTCCCGCAGAACGTGACGCTGCCCGCCGGCGGTTACCTGCTCGTGGTCGGCTTCGATCCCGTGGCCAGCCCCGCCACTCTGGAGTCGTTCCGTAACAACAACTTTGTCCCCGCCAACGTGCCCGTGTTCGGCCCGTGGTCCGGGAGCCTCGACAACAACTCCGCGCGCGTGGAGTTGAACCGGCCTGGCGCGCCGGACACCAACGGCGTTCCCTACATCCTCGTCGAACGCGTGGGCTACTCAGACACGGCTCCGTGGCCGGCGGGTGCGGATGGCTTCGGCCTGACCTTGCAGCGCGTGGTCGGCGCCAGTTACGCGAACGACCCGACGAACTGGACCGCGGCGGCTCCGACCCCGGGCAGTGATTTCGCGGGAGGCGGCGTTGCGCCTGTCATCACCAGCCAGCCAGGGGATCAGCTCCACGTCTTCGAAAGCCAAGTCACACTTTCAGCCAGCGCGACTGGCACCGCGCCGCTGCGTTTCCAGTGGCGCTTCAATGGCTTCCATCTCGTCGACGCGACGAACACGTCGCTCCAGTTGCCAAATTTCCAGGCCTCGCAAGTCGGGCTTTACAACATTTTTGTCTTTAACAACGGCGGCTACGCCCTGGGCACCAACTTCACCGTCGCGGGCCGCACCGGGCTGCGCATCACGGTGCAGCCAGTGGATCGCAATTCGCTGGCGGGGGCGACCAATTCCTTCACCGTCGCCGCGGTCGGCACCGGCACGATTCGCTATCAATGGCGCAAGGATGGCACCAATCTCATCAGCGGCATCGTCACCAATGCCACTCTGACCATCACCAACAGCCAGAGTGTCAACCAGGGCGTTTACACCTGCCTGGTTTCGGACGACATCGAGAGCACCCTCAGCGCTCCCGCCACCCTGAGCATCGTCGTGCGGCCCGCCTACACGCTGCATCCCATCGCTCAAACCGTGGTCGAGGGAGGCATCGTCAGCTTCAGCGTCGAGGCGAGCGGCTCCGTGCCCATGAACTTCCGCTGGCGCACCAATGGCATCACCTTCATTCCCCCCAACGGGTTGATTGGTTCCGGTCCCACAAACTCGACCCTGATTCTCACGAACGTCGCGCTTGGCTACAGCGGCCTGCCCGTCAGCGTCGTCATCACGAACATCGCCGGCTCCGCAACTGGCGTCCGGACCGTCATCCTTACCGTGCTGGCAGACGCCGATCACGACGGCTTGCCCGACGTGTGGGAATCTGGCCGCCCCGGCTTCAGCATCAATGACCCTTCCGATGGCGCGCGCGACGACGACAGCGACGGCATGAGCAACGCTGCCGAGTATTTCGCGGGCACTGATCCGTTCGACGCGGCCAGCTATCTGCGAGTGAACCTCTCGCTTTCCAATCAAGCGACCATCCAGTTCAACGCCATCTCCAACCGCAGCTACACGATCCTTTACGCCGACGGTTTGAATTCAACGCTCTGGCAGAAACTGGGTGACGTGCTTGCGCGCACGAATAACCGCCCGGAATTACTCATTGATCCGGCCTCGAACTCGAATCGCTTTTATCGTGTGGTGATCCCCATCCGGCCCTGACTTTGGAAATGCATCCGTATTGGGCGCCCTCCCTTCATCGAAGGGGCCAAAGGCAACAGTGTTGAACCAACGTGTTTATGACGTGGCATATAGCTGCTGGAGGCGGAGCGTGGCGGCAGCTTCCGTGGCGTGGTCGCGCAGGGATTGGCGCAACCAGCGGATGAATTTCACGCTGCGCTGGGAGGCCCGTTGCGCACTTGAAACCAGGCTCGAAAGCGGCGTGCCCGCGCTGGCACAGGATTCTTGGGCCGCTTTCCTCCGCTGTCGGCGGCGCGCATCTTCGGCCTGGTTGGTGAGGCCATGCCGCGTCTCCAGGCTCTGCTCGTAGGTAAGCGTCGGGTGAACTACCTGTCGGCTGCGGGGGAGATTTCGCGGCTTTCTTGATGAAGTCAGGCGGGATTGGCTTGGCGCTGGCGCTTGGCTTTGGCCCAATTGGCTGGTGTGATCTGCGCGATCTCAGTGATTTTCATCTCAGGAAGTCGGCGCAGAACGTCGTTGAGGTAAGCATGGGGATCGATGCCGATACGGCGGCAGCTTCCGATGATCGAATAGAGAACAGCACTCCGCCAGCCGGCCTCGGGGTGCCCAATGAATAAGAAGTTCTTTTTTCCTATGGCCGTAGGCCGGATGGCGTTCTCGATTCGATTGTTGTCGATTTCAGCCTGGCCATACTCGACATACCGGCACAGAAACACCCATTGATCGAGCGC
>JBBRBM010000188.1:0-11739 GCA_038205745.1 Verrucomicrobiota bacterium | reverse complement strand
TGTTGTATCTGCGCTTAAAGCTCAGGATGTAACGACCGCCCGAAGCCACAGGAAAGCGGTCGGAGTACCATTCTCCATAGCCGGTTTGACTCGCATCCGTGGCAGCAAGCGAATGAGAGCCGCTGGTGAAATAATTCGTGTCCCAAACATCGAAGGCGGGATCGGTGCCAGCTTTGTTCCAAAAATCCGGGATGCCGTCGCTGTTGGTGTCTTGCTCAAGTTTCGGATTCGGCCAAAGATTTGAGTCCAACGATACGTGATCCAACAGCAAATCCACCCCCACCGTGGCAGTCGAAGTGTCGAGAAACGTCAGAGTCGAATTACTGGATGCTGCTTTGAAAATGAAGCTGGTAGAGTGTCCCCAACTGTTTGTGGCCGGTGCGCTCGCGTTCGTTGCCGCCAATAGCGTGCCGGAAACGTCCCGGACCTCCGCTGTCATACGCATATCGCCCGGAAGCGAACCCGCACCGGCACGCCCTAGAAAAAAGCGAACTCGGTAACTTTGCCCCCGCACTGTGTTGAAGGTCTGCGAAAGAGACGATCCAGGTATTTGATCTCCTGAGTTGAAAGTGATGAATTGCATCCCCTCCGGGGGAGCAAATGGTGTGTCAATGTTCTGGCCCCGGTTGTGAGACACAGATCCCGTACCGCCCGTTATCCATCCGACGATTGAACCGTCACCGGAAGGCAGCGCTGTATTCGCCGCGCGCACTGGCACCTCGAAACTCCCATTTTGGAAGGGTGCTGCCACAATGGCGACAACGGCTGCGCCAAGAATTCCGCAAAGGAAGAACGCTCTTGAGGGGGTGTGCATTTTCATAAGGCCGTTCGGAATTCCGAACCATGAGACTGATTTGATTCCCTAGGGTCAAGGCTGTTCTGAAATCGGACGAACAGTACGACGACCCCGAAACATTGTCGGGCCGCAGATTCGCAAGCTCCGGGACCAACGCGGCTGGAGTCAGCCTATGCTTGTCGCGAAAGTGAATATCTTGGGCTGGGCGATCAGCCGCGAAACTCTCGCCAAAATCGAGACGCGCATCCGGTGGGTTTCGGACTTTGAACTCGTCTGCTTGGCGGCAGCTTTTGGATTGCCCGCGGGCGAACTGTTGCCTTCCGACAGCCGCCGCCAATCGAAAAGCCTGCTGAATGCTTAATGATCGATGGCCGCTCCCTCCTCGCCTTCAGCAAGACCCCCACACCAACTTGCCGAGATCCTCGACTACGCAAAACTGCATAACAGTCTTGGAAAAGCACTCGTGCCGCGCAAGGGTGGGAATCGCCTTCTGCGACCGACCCTGGCCGTGCCCCGACACCCCGGGGCCGGGTTTTCTCACCTGTACGACCCGTTCCGAGGCATCTCGCTCCCTTCTGGTCGTTTCTGCACTCAGAACACCCACCGAAGGCAAGCCAGCGTGGAAATGTTGCGTATCCCGCGACAAACAAAGGGGATGTATTGATGCGGATACTCGTAGCAATGCCCGGTTGTGCGCGAATTCGCATTTTGTCGCACTGCGATGAAAGCACGCGGGCTGCTCCGATGCTCACTGCTAGTTCACCGCTCGGTTGCGTTAATCGCTCCAGAGTCCACTTACCGCGCCATTCGCGGGCTCCCACCGTGACGAGCGGTCACGCACAACCCCTTCAATTTGACGCGACAAACTCGCCTACGCTGCAAGGCTGGCCTTTCACACGGCAAGCGGCCTTCACAAAAGGCACTCAGATGGCTTCAGAAAAGGCCAAGTGGAACAGAAGTGGCACAGAGAAAAATAATTCAACGCCAAACCAAGGGGATTTTTCGGACACAAAATCCGCATCAAACCATTGAATTTATTGGAGATTGTTGAAGTGGTGGCTGCGGCCGGAATCGAACCGGCGACACAAGGATTTTCAGTCCTCTGCTCTACCAACTGAGCTACACAGCCGCCCCGAAGGAGGTGTATTGATAAGCGGGAATTCTTGTTTCGCAAGGGATTTCCTGCCGGTACGCGCTTGAAATCACCAAGTCGAAAAACGTCAGGCATCCGCCGGATGTGTACGCGAGGTTTGAAGGCGTCAACCAAACGCCCGTGGCGCTACTCGTTATTTGCGGGCTCATCGCCCCGCACCACGATGAAGAAAGAATCGTGGGTGTCTTCCTCCCCACCGAGGATCGACATCGGGCCGCCAAGCGAATGGCGGGTCTTTGTGATGAGTCCCATGCGCCGATAGAGTCGCACTTCCACTTCGTCTGACCTGGTGAATGTGATCTCCATCTTGCGATCGCCCGCGAGTTCGACGCGCGTGGTCTTCTTCGGCTGCACCACAAGTTTCTTGCGGTCGAGTTCCCAAAAATGTTTCCAGCGAAAGACGGGCGAAAGCTTTTTGCTCAATTTCGGACCGATCTCGCGGCATCCGGCTTGCGGACACGCCTTATCAGTGCCGAGGATGAACTGGACGTAGAGCGCTTTGCCGGGTTCCGCCGTCGCCGCTGAACCGACGACCGTGATAAGGGCCAACACAACTCCAACAAAGAATTTCATACGCCGCAGCAATTCGACGCGACGGCGCAGCGTGAATTCACGCCGCGACAATAAAGTTGTTCACGGGCGGGCCAGGCGGAAGAAACTCATCCCGTTTGTCGCGGGCAGCGTGACGGTGTTCATCGCGTTGGTGACGAAAGGATTCGCCGTCACATTATCCCATTGGAATGGAGCGTTCAGGTTCGGCGTTGATTGGAGAGCCACGCCAGCTTCATTCACAGGCCAGGAGACGACGATGTTGGTTGCTGAGCGCGCGATTTGGAGTCGCGTCGACGAGAAGTCGAACGCGAGCGCGTAGTTCGGTGAAGCCGTTGGCGCAACGCCCGCGCGCCGAACGACGCGCACGTCGTAACGTCCCGGCGGAAGGTTCGTGGCAAAAAGATGCTCGACGTTATCGACGGTGCTGACGCTGGAAGCGATCGCCTGATTGTTGCTGTCGAACAGGTGCAGGTCGAAGTTCGCCATCGCCAGGGTAACGCTTCGCTTCCAAACGAGCGTCACGTTCGCCACGTAACTTCCACCGTTTGTCGATACGTTGAACGAATAACGATTGGTCTGATCGAACACGCTCGAAGAAAGACTATTGTAGTCCCATCCGCGCGAAGCAGCATTCGTCACGTTGACCGTCGCTCGCCCACCGCGCAGTTGCAGCCACGAGTTGTAAATGTTGACGGCACCCGCGCCGAATCGTGCGTCAAGCGGACGCGTCGGGCCGTTTGTCCAACTTGCCTGCTTGACCGCGCCATTCAAGAGGAGGGCTTTGATGACGGAAGAATTGGTCGCCACCACAGCCGTGGCAGGTCCTCCGTCATTCTGCGCAGCGGCCTGCAACAACAAGGTCGCCGCGCCGGCTACAACGGGCGTAAGAAAGCTCGTGGCGCTATCCGGCGCCACGGAGATGTCTGGCTTCGCGCGCCCGTTCGCAGTCGGCCCGATGCTCGATCCGACGGTCTCGCCGCGGCCCACGCCAATTCCGTTGTAACAACTTCCCGGGGATTGAGGTGTGTCAGGCGCGTTGTTCATTCCAGACACGAAAAGCACGTTGTAGAGCGCAGAATACTTGTCGAAATCGTCGTCGATCTCGCTGTTGATCCCGGCGATCCAGCTTTGATTCACCACCATGTCCGGCTGCGGGATGGTGGGCGTGATGATGTCGTTGATATAGTCCACCGCATCGTAACTGCGCACGTGCAGCACTCCGGGCGCGACACCCTCCGCGCTCGTGCCGTAGAAAATTCCGCCCACTACACTCGCATGCACGGACTCAACACCCACTGCGTTCGGAAACGTCGTCGCGGTGCCCGCCGATGAAATCCAAGTGAAGAGCGATGTGGGCTGCAATACGGTGGGATAATCCGGGTTCACTTCCCAACGGCCCGAGTTGGCAGCTTCCTCGCCTTCTGTTTGCCCCACTGGAATTCCCGTGCCGATGAGCGACGGCGCCTCCCGCCGCAATGGACTCAAACCGATCCTGTCAAAATCAGTCGCACCGGCGAGCTGAGCGGCGTGCAGCGCCAGCACGAGCACGCACGTGAACGAGAAACGCGGAAGCGAGCGGCGCATTGCTGAACCTAATTCGTGAGCATTCAAAATCAACTGTCCCATGTCCTTGCATCGGCATCCGCCTCGCGGGTTTCAAGGAACTTTTCCTTGCGCGGCTCCGCGGACTGTTCGCTACCTTGCGCCGTGTTGCGAGACGATCTCACGGAGCACTTGAACCAACCCGTTGCCACGGCGGCACGAAAGGACTTTCCCTTGCTCCGCGCCGGGATGACGGTCGAGGGAGCGCTCGCGCAGATCCGGAAGACGGGCATCGGCGAGAAGATCATTTACTTCTACGTCGCCGATGAAACGGATCGCCTCGTGGGCGTCGTGCCGACGCGAAGGCTGCTGCTCAACGAGTTCCAGCGCACCATTTCGGAAATCATGGTCCCAAACGTCATCGCCATTCCGCAAAGCGCCACATTGCTCGAAGCGTGCGAACTTTTCGTCCTCTACAAGTTCCTCGCCTTCCCCGTGGTGGATGAACAGCGCCACATCGTGGGCGTGATCGACATCGGATTTTTTGCCGCGGAGGTGTTCGAACTGAGCGACGACGAAAGACACGATGAAGTGTTCGAAGCGATCGGCTTGCACGTCGAACAACTGCGCAACGCGGCGCCCACCACCGCATTCCGCGCCCGCTTCCCATGGCTGCTCGGCACGATAGCGAGCGGCGTCACTTGCGCATTCCTCGCAGGCGCTTTCGAGAAAACGCTGACCCACGCGCTCACCGTGACTTTCTTTCTGCCGCTCGTTCTCGGACTGAACGAGAGCGTGGCCATGCAATCGATGACGCTGAGCCTTCAGTCACTGCGCACTCGCGGCAGCCGGCGCAAGGCGGCGCTGATCGGGTTGCGTCGCGAGTGGCTCACGGCGCTACTTCTGGCAGTGGGCTGCTCGATGATCGCGGCAACGATTGCCGGAGTGTGGCGGCGGTCTCTCAGCGGAGCCGTCGTGGTGGGCGCCACCATTTTCGCGTCGGTGATCATTGCCGGAACGATTGGTTATTGCGTGCCCCTCGTGCTGCGCATCGGGCGAAGAGATCCGAAAATCGCCGCCGGTCCCATCGCGCTCGCGCTGGTGGACATCGCGGCGTTGCTGTTCTATTTCACGCTGGCGAGCTTTGTGATGAAGTGAATCAGAGGCGAAATTCGGGACGGACGCTCTTCTCACGCCCGAACACCAGAACCATCTCCACTCGTCGATTTTCCATTCGCTCGTAGGTCGTCAGCGCGGTTCGCAAGTCGGGAAAATCAAAAGCTTCCTCCTCACTCGCGACCCATTGGCCATCAGCGGCGAGATAGAGCCCGGTATCGAGGTGTCGAATCAGACGATGAGCGTCGGATACTCTGGCGTTCATAAGCTTTCTATTCGTTTCAAAAATGATGCGAACGCTTGCGGAAGCAACCCGGAATTTCAGGAATTTGTTTACTGACTGACGACCACCACTTCTTAACGGTGGCGGTTCATCGCGAGATGCAGCACGCACGCGGGCATCTCTCCGGAAGGCAGGAACCAAATCGCGAGAAACCAGATCAGTTCCTTGGGCAGCACATTCGCGTACAGCGCAGCCGCAGCGGAGAACACGATGCCCACCGCCAATACTATCCACAGAAGCAGCAAGGCGGCGCATTCCTTTTGAGTAAGCAGTTCGCGGCGTGCTTTTCGGAACACGCTGAACGCACACCAAAGTTTGTAAATCACGAGCGCAATGGCGATCCACGGAAGGAACGGGCGCGCCAACTGAAAGTGATTCGGGCGCTGCGCGAACCACGCGATCACTCCGATCCAAACGCCCAGCGTCAGAATGCCGACCCATCCGTTGATTGCGACGCGACGCCTCTGGCCGGAGAGCACCACGGACATGCTCGCGGTCACCGCTTGACATTGGAGCGCGAAGATCGTGAGCAACACCGCCGGGTTGGTGATCCACCGCACCAGCGCCGGGTGCAAATCGGCGAAACTTGACAAGAAGTCCGGAAAGAACCACACCTGCTCTCCTTGCGAAACCAGTACGATCGCTACGCACGTGAGAACAAAAATCACCCACGCGAGCAGCACCATGCGCAACCCTGCGAACCATTTTGCAATCACGAGTTGCGCCGTCGTCAGCGGACGAACTGCATGAAAAGAACTCATCGCGATCTCCGGCCCCCAAGGATCTGATTTCCCGAACGAGGCACCCATTGCGGAAGTGATCAGCAGCGTCGTCATGGGCAGAATCCAGAAGAATGAAAATTCCACGGCGGGAGAAACTGGAATGCCGGTTTTTTCGGGATTCATCAACAGCTTTTCAGGCACGGTCCACACCATCAGCGCCGCCGTCATCGCGAGGCCGATCACCCCCGCGCCGAACATTTCCTTGCGCCGGCATTCGAACCAGAACTGCGCGCGCGCGGCAGAACTGAACCGCTTTACATTTCTCCACAACCGTACCGAAACGCGTCCGATGTTCTGCCAACCACCGCGCCGTTCCCAGTGAACAACACCAAACGCCGCGGCGACCGCCGCGAGAAATCCCGCGCCCCCTGAAGTGAACCATGCCACTGGCTGTTGATAAAAATTCGTAGCCGTTCCCACCAGGAAAACGATGAGAAACCCTGTTCCCATCAATGCAATCACCACCATGCGCATGAAACGAAACGGGTACAGCAGCCACACGATCGCTTGCTGCGAGACGAACGCCGTCGCGAGCACGAGCAACTGCCATGCGAGCGTGAGCCAGGGCACTGGTTCGTTTCGACGCAGCAATAGGAAAAGCATCGAAGCCCAAACGGCGTAGCTCGCCACCAATGCCGCGACTCCCGCGAATACCGGCGGCGCCGCGGCGCTTCGCGTGAGCAGCGGCAACGTGAAGAGCCGCACGGGAAAACCGCCGAAACGTCCGCGGTCATCGATGCTCGTGAAACTGAACGACCAAAAGATGCTCGTCAGCGAAAGCAACGCGGAGAAAACAATCAGGGTGACGGCAACCACGAGAGGTCCAGGATCGCCGGTTTCATCGGGCAACGGACGTCCCGACCAAACGAGATACCAGCGCGTGCAAGCCGCGAGCACCGCACATACCGGCATGACACCAAACGCAAACATCAGCGCGTAACGATTGCGCGCGCTGATTTCCCAGAGGATGGCTCGCGTCGGTGAATGCATGTCAGTTCCCACGTCGTTTGTTGAAAAGTTGTGTGGTCATCTTCACCGTGAGCCTGGATTGATCGAGCCGGTTGTGCTGCGCCGTTTTGAATTGCTCAAGTTGCGCCGCAGAAAGGAACAGTGCCGCGCGCTCGGCGATGCGCGCGTTCAATTGCTGCATGTCCTCGAAGTAGATTTGGAGATTCTGCTCGGAGAAATAATCGCGCGGATATTCGAAATCGATTTTCGACACGTCGCCGAAATCGACATGAAACGTGAATCCCTGCCGCTCCGCAGCAAGCACCGCGAGCAGTGATCCCTCCTGTTCTTTCGTCAACGACTCGCCGCTCGAACCAATCTCCTCGCGCATCTTCTTCACTCGATCGCGTTCCTCGTGCGCACGTTCCTGCTCGTTGAGGGCACTGAATCCATCCGTGCCGAGCACCTCGCGCAATCCTGCTTCGACATCATTCACGCGCTGTTTCGTCTCGCGACCGCGTTGCGCGAGGGCATCGTCATCCAGACCGTCGAACATCATCGCGTTCAGCAGGTCTTTGCCCGCGCCAGCGCGCTGAGCGAAGAGCGTCTTCGCTTTGGAAACTTGCTCGGGTGTGAGATTCCAAGTGCGCGCAAACTCCGGGCTGATCATTTTGTCCGCCCACTTCGCAAGCGCCTGCTCCTGTTGCTTGCGCATGAGCGCGCGGGTCTCGGGATCTTTCAACATCGCGGGGTTCGGCGCGGCCTTGATCGGCGCAACTACCGGCTGAGCTTCGACCGCGCGAGACTGATTTGTTTTCACAACGACCTGTGGTGGCAATGACGCAAGTTGCTTCTCGCGAACACGGCTTTGCTCCAACTCCGCTTGCATCGCCTGCACCTGCGACTCAAGAGCCGCCGATTGTTGAGCCGCACGTTCTTTTTGACGCCCCCCGTACCAGACCGAACACGCAATCCCGCCCGCGAGCACCAACACCAAAATACAAAGTCCCACCTTCATGTTCCCCTCCTACTTCGTTTGTTTATGCGCCGCGCGCGCGACGAAAATTTCGTCCAGCGTCGGGCAACGCTGCTCGACAACTTGCGCGCCGAAACTCGCGGCTTGCGCGACCACTTCCTGCCGACCGCCATTGCACAGCACCGACCACTCCTGCCCCGCGCCACTGATTGACAACACGCGTGCGAGTTGCGGCGCAGTCAACTGAGCTTTGGGAAAACGCAGCGTGATGTGATGGTGCGCCTCGCGGATGTCATCGAGCGCGCCGTTCAACACGACGCGTCCATCGACAATCATCGCGAGCCGATCAGACACTCGTTCGATTTCATCGAGCAGATGCGACGAGAAGAACACGGTGCGCCCTTCATCTGCGACGGTGCGCACGATCGCTTCGAGGATGTCGCGGCGCACGACAGGATCGAGGCCCGAGCTCGGTTCATCGAGCACGAGCAGTTCGGGCCGATACGCCAGCGCGATGAGCAACGCCGCTTTCGCCAGTTCGCCGCGCGAGAGATGTTTCACCTTCGCATCCGCGTCGAGATTGAACTGGCGCCGCAACTCTTCCGCGTACCGCTCGTCCCACGTGGAATAAAACGCCTGCGTGTAGCGCAACAATTCGCCGATGCGCATCCAGCCCGGCAGATCGCGCGCCTCGGACACGTAACCAATCCGACTCAGCACTGCGGGCGGTTCGGCGACCGGATCAAGCCCGAACACGCGCACGGTCCCCTGCTCTGCGCGCAACAGCCCAAGCACGTGCTTGATCAACGTCGTCTTGCCCGTGCCGTTCTCGCCCACGAGGCCGAAGACGCATCCGCGCGGCACGTCGATCGACACGTTGTCCAGCGCGAGCTTCGACCCGAAGCGGCGCGTCAGAGTTTGGATGGCGATGGGAATTTTCGTGTCGTTCATTTGTCCCCTTTCTCTTCCAGGTTGGTGTGGCGCTGGCGAATGAGTTGCACCACGTCGTCGAGCGGCACGTCCATGTGGCGCGCCTCGGCGAGCAGCGCGTCGATGCGTTGCGTGAGAATTTTCGTGCGCTCGCGCTTGGCGAGCGGCGAGCCGTTGTCGGAAACGTAAGTGCCCGCGCCATGCCGCTTCGTCACCACGCCCTCGCGCTCCAATTCGTGATACGCCTTGGCGACGGTGTTGGGATTGATGACAAGCTGCTGCGCCAACGTGCGGATCGGCGGAACCTCATCGCCCGGCGCCAGCCGTCCCGACGCCACGAGGTATTTCACCTGATTAACGATCTGCAGGTAAATCGGCACCCCGTCATGCGCTGACACATGGATTTGCACGGCGGCAGTGTATTACTACTGTAATACACATGAGTCAACAGCTTTCGAGACAGAGATGGACTTTGTTGGAAGTTCTCAATCTCTTCGATCAATGGCGTGTGCGCGGCAGCGGCGCGCTCGACGCGTCGGCGGAAGTGGTCTGCAAACTTTGGAAGCGCGGCGCCGAGCAGCAACGTGTGCCATCGGAGGATGAGATCACCGCCGCCGTGGCAGCGGTGAAGCGCGCGCATTGGAAACTCGATGCAGCCGCACAAACACGTCCATGGATTCTGGCGTCGCCACGCTGCGTCGTTCTTTCGCTGGCTGCACATCTATCTCTCGATGGTCAGCTTCGCGATTTTGTTTTTCTTTGCGGTGACGGGACTCACGCTCAATCACGCCGACTGGTTTGCGCACTGGAAAGAAAGCGTGAGACAACTCAACGGCAAGCTGGACGCGAAGTGGACTGCGGGCGCCGATGCGTCGGTTCAAAAATTGGAAGTCGTGGAATTTCTCCGGCGCGCTCACGGAATCAAAGGCGCCGTCGGCGAGTTCCGCATCGAAGACACGCAATGCGCCGTGTCCTTCAAAGGGCCGGGCTATTCCGCCGACGCCATCATCAAGCGCGGCACAGGCGAATATGAGTTGACGGAGACGCGCATGGGTTTCGTCGCGATCATCAACGATCTGCACAAAGGCCGTGACAGCGGGCGCGGATGGTCACTCATCATCGACATCTCCGCCGCGCTAATGGTTTTCGTTTCGCTCACCGGCACGGTGCTGCTCGCCTTCGTGAAACGCCGCCGCGTCACGGGATACATCGCCGCCGTCGTCGGTGCCGTGCTGTGCTGGCTGGTGTATGTGCTGTTCGTTCCGTAAGCGGAGCGCGGGTTCTGTGACCCGCAGCAGCGTTGAAGTGCAGCGGCGAGAGAGAAATTGTCCAGGCAGTAAACGATCCGGCTTGCTGCGGCTTACAGAGCCGCGCTCCCGTGGCGTGCTTGCGCGCGAGCGGCGGAAATGATGAACTCCCCCCCGCATGAAACCGGCCCAAACCCGACGGGCAGGATTGGTTGTCGTCGCGCTTCTGATCGTCATCGGTGTCGGCATCCTTCTATCGTGGAATCGAAAAACTGCTCCTGCCGTGGCGCTCACGCTTGAGCGATACAACTATTTGGACACATTGGCGGATGACCATTGCGCCTTCTTCCGTCTCACCAACGGCTCGGATCGGCCACTTCTCCTGACCATGGTGGGGGGCAGGAATACGATGGCGTTTGTCAAACCGATCATCCTCAACCGCAGGCGCGCCAAACCGGCTGAGCTGAAAATGACCTGGCAAGTCAACGGCGCCTTCAGCGACAAAACTCCGCAGGGCTGGAGCAATTGGGTCCAGCAACCCTCCACCAATCGCGCCAGCAATGCTTACGTGAATCTTAATCCGCACACCGCCATGACCGTCCGCCTCCCGATGCCGACGGACGGGAGCAAGAGAAGAGTCGCGGTGATTTACCAAACAGGATCCGCCGCGTGGGAAAACCGCGTCTTGCCCAAGGTGATACCGCACCTGCCCCGCTGGGCTCTGCAACGATTGGCGAACAGGTATTCCAAACTCCACGAGGTCTGGGCCAACGGCGATTTTCCTCCGCCCGGCGCACCGTAGTGGTGAAGGGTTCCGGTGAAAATAGCCCAGCACTTCAGTGCTGGGTCCAATCCACCAAAAAACACCCCCAGTCCCGGAGGGACGACAGAGCCGCGAGTTTCCAAAATGATTCTTTCGTCCCTTGCGGGACTTATGGATCGGTCGGGTGCGAACCCCAGCGCTAAAGTACTTGTCATTACCCACATTTTTTGGCTGGCCTTTTTGGAATCCTGAAAGGATTGGATCACTCAGCCCAGCGTTGCGCCGCCGGGGCGCTACGCTGGGGGAACCGCCCGCATATTCATCAACCCTGAAGGGGTTGCACGGCGTGACGGCGATTGAGCCTGCGGTCGGAAATGCTGCAACCCTTTCCGGGTTGAGGCCACATTCGGGTGCGACCCAGGGTAGCCTCGGGGACTCGGCAACCCTGGGCTGAGGGCTCCAATCCTTTCAGGATTGAGCAATGACTCGCCGAATTGTGGGTAATGACAAGCGCTAACCGATTTTTCGCAACTGGGAGCAGGGCGCGGGAGGAAGTCGTTGTCAGTCAGGCTCTGTCCCCAAAAAGTCTGCTCTACATTTGCACGTCCCGTTTGGCCGTGATGCGCGGCGGGGGCTGGGCCGGCAGGCTCC
>JBBRBM010000187.1:0-11742 GCA_038205745.1 Verrucomicrobiota bacterium | reverse complement strand
CACCGCGCGCAGGGCGGCGGCCCGGGGATCAAGCACCTCACCCTGCGGGTGAGCAGCCAGGGGAGCGATTTGCAGTGGCATGACCCATTCCAACAACCACTTGCCTCCCTTGGCAACTCAGCCAACTGCTTTTTTGAAGTTCAAAGTCATTTTGAGCAACGATGATTTTTGGACCAAATGGTCATACGAGATGAGGACTGAGCCTTGCAGGAAGTATTCGAAGACCTGGGTGGACTTCCGCTTTTACAGACTTTGCGAGTTCTTCCGCCAACGCTTAACAGGTTTAGGTGCCCCCGAATCAATTGTGACTTCGAGCCTAGCAAATCTCAAAGAGTTGAAAACCCAAGAAAGGCAGAAATTCGCCGCCAAAGCTCCAAGTGACACAGGTTCGATCCGTAAAGCCGTTATTCAAGCCGTTGAGGAATTGAGCGAAGAAGAACTCAGACGACTCTGGCTGCCCGTGGGAGTGATGCTGATTGTTTGCCTACGAAGCGATCTTCAGAAAGTTCGCTCGATAGTTAACCGGCGCGCACGCGACGACTGGGAGTGTGATCGAGAGATTCAAATTCTCTCGGTGGCGGGGGCGCTGAAACACGGCTGTGCAGAGCTTAAAGTCAAAGTTCTTCGGAAAATTGCCAGTCTTGCTCCGTTAAAAAGCGCCGCCCGCGTAATCGTCGGGCGTTCGACTCGCATTGCGCTTCCTGACGAACAGGGAGACACCCGAGACGTAATTCCGTTTAAGAGCTGTGAAGACCTCGAAAAGATGCTTCCTGATTTGCTCTGGCACTGTGGGCTTGACTGGCGCAGCGCGATTCAAGCCTCACTCCAGCACTATTATCAGCATCGCAGTGGTCGACTTGACCAGTGGCTTCGACAGTTTGTGCAGTTTGAGTGGCCGGAATCTGGCGGGAAGCTGAAGTCACAAAACAAGCAGCAGTTCGCTAGGATGGGAAGGGCGCTGCTTCAGATGTTGGACTTCTGGCCGGCTACGCTAGTGAGAGATGCTCTGTTCTCGCCGCACGATGCAGGCGATTGGCTCAACAGTTACGACTTCATCGTACACAACGATCCAACCAAAGGCGGTAGTGGCGCTGTCATCGCCAGATTACTCGCAAAAGCGCGACCAGATCTGGCAGACAAAACTTTCCCTCTGCCGAAGTTGATAGAAAATTTGAGTCAGGATCGGCAATCACACCGGATCGTCTTTTTAGAGGACTGCATCATGACCGGAGACGAATGCATCAACCTTCTTCGGCACGATTTTAAGGACATCGCTTCCCGAAACAGCATCGACTTCAAGTTCGCGGCTCGCACATCCTATGGCACTCTCAGGTTGCAGAACTACATTCGGGCGTCGGTTTTGGTTGCGTGACGGTGATCGAATCCCCTTTGGGCTATATCGACAATATTTCGACTGACGGCCACGCGCAGATGAAGACCGGCCAACTCTTCGACATGGCTGACAGATTGAACAACCCCGGCAAGAACTTGATCAACGGAATAGAACTTCGCGGAAAAAAATTCTTGTCCGTAGATCAACGTCGGACCCTTTGCTGGTTTTGCCGTGCTGTTGGGAAACAACTAATGTTCCACCACTTCCAGTCCAAAGGCGATTCTCCGGCCGAAGCCAGCGACAAGGCGGGAGAAAACACCCTTGGCTTCGGAGATTTGGGACTCACGATTGCACTTGCTCACGGCGTTCCCGACAACACAATCCCGCTTTTTCGCTGTGGTGGAAATGTTTCGCTGAATGGGCAAACCGTAAATTGGGTTCCGCTATTTCCGAACGCGACTGGTTCATAGTGGAAGACGAGTTTTTTTTGAGTAATTGCGCAATCCTCGCATTTTCATCACAACCAAAATGAGACTTGCAATCAATCTCGCGCGGCGTGGCACTCAGGCCGTATCGTCCCAAGCGCCGGAAACGCGCCGGCCCAGCGGCGGCAAAATCTCCAGTCCCGCCCGGCGTGCTGGCGCGGCGTGCCGGCTGGACGCTCCGTGCCCGTTGCGCCCGCGTGGTGGGGCCAGACTCCGTCGAGCCGATACTACCACGACTCCGAGTCGGGGTGCGAACACCGCGAGCCTCTTCGGTGAAGCCTGACTGCCAGATGCTCACTCCGTCCGCCTCGCTGCGCTCGAGCCCACCGGTGTCCCTTTGTGCGGCACGAAAACCATCCGTGTCCCGCCCGTCGCGATCAGCGCCAAGACTTGTCGCTCGGCGCATCACGCTATACAGTCGTAACCATGAAACGCGATTACACCGTCCAAATGTGGCGTGAAGACGGGCAATTCATCGCCCACGCCATGCCGCTGGATGTGGCCAGTTCTGGTGAAAGTCCCGAAGCCGCGCGTCATGCGGTGGATGAGGCGGTGAAGTTGTTTCTCGCCACCGCTGCCGATCACGGGACGTTGAAAGAAGTTTTGGAAGACGCGGGGTATCGCCGTTCGCGTGGGGAGTGGCGGGCTCCGGCCTGGAGCGGCGTCGAGCAACGAAGCGTGCTGGCCAAAGCCTGATCGCCTTCCATGCCCTAGTTCATCCCGGAGCATTGGCGCAGGGTGGAAGCTGTTTTTATCGCCGCCGGTTTTCGATTTGCGCGACAGGAAGGCAGTCATCGGTCCTATGTGAAACCGGGCGTCGCCCGGCCCGTGGTTATTCCAGCTTACAAGGAAGTCCCGGTGTTCATCATTCGCAACAATCTCAAAACGGCGGGGCTTTCACGGGACGAATACTTCGCACTGCGGGCGAAAGTAAAGTAGCGCCACGGTTCTCATCTCGTTTTCGCCACACAGCGCTCAGGCCGCTTCGTCCCAAGCAACGGAAACGCGCCGGCCCAGCGGGGGCAAAATCTCCAGTCCCGCCCGGCGTGCTGGCGCGGCGTGCCCGCTGGACGCTCCGTGCCTCGTTCCGAGTGCTTCAACCTCGTTGAGGGTCGATTCATGGAATGTCCAGGTGACGAAACTCGCTCGGTTGAATCGCGGCGGTGGCATTGGCGATTCTGGCGGCAGCAGCAAGAATGCGCCGCAGGTCGTTGGTGGAGAGTTCGAGTATGGAGATGCGGCGTCCGGCCATGTTTTGTTGATAGCGGATGTTCTGGTCGGTGGTGATGAACAATTCGAACTGGCCTTCCGCGAGCCGGAGCAGGTCGCCGTTCTTGATGCCACCCCAGCCACATCTCTGGGCGGTGGTGCAATCGTGGCCTGCGAGCAGCCGGTGCATTGGCCACGGCACGCACTCGTCCAACAGAATCCTCATGCTGGAGCGAGGAGCGTGGCTTCGGAGCGTTCCAAAAGTCGGCAGGCCATGTCGCGAGTGACGGACGGAAAGCACTCCAGAAATTCTTCGAGCGTGTAGTTAGCCTCGAGATACTCAAAGAGCGTCTTGACCGGAACGCGCGTGCTTTTGAAGACCGGGGTGCCACCGAGAATGTCGGGATCAACGGTGATGAGATCGCTCGCGTTCATGGGCCAAATGTTAACATCGGAGAGCTTCTGGCGGAAGGGGTTTCTCGTCGAATGGCCTCACGCCGTGCCGGCTGGAACAAGCTGCGAGCGCGCATGCCAAGCCCCGAACTTGTAGCAAGCCAGGGCCGTGATAACGGCTACTGCCGGTCGGCTTTCTCCGGCGATACGGCGAAACTCCGGTTTTTGCGGGAGCCGGTAAATAATCAGCGGGAGTGGCCGGGAATTTTGCGGCGGTGAGACAATTTCTTGCCGGAGTCGCGCAAAAGTTTGCGGCGCGAGGTGATGACTTTGCGGGACGCAGCAAAAATTCAGCGGAGCAGGATCAGCGGACAGTCGATGTCTGTTTGGTCCTCAAGGGGTTGAGTGCGTGTGTGGGTGAAAAAGACGCGCGATGAGGGCTGTCAATTTTTTTCTCCCGGCGGTGCGGCCAAGGGGGCGAGTCTTGAACGTACCGTCTCCCTTTCGCTCCCTAACGGTCGCGGCTCTGCTCGGAGCGGCGCGAAGGTCCGCCAACAGGGCCGCGATCGTAAGGGAGCGAAGGAATCTGAAGGGAGCAGAATGGCGGTAAGTTCAAGATGCGCACCGGCCAATGTCTCAGGCGGGAAGAGATTGCTCGTTCTTCTCCGATCCGCGCCGCACCGTGTGCAACTCGCACCACATCGCGAAGACACCATGTCGTTCTGCAAATTTTCAATGCCTTGCCCTCATGTCGCCGCTGGGCAACGCTTATCGTCGTTGTTACAAGGACAGGGCCAATGGGAGTGAGCAGCATCAATGATGTGCGTGAGGCGTTGCGGGGGCTGGGTGAGCTCGCGCTGCTCGCACGCGAAGTTTTTCGCGGGGCGGTGAGCGGAAAGATTTCGCGGCGTGACCTGATCTTCCAGCTTTACCAGATCGGCGTGAAGTCGCAGTCGGTCGTGCTCGTGACCGGGGCGTTCACCGGCATGGTGCTGTTCGCGCAAACTTACTTTCAGTTCCACAAGGTGCGGATGGACACGGCCACGCTCGCGGTTGTGGGCGTTTCCATGTGCAGTGAACTCGGGCCGGTGCTCACCGCCTTGATGGTTTCCGGGCGCGTGGGCGCATCGCTCGCGGCGGAGCTGGGCACCATGCGCGTCACGGAACAGATTGATGCGCTGCGCACGCTCGCCACCCACCCGGTGGATTACCTGGTCCTCCCGCGTGTGCTTGCCACAACGCTGGCGATGCCGATTCTCACCGCCGCTGCCATTGCGATTGGTATTGCGGCGGCTTATGCGCTGGGAGTTTTCCTGCTGGGCGTCGATCCGACTTACAGTTGGTCCAACATGATGCGCTACACGTTTTCGTCCCACATCCTGATCGGGCTGATCAAGTCAGTCATTTACGGCGCACAGATTGCGCTGATCGCCTGCTACAAGGGAATGAACTGCGGTGAAGGTGCCGAAGGCGTCGGCCGCGCGACAACCGAAGCGGTCGTCTATTCCTCGATCACGATCCTGGTCTCGAATTTCTTTCTCACCATGTTCCTCAGCAACCTGTTGCAGCCCGGATGATCGAAACGCGCGAACTCAAGAAGAGCTTCGGCCTCCAGCAGGTGCTCAATGGAGTGAATCTCCGCATCGCCGAAGGCGAGTCGGTGGTGATCATCGGCCGCAGTGGCGGCGGCAAGAGTATTTTGCTGAAGCACCTCGTCGGCCTGCTCCAGCCGGATTCCGGCGAAGTAATGATTGATGGCGAACACATCGAGCGGATGAACGAGCGCGACCTGTTGCGCGTGCGCCACAAGTTCGGCATGCTCTTTCAAAGCGCCGCACTCTTCGACTCGCTCACCGTGGCCGAGAACGTTGGCTTCGCGCTGCGGCGTGAAGCGAACCTCACCGAGGCGGAATGGAACCGGCGTGTGTCCGAAACGCTTGAGATGGTGGATCTGCCAGGTACCGAGAACAAGAAGCCGTCCGAGCTTTCGGGCGGCATGCGCAAACGTGTCGGCCTCGCGCGCGCCATCGTTTACCGGCCGGCGATTATCCTCTACGACGAGCCGACCACCGGCCTCGATCCGATTGTGTCCGACAGCATTGATCGATTGATCGTGCGCGTGCGCGACCGGCTGAACGTGACCAGTGTCGTCGTCACGCATGACATGCGCAGCGCGCGCCGCGTGGGCCAGCGCATTCTGATGCTGCACGACGGAAAAATTTACGCAGAGGGCACGCCGGAAGAGATTTACAGTTCCACCGATCCCATCGTGCATCGTTTCGTGAATGGCATCTCGGAAGAGAAAGAAGGAGTGTTGAAATAAGATGAGCGAATCGCGCTTTGCCGGAAAAGTCGGGCTCTTCGTCGTCGTGGGCATCGTGTTGATCGGCGCGCTGATGCTGAACTTCAGCCGCGGCGTCGGCACGTTCCAATCCAAATACGAGATCAAGATGCAGATGCGCACCGTCGCGGGACTTAAGACCCGCTCGGCGGTCCTTTTGTCCGGCATCCAGATCGGCAACGTGGACTCGGTGGAACTTGATGAGGCCAGGAAGAACGTCATCGTCAGGTTGAAAATCCTGAAGCGATACCGGTTGCGCAAAGACGCGACGTTCATGATCAAGCAGATCGGCGTGCTGGGAGACCAGTTCGTGACGATCACTCCGGGCACCGCCGAGGCACCACTATTGAAGGATGGCGATGAAGTTCCCGGCATCGAGCCATTTGACCTTCAAGAAGTCGCGAGCTCGGCGAACGACCTGTTGAAGCGCTTCGAGCTACTGGGGGGCGTCGTCGAGGAGGCCGTCCGGCGCGTCAACAACCAGATTCTCGACGCGCAGACGCTTTCCAACCTTTCCCAGAGCATCGCCAACTTCCGGGACGTATCGGGCAGCGCCGCGCAGATGATGGACAACATCGATTCACTGGTGACCAACAACACGCCGGCCATCACTTTGTCGCTAAGCAATCTCTACAGTTTTACCGATAGACTCAGGAAGATCGCCGTGGATCTGGATGAAACAGTCGCGACGAACCGCAACGGCCTGAATATATCGATGCATAATCTCGAAGAATCTACCGCCTCGCTGCGCAAGCTCACTGCCGACGCCGAAGCCGGCCACGGCATCGTGGGCGGATTATTGCGTGACGAGCAGATGCGGCTGCAGGTGGCGCAGACCTTGAGCAATTTCACCATGCTGAGCAGCAACCTGAATCGCTACGGCCTGCTCTATAAACCCAAACAGCCGAAGAACACGAATTCGCCCGCTTATTCCGGCAAGTGGCCGTTCTCCAAATGAGCAAGTCACTCTGGACAATCCGGCTTTTATTTCTCGGCCTCTGCACTTTCGGCGGATTCGCGGTAAGCGAGAAATTCGCCAACGAACTCCACGGCGGAGCCTGGGGATTGTTGATCGGCTTCGGTCTCGGCGGTTTGATGATCGGGATTGACGAAATGCTGAAAGGCTTTTCCCTGCGCGCCTTTTCAGCCGTCACGTTTGGCCTGCTGCTCGGCTCGTGCGTCGCATGGCTTATCGACACCTCGCAACTTTTCGAGATGACCAGCGAAAACATCCGCTGGGTCATTCGCCTCTGGCTGTTCCTCGGCTTCGGCTACATCGGCATGGTCCTCGCCATGCGCAGCAACAAGGAGGATTTCTCGCTCATCATTCCGTACGTGCGCTTCGCCTCGCAGAATAAACCCGAGAACCCGCTCGTTCTCGACACCAGCGCGATCATCGACGGGCGGATCGTTGAATTGATCGACGCTCGATTCATCGAAGGGATGATCGTGGTTCCGCGGTTCGTCTTGAACGAACTTCAATTCGTCAGCGATTCCGCCGACGCGACCAAACGCGAACGCGGCCGACGCGGGTTGGAGATTTTGAATCGCATCCAGCGCAACACGCGTTACGAGGTGAAAATTCACGAAGCTGACTTTCCAGAAGAACAGCAGGTGGACGCCAAACTGATCCGGCTCACCAAGGCATTGAACGGGAAGCTGTTCACCACCGACTTCAACCTCGCCAAGGTGGCGGAGATCCAGGCGGTGCCATGCGTCAACATCGCTGAGATCGCCATGAAGCTGAAGCCTGTGGTCCTCACCGGCGACATGATGCAGCTCAAGATCGTGCGCGAAGGCAAGGATCGCGGCCAGGGCATTGGCTACGCCAGCGACGGCACGATGGTGGTGGTGAATCACGCGCAGGCCCTGATGGGGCATCAGGTGCGAGTGCAGGTAACGAGCGTGTTGCAAACCGGCGCGGGCATAATCATCTTTGCAGAGCTTCGACAAGAGATCGAAGCTGCTGCATGAACCTGGTTACAATATATCGAACCTTCAACGATGGCGACGCGCACCTGGCGCAATCCGTCCTCGAAGCCGCCGACATCGAAGTCACGATGTTGAACGAGGAGCTCGGCTCCACGTTAAGCGTGATGACTGGCGGCATCCGTCTGCAGGTCTCCGAGGAAGACGCCGAAGCAGCGCGCCAGCTCCTCGCCTCGCAAGTGCCGCCGCCTCTTCCATGAAGAAGCAAAGCCCGTTGCTGCGGCTGAAGAATCTTCTTCGGCCGGGCGAGCTTCGTCTCGAACCGTCCTTCTGCGAGCGCTACGCGGGCGACAAATGGTTCGCCGCGCATGTTCCCGACGCAGTCGCGTTGCCACGCAACACGGAGACTGTTTCAAAGATTCTGCGGTTTGCGAACGAGAACAAAATCCCCGTCACCCCTCGCGGCGCCGGTCACGGCTACGTGGGTGGCTGCGTTCCGTTGCACGGCGGCATCGCCCTCTCGCTCGAACGGATGCATCGCATCAAGGAAATCAATGCGGACGATTTTGTGGCGGTCGTCGAACCGAACGTCATCACGAAAACTCTCCAGCAAGCTTGCGAGGCGAAGGGCTTGTACTACCCGCCCGATCCCGCCAGTCGCGCGGACTGCGCCATCGGCGGCAACATCGCCACCAACGCGGGCGGGCCGCGTTGCCTGAAGTATGGCGTGACGCGCGACTACGTCCTCGGTCTCGAAGTCGTGCTCGCGAGCGGCGACATCACACGGCTCGGAAGCCGCACGCACAAAAACAAAACGGGCTTTGATCTACACCGTCTGTTCGTTGGCTCGGAAGGAATGCTCGGCGTGGTGACCGAAGCGACGTTGAAGCTGTTACCGCTTCCGCCCGAGCGAGTCGCGCTGGCAGTCGGCTTCGCATCGATGAAGTCCGCCACGGACGCGATCCGCCGCATCTTCGCTGCGGGTTTTCTTCCGTGCGCGTTGGAAGTCGCCGACTCCTTCACGCTCGCAGCCGCGCAGAAGCGCACCGGCAGCAAACGCCTTAGCGGCTGCAACGCCCACATCATCGTGGAACTCGACGGCCAGCGTGCGTCTGTGCGCGGCGAGATTCGCACCCTGGAGAAACTCATCTGTGAGTCGAAGCCGCTCTTCATTGACCGCGCGCTTGGCGCCTCGGAGTGCGAAAAGATTTGGCAACTGCGCCGGGAATTTTCGTACGCGCTCCGCGACACCGGGCTCACGAAGTTAAACGAAGACATCGTTGTGCCGCGTGGCAAACTTGAAGCGTTGTTCGCATTCACCGCGAAGCTGCAGAAGAAATTCGACCTGCCTGTCGCCTGCTTCGGCCACGCCGGTGACGGCAACATCCACGTCAACGTGATGGTGGATCGCAACGATCCGGCGGCTGAGGAACGCAGCCACGCGGCGCTGGACGAGTTGTTTCGTCAGATCATCGCCTTCGGCGGTGTCATCACCGGTGAACACGGAATCGGCATCGCGAAAGAACGCTGGTGGCCCATGGCGACATCACCTGAATCGCGCGCACTTCATCGCACCATCAAAAAGGCGCTCGACCCAAAAAACATTCTGAACCCCGGCAAGTTTTTGAACTCGAAGACGCGCAGGGTTCCCACTGCGAGCCATTAGATTAAAAAGAAGACCGGTGCTGAATCGGCTCGGAACCAAATCCGGAAACAATTCGTCTCGCACCGGCCGACATACATTAGCCCGTGACGTGCCATCAGACGCAAATGAGCCGGCTGGGCTTGAACACTGAAGACACGCCGTGGGCTTATCTGCACGCTGCACGCCAAATCATGCAGCCCACGTGCAAGCTGCGAAACGGAGGATTTGATCAACTCACGTAAACCGGATCGTAAACCGGCCCGAGACTGTGCTTGCGCAACAGTTCGACGAATCTCGCCACGCCGCGCTTTTCGTCCGCGCCCAGGTGATAGTGAATGTGCCAGCCAAGATAATCCTTCCGAAAATTCAGATCGTATTCCCTGCGCGTGCGAATGATGTGATCAAGCGTATCGACACCGAAATCTTTCGCGTCGCGCAGTTGAATCCGCAACGCCTTGTTCTCGACCCCACGCCGAAGCGCCCACGCGGCGTAAACGAAGGGGAGGTTCGTCAATTCGTACCACGCCGCGCCAAGATCCCAAATCTGGTGATCGTGCCTGGCGCGAGCGAAGTCGATGGCGCGATCTCCAATCAACAGCACCGCGTCACAACTCGTTGCGATTTCGTAATCGGGCAGCGGCACGAAGTCCGGCTTCAGTCCGCGCTCTGCGAGCAACACCTTCATGAGGTTCACGCTCGTGAGCGAGGCGGTGTCGCAAAAAATTTCTCGAATCTCCGCGAGCGGATAGCGGTGCGCGACGAAGACACTCTTCACCTCGCCGAGCGAAGCGACCGCGACTCCGTCGAGAATGTCGTAGCGATCGTTCAGCAACGGTTCGGTGATGCTCACCAGCGCTGCGTCGAGTTCGTCGCGGCGCAACATCTCGGCGAGCTTTGACGGCGTGACGAACTGGATTTCGTCCTCCAATCCACGCGTCAGCGGCACGGCATTGAGATAAGGCACCGAGCCGACGCGGAACGGTTTTAACGATTGCTCTAAATCCTGTTCCCGTTGCCGCTCCGCCGAGATTCTGTCCCGCTCCACGCGCCGCGCGAGTTGCTCCGCCGATTCCGGCGGAACCATGCGGAGTTTGGGAGTTTCATCGGGTGGCTTCATGCTCACAACTGCCTGAACTCATCTTCGCTCATGCTGGCCTGTCGCAAAATGGCGCGGAAAGTTCCCGAAGGGATGTCGCCCGGATGCATGGCAACATAGGTCTGCCGACCGTCGGCGTGGCGCAAGACAATGTGTGACCCGACTGCCGTTTGATGACAAAACCCGCGCGCTGCAATTTGGCCAGAGCCTCACGCGCTTTGTAGAGCATCGTCGGGAAGTTCAAGGGTGGAGAAGAGCGTTTCCCCGGCGGGCGGAATCGTTTCGCCGTTCGCGTGCTTCTCGGCGATCCACAACCGGAGCAAATCAGTGGCGGCGGCGCGTGCGCCATCAATCCCCAAACCATGCGTGGTCAAACCGAGGCTGGGGACGTGTGCGCAAAAATATCCGGGTGGGAAATTCTTGTCCGTGACCGCCTCAAAAAGAACGCCGAAGTTCATGGCGGCAAAAGTATCGCGGTTGAATTGAACGGTCAACGCGGCAGCGAGCGCTCCACGCGCCGCGCCAGTTGCTCCGCCGATTCCGGCGGGGCCATGCGGAGCTTGGGTGTTTCGTCAGGAGCCATGTGAGTCAGAGCAATTGGCGATTAGGCGCCGGAGTTCGTACGGCACGCCTTCATCGAAAAGAATTCTCAAGCGGCGACGGGTTGGAGCAAGGACTGATTGGCGTATTCAAGAACGCGCACCGCGTCCTGACGGCTCACAGTGGGGAAGTCCTCCAGGAACTCATCCAGCGTGTTGCCGTCAATGAGGTAGCCGATCAACGTGTCGGCTGGCACCCGCGTTCCCGCGAACACCGGCGCACCCCTCATGATTTCAGGATCAACCGTGATGGGCAGTTTCACAGCAGAACTCAAGCAATGATCCCGCCCACCGCCAACACTCTTCCTGCGCCAAACAAAGCCGCGCCGCAAAGCCGCAAGGGCTGAAAGCCCGGCAGACAATAGCCCAGGGCAAAGCGAGCGGTGGTCGTGCGCCAGCACCGAGCGACACCCTGGGTCAACCGTCCAACAAAACTTCCAAGCCCTGGAGGGGCGAAAGAGCATTCCAAACTCCGTCACGAGCCAATAAGATTTCGCCGTGCCCAAAGCCCAGCATCCGCGAGCAGCTTCGTTCGTCCGGCAAAAACTTTTTGCTGGCGTGACAAGCTTCGCGGAACTGGAGACTCGAATCGTCGCGTTGTCCGATGAGCAGTCGCGCGGTGCCGCTTTTGAGGGGCTTTGCGGAGGCATTTTTGGCGACCCAGCGAAAGCACGACGCCGCGAAAGTTTGGCCGCTCACTTCTATTTCCTCG
>JBBRBM010000186.1:0-11751 GCA_038205745.1 Verrucomicrobiota bacterium | reverse complement strand
GCTACCAGCCGCGCGGAACGGAGGAGGACATGCGAATTGTTTTGTGCCATTCCCACCAAGTCCACGCGCCTTCCCTTCCGTCCGGCCAGTGGCCCGACGGCACGGGCGAGTCGCCCGTGCCACCCACTCCAACTTCGGAGTTCGGGCTGAGCGCCCTGCGAAAGCGCCGATAAACCTCTGGGCAATTGCAGCGACGCAGCCCCGGCAAAGCGCGGAATTGTCCGGGCGGAGCGGGTGATCGGACCTGGTGGCCTTTGATAATGGGGTCGGAGGCCGCGGGCGGGGCGGGCATCCTCCCGCCAGGCTCCGGTCGCGTCACTCATGACCGCCACGTGGAAGAATGGGATGCATTTCTGCACCGTTTCTGCCTCACTTTTGCGCCATCAATCGAGTTTCGCTGCCCAGAGGCTTCAGGAATCCTCCGGCGCGCGCCAAAATTCACTCCCCTCGTGCCTTCGCGGTTTATTGCTTCCCACCTCAGCGCCCCTGTGCCTCTGTGGCGATTCAATCCCGGGAACCAAAACTGCACCGTTTCTGCCCCGGTTCCGGGGGGGCGGTTCCGGTTCCCGTCACCAGCGGCAGCGCGGTTTCTCTTCACAGGCGCGATCTGTTCCAGCGCTGCTGGCCGGGCACTTTGCCAGCGCCAGCACCCGGCGTGCGAACGGTGCCGCGCCGAACCACTGTCCTACACTAACCCTTCGAGGATGATGGGAAGGCGGGCGACGGAACGTTCGATCGAGGCGCGGGCAATGGCGCGGTTTTCCGGCGAGGTTTCCCCAAAGAGGAGCGACCAGCCCGAGACCAACATGCATTCCTGACGCGTCACCGCGGTGCGATTTCCGCTCTGGCCAATGCGAGCGTGGCGCACCAGCAGGTCAGCGATCTGAACCGCCGCCGCGAGATTGCTGTTTGAGCTCTCCGGCGCGTGATGCCACCGTGCTGCGGCAATCAATGGAGCGGGCACGCCCTGATTTTCGAGATACATGCCGCCAATTTCGGCGTGGTCGCCTCCAATGACTTCGCGTTCCACCGCGAGCAGGTTCAACTCACCGGCATCGACACGCGCTCGAACCGCCTGAAAATGTTGCGGCATCGCCGCGGCGATCACGATTTTGCCCACGTCGTGAAGCAGACCCGCGAGATAGGCCAGTTCATCCTCGGGCGCGGCGACGAGCGTCACGAGTTCGTTTGTGAGCATCGCGGTGCCGATGCAGTGTTGCCAGAAATGGCGCCATGGAAAAACCACCCGCGACGTGAGCACCTGGAAATCTTCAATGATGGGCGTGACCATCGCGAGCTGGCGAACCTGGCGGATGCCGAGGAAGAAGACGGCTTGCTCGATGTTGTTCACCCTTTGCGGCAGACCGTAATAGACCGAGTTCACGACGCGCAGGACGCGGGAGGTGAGGCTCGGGTCGCGGCGGATCACGTCGGAGATTTGCTGCATGTAGCCGGTGTCGTCCTTGAGCAGTTCGCGCAGGGTATTGCTGGTGCTGCTGAGCGCGGGCAGGCGGCTGCAATCACGCACGCGCGCGACCAGTGCCTCGCGCGTCAGCGGTGGCACATCGGTGACAGGAAGCGGAGCGACGATCATTGTCAGGCTTTCATCGGCGGTGGGGCCGGCGAGTTAACCGGAAACTCCTGTCCGAGGTGAATTTCTCTCAAGTGCTTCTGATGATCGCCGATGCAGGAGGAAATGCTGCAAGACCTGGACACCCACATCAACAACGCGGTGAAAGATGTTTTCGGCACCATGCTGAACTACGAACTCGAGCCGATGACTATTACCGGCGATACATGGACGATGAATGGGCAGCCGCACGTGGCGGGCTGTGTGGGATTTACAGGTGAATTGAACGGGGTTGTTTATATTTACGCCAGCGAAGTTTTCGCCCGGCGCATGGCCTCGCGCCTTTTGGGCATGGATCCGCAGGCCGTCGAGGCGGGCGAAATGATCTGCGACACAATGGGCGAGATCGCGAATATGGTCGCCGGGCCGATCAAATCGCGGCTCTCGGATAACGGAATGGCGTGTGTGTTGACGATCCCGGCGATCATTCGCGGGACCAATTTCGTCGTTGAGACGGTGAGTTCCGCCGAGCGACGTTTTTTCGCGTATCGCTGCGCGGAGGGTGAAGTCGTTACCGAGGTCGTGATCCGTCACAAAAACGCCAACTGAATTTCCCAAATATGGTCACAAGAATTCTTACCATTGACGACAGCAAAACCATCCGCCTGCTGGTCGCGCGCGCTTTCAAACCGTTCGATTGCCAGGTGATCGAGGCGGCAAATGGCGTCGAAGGCCTCGCCGTCGCCGCGCGCGAGAAGCCAGACCTGATCATCCTCGACATCACCATGCCGGTGATGGACGGCTACGAAACCCTGACGCGGCTGAAGTCGAATCCCGAATTAAAGAACATCCCCGTGATCATGCTCACGGCGGAGGCGGGACGCGACAATGTGTTGAAGATCGCGCGGCTTGGAGTGCGCGATTACTTGATCAAACCGTTCAAGGAAGAGCAGATCATCGAGCGCGCGGGCCGGATCGTGGATCTGAAAACGCGCGGCGAATCCTCGCATGGACCCAAACGATTTGATGAAGCGCTTCAATTGCTGGTGGTCGATGACAAGCCGGCGATCCACGAACTGATTCGCAATGGCTTGAGCGACACGCCCTGGGTGGTCGAAGGCCGCGTCTCTGCCGAACAGGCGATTGATTATTGCAGCTCGTGCGCCACGCCGGATGTGGTGCTTGTCAGCCTTTCCATCCCAGACAATGCGGCGTTCAATCTTTTCCACATGCTGCGCGCCAGCGTGATGACGAAGAACGTGCCGATCTTGGCCATGAGCGTGAAAACGGCGTTGGAGGAACAGGTGCAGGCCACACACATCGGCTTCAACGGCGTGATCACCAAACCGATCGACCTGACGGACTTGAAGACGCGCGTCACCCGGGTGCTCAATCTCGACACGTCCTACAAATATTACCAGATCCGCCAGGGCGTCATGGTGCTTTCGCTGCCTCAGATGTTGTTGCCGTCGATCCTGAACGAAGTTTCGTTTCACCTCCGCGCCAAGCTCGTCGAAGGCGTGGATTCGGGTGTGAACAAGCTGGTGATCGACATGAGCCAGGTGCAGGCCCCGGATGTGAGATTGATCAAGCTGGGGCTGCAGGCGATGCACTTTTGCAGCGAACTCTCGGTGCGCCACAGCCTGATCGGTTCCGAGGCGGTGTGCAAGGAGTGCAAGAGCTACGAGGAGACGAAGGATTGGCGATTTGTGAACAGCTTTGAGGAGGGTCTTGTTGCGCTGGATGGAAAACAATTGGCCGCGGTTTAGGCCTGGCGCCATCGCGCTGTTGCTGGGCGTCGTTGGAATCAACGGCGCTTTTGGCGCGTACCTGCCGAAGCTCGGGGCGTCGTCGCTGCGGTTTCAAACGCCGCCCGTGTTTGTCGCGACGCTTCTATTGCCTGCGTTGAAGATGACTGATGAGGTTGCGACGAACCGGTTGGAAGCGAACATCGTCGACCCGGCCGCCTCGACAAATATCGTGACCGGCAACGCTTCTGAACCGCTCGGGCCGCCTGCGCCCGCAACAGTTTCGGCGGGTTTCCCAGCGACCGGCGCGCCTCCACCGGTGCAACTCAGTGCGAGTCCAGTCGTGACGCCGCAAATGTTGCTCCAGTTTTTCACACCCAACTCTTCAGGCACGAACAGCGCAGCCGGCTTGATTGTGCCGAGCCCGTTTCAATTGCCGCAGCCGCCGGCGAGTGGGGCGACTTACAACAGCAAGTGAGCACCGCCCATACATGCCGCGAGACAGGGGGACGGCGAGACAGGACGAGCGGGGGAATGTCCCCTCCTCCCCAAGTCCCGAAGTCTCCTTTTCCCAGGCTGTGGCTCACGGTGATCCTTGTCGTATTGAGCGCCAATGCATTCGCTCAGGTGGACGCAGAGACGTTGCAACTGATCTCCAGTTTTACGAACCGCCCGGCGGTGACGAACGTTGCCGTTTCAAACATGAACGAGGCGTTCCGCGACTCACAAGAGTTGATCGCCAACACCAATTTGCTGGCCCATGCCTTGCCCGATTCCGATGAAGCCCACCGCACCCGGAAGTATTGGGAGCAGCAACTCGAAATCGCACGGCGTCAAAGGCTGGCGCGCTTGTACGCCGAAGCCACACCGACCTTCATCGCCATCATCACCACGAATGTCCCTGAGTCGATGAAGCGCACGGCGCTCCTCGAACTGGCGATCATCGCGCAGGAGGAAAACGAATTGCCGCGCGCGCAACAGATCTTTGCCCATTACCTCACAAAATGGCCGGATGATCCGAACGTCCCCGAAGTGATGCTGCGCCAGGGAATCATTTACCGGCACATGGGACTGAATGCGATGGCGCTCACCAAATTCTACGCGGTCATGACGAGTTCTCTCGTGCTGAAGGCGGACAAGATCGAGCTTTACCAGCGGCTGGTGTTGCAGGCTCAAACTGAGATTGCCGACACGTATTTTCAACAGGGCAAGTTCGCCGAAAGTGCCGAGTTGTTCGCGCGGTTGCTGAAGAACAATTCGCCGCTGCTGAACAAGCCTCAGGTGCATTTCAATGTTATCCGCTCGCTGTCCGCGCTCGGGCGGCATGATGAGGCGGCGTCGCAGGCATTTTCCTTTCTGGACCGCCACAAGGATTCGCCCGAGCAGCCAGAAGTGCGCTTCTACCTGGCCACGTCGCTCAAGCAACTCGGGCGCAACAACGATTCGCTGCAACAAGTGATGCTCCTGCTCCAGTCGCAGCAGGAGAAAGCCGCCGCCAACCCAACCACATGGGCGTATTGGCAGCAAAAGACCGGCAACGAGATCGCCAACCAGCTCTACAAGGAAGGCGATTACCTGCGCGCCCTCCAGCTCTACTACGGCCTCGCCGCCCTGAGCACGAACGTCGATTGGCAGCTTCCCGTCATGTATCAGCTCGGGCTCACCTTCGAGCGCCTCGAACAACCCGCCAAAGCCCTGCAACAATATTCCGCTATCCTCCGTCGCGATCCCGAGGTATCCACCAACGCGGCACCCAGCCTGCGCGCCATCATCGACATGGCGCGCTGGCGGCAGGAATACCTGGCTTGGCAGACGAATACCGAGACCACGACGCGGATGTTACGCTTCGCGGCCCGGACCAATTCGCTCCAGGCAGCACAGCCATGATCAACGAACTCGAACAGGTGTCCCGCGAAGAAAACGAAGTGGGCGAAGGATCAGCAAGGCAAGCAGAGGTTTGCTTCGCCTGCTTCGCCGCTTCGCGGGAACAAATCGGTTTTCCATCCAGCCCTCGGGAGGCCGCACAGCCATGATCAACGAACTCGAACACGAACTGGCCCGTCACTCGCATCTTTGCGAGCAACTCCTTCACCTCGCCACGCAGGAAAACCAAGCCCTACGTGGTGCGGAATGCCGCCCCGGATGTTACGACGAACAGAAGCGCGACATATCTAAGACCCTGGAAGAGAGTGTCTCTTCGCTGCGCCGACTGCGTGCCTTGTGGCAGCAACTCCCGGCGGAAACCCGCACGAAACATCCGCAAATACAGCGGGCGACTCGTGCGAATCAGGAATTGGCGATGAAATGGATCGTGCTGGATCGGGAAAACGAGCAGGCGCTCTTGCGTCGCGGACTCCTTCCGCCCAGTGCGCTGCGCGGCAAGGGCGCACGAGCCAGTGGGTCAGTGAGTCAGTGGGTCAGTGAGTCAGTCATTGCGCCCTCTGACCCACTCACTCACTCACCCACTGACCCACGCACCCCCAGTCCCCAGTCCCCCAGTCCCGAAGTCTCATTTTCCCATGTCTCCAACCTCTACCGCCGCATTCAAAATCCTGAAAAGCTGAAAGGCTGAAAAGCTAAAATGATTTCAGTGTTTCAGGATTTCAGTTTTTCAGCGTTTACCTTATGCCCATCGAGAAAATCATCGTTCTCGAAGACGAACTCATCGTCCGAAAAAACCTCGAACAACAACTGCGCAATCGCCGCTACGACGTCGCCTCCGCCAGCACCCTCGCCGAGGCCAATGAATTTCTAGCCCGGGACAATTTCGATCTCATCTTCGCCGACGTGCGCCTGCCCGACGGCGACGGCACCGAGCTGCTCAAATCCCTTCAGCAACGCGCGCAACGCCCCCTCGTCGTCATCACCACCGGCTTTGGCTCGGTGGAATCCGCCGTGGAATGCATGAAGAACGGCGCGTTTGATTACATGATCAAGCCGTTCTCGGCCGACCAGATCGCGTTCACGCTGAAGAAGGCCGAGGAATTCACGCAGTTGATCAAGGTGAACCAATTCCTCAGCCGCGAAGAGGATGAGGGCGGCGGCTTCGACCTGCTCGGCCACGGTCCGGCCATGGAAGCCCTGCGCGGATTGATCCGCAAAGTGGCGCGCACGCAGGCCACCGTGCTGGTGCAGGGCGAAAGCGGCACCGGCAAGGAACTGGTTTCGCGCATGCTTTACAAAGAAAGCCCGCGCGCGCACGCGCCCTTCATCAAGCTCAACTGCGCTGCCATTCCCGAAAACCTGATCGAGAGCGAATTCTTCGGCCACGAAAAAGGCGCCTTCACCGGCGCGTTGAACAAACGCGAAGGACGCTTTGAACTCGCCCACGGCGGGACGATCCTGCTGGATGAAATCAGCGAAATTTCGCCCACCATCCAGGCCAAGCTGTTGCGGGTTTTGCAGGAACGTGAACTCGAACGCGTGGGCGGCAACCGCACCATCAAAGTGGACGTGCGCGTGATTGCCACCACCAACCGGCGCCTCGAAGAAAGCGTCGAGCGCAAGGAGTTCCGCCAGGATTTGTATTTTCGCCTCAACGTCGTGCCCATCCACGTTCCGCCTCTGCGCGACCGGCGTGAGGACATCGCGTATCTCGCCGAGCATTTCATGCAGCGCTTCATCCGCAAACATGGCGTGCGCGTCAGCGGATTTGCCGATTCCGCCAGCGCGGCGCTGCTGGCCCATTCATGGCCCGGCAACGTGCGTGAGCTTCAGAACGTGATCGAGCGCGCGGTGATTCTTTGTGGTGACGGCCAGCCCGTGGGACCGGAGCACCTCGGCCTGTCGGCGCCGATTTCGCCCAAGCAGATCGAAACGATCGTTCCCGCCGCAGAAACGGCCGCGCCCGGTCACGTGGCAGTGCCCCCGGTGGCCGCAGCGTCCGGCACGCTGGCGGAATTGGAGAAGCGGCACATCCTTGCGGTGCTCGCGCAGAGCGGCGGCAATCGCACCCACGCTGCACGCACACTCGACATCAGCATCCGCACCTTGCGCAACAAGCTCAACGAATACCACGGCAAGACTCCCGACGAGAGCGAAGACGAGCCGCTTGCTGCGGCGGGATGAGCCTGGAGTGATTGGGAGACGGGGCGACATGGGGAGCGGGTGAGTGGGTGTGCCCCTTCGCTCACTTCGTTTTCTTCCCGGGACTCATGGACAGTAAGCCAGTGAGTGATCAGTAATCAGTGAAACAGTAATCAGTGAAACAGTGACGGCGGCCCACCACACAGACTGCTTCACTGCTTCACTGATTACTGACCCACTGACCCCTCCCACCCCGTCCCCCTTTGCCGCATCGAACCGCCCTGGAGGAAAATTTTTCCACCTGACCGGCTCGCCCTGTTGAAATAACCGGCATTTTCCGCCGCCCAAAAGGAGACTTCAGGACTTGGGGATGAGGGGATGAGGGGAAATTCCCCCGCTCGCCCTGTTTCGCCGTCGCCCTGTCCCACATGGCACTGGCGCTGCTAAACAGCGTTCGACGTATGATCGGCGCGCTTTTCAACCAGCCTGGCTACGTGGCCGCGCAAAAGATGCTCGACGCCACGGTGCTCCGGCACCACGCCATCGCCAGCAACATCGCCAACGTCGAGACGCCGAACTACAAGCGCCTCGATGTCGATGCGAACTTCGGCATGCAATTGAATCGCGCTCTCGATGGGGGACACACCGACGCGATGCGCTCGCTCAAGCCTTCCCTCGTCGTTGATACCAACGCCACCGCAGCGAACCGCGACGGCAATACCGTGAAACTCGAACAGGAGTTGCTGCAAATGAACCAGAACCAGTTGACGCACACACTGGAAACGCAGCTCATCACCGGCTCACTGCTCAAACTGCGCCTCGCGATCACGGGCCGCCCCAGCTGATTATGATTTCATTCATCCCAGCCGTGAATTCATCCGCCGCCGCGCTCGACGCAGAACGCACGCGGCTGGAAGTGATTTCCCAGAACATCGCCAACGCCAACACCACCCGCGGCGTGGATGGCAAAGCGTATCAACGTCAGCAGGTCGTGTTCGAATCGGTGTTGCGCCAGGCCGGCGGCAATCTCGCCGTGCCGGAGCTGCGCGTTTCGAACATCGTCAAGGATCAACGGCCCCCGCGCCTCGTATTCAATCCCGGCCATCCTGACGCGGACGAGCAGGGAATGGTCGCCATGCCCAACGTGAACATTCACGAGGAAATGGCGGATATGATCGTGGCATCGCGCGCCTTCGAAGCGAACCTCGCGGTGATTAAAAACGCCCGTCAGCTCGCCATGCAGGCGCTCTCGATCGGCAAGCGATAACATGGGCTTAACCTCAAAAACCCCTTGCGGCGCGAACAGCGGAAGCCCTTTGGAGTGCGGTGACTTGTCACCGCTTTTCCCGCTGGCGACTTGTCGCCAGCGCGCGGCGCGACAAGTCGCGCCGCAAAAAAGCGCCGACAAGTCGGCGCACTCCAAATCAATCACGCCATGAGCCCCATATCCGCCATTCGCCAGATGATCCCGGGACTCGGCGCCACGCCGGCATCGCCGGCCGGAGCCATCCCTTCGGCGGAGTTGGAAAAGCTTTCCGCTGGCGCGACAAAACTCGTTGGCGGCACGCAGCCGCAATCTTTCTCCAGCGTCCTCGGCAACCTGGTGGACGAAGTGAATCGCAAGCAGGCCGCCGCCGGCCAGTCCGTCCACGATTTGCAGAGCGGCAACAGCGTCTCGCTGCACCAGACGATGATCGCGCTCGAAGAAGCCAGCGTCTCGTTCCAGCTCATGGTCGAGGTGCGGAACAAAGTGCTCGAGTCCTACCAGGAACTCATGCGCATGCAGATTTGACGGAGTGAATTGTTGAACGGATGAACCAAAACCTTTCGAAACTCGGCTCCCAACTCGCCGCCATCTGGAAACAGCTCGGCGCGGCGCAGCGCGTCAGTGTGATCGTCGCCACGCTCGCCGTGATCGGCGGTCTTTCCGTAATCACCCTGTGGTCCAGCCGCGTCGACTACTCGCTGCTCTACGGGAAGCTTTCGGACAGCGAGTCCTCGCGCGTGATCTCGGCATTGGATGAAGCGAAGGTGGTTTACAAGATCAGCGGCGGTGGAAGCGCCATCCTGGTACCGACCGAGAAGGTTCACGTCACGCGCATGCAGCTCGCCGGAAAGGGAATTCCGCGCGGCGACGGCGTCGGCTTCGAGATCTTCGACAAGCCCAACTTCGGCATCTCCGACTTTGTTCAACGCGCCAATTACACTCGCGCCATCCAGGGCGAACTCGCCCGCACCATTTCGCAGCTCGACGAGATCGACTCGGCGCGCGTGATGATCGTGATGCCGGAGAACCGGTTGCTCGTGGACAAGGACAAGCATCCAACGGCATCGGTCTTCGTGCGCGTGCGCGGCAACGGACAACTTCCCCCGCAGTCCGTGAACTCCATTCGCTTCCTCGTCGCGAACGCGGTGGAGGGGCTGCGCGCCAACTACGTCTCGATCGTGGACAACATGGGCAACGTCCTTTCCGAGAATATCGAGAACGATTCACTCGTGGGCATGACGAGCACACAGCTCTCGGCGCGCCGCAACCTGGAGCAATACCTCTCCAAGAAAGTGGAAGGAATGCTCGATAAAGTCCTCGGGCCCGGTCAGGCGCTGGTCCGCGTTGCCGCAGAGATCAATTACGACACGACCACCCGCACCGACGAGCGATTCGATCCCGACGGCCAGGTCATCAAGATGCAGACGAAGGACGAAGAGAACACGGACACGGCGACAACGAGTTCGAGCACGCCCGTCGGCATCACGACCAATACCGGCGCTGACACGAACAAATCGGCGGCGGGTGAGACTCCCTTCACCAGCACGCGCAACAAGAAGATGACCGGCACCACCGAGTACGAGATCAGCAAAACGGTCAGCAACACCACGCAAGTTGCCGGCGGCATCAAGCGATTGTCCGCCGCAGTGACGGTGGCCACGCGATTCGAAGGCACGGGCAAGGATCGCAAGATCGCGCCGCGCAGCACGGACGAAATTGAGAAGCTGCGCCGCGTTGTCCAGAGCGCACTCGGCATCGAAAAGGGAGACGACTCGTCGCGCAAAGACGACATCACGCTCGAGGAAATGCCTTTCAACGATCAGTTCGCGACGGAAGTCACGCAGCAGCTCGATATTCAGCAGCGCACCGATTGGTGGATGTCGATTGTGAAGACGGCGATGTATCCGCTGCTGGCGATCGCGTTCATCCTCGTATTCCTTCGCCTCTTCAAGCGCACCACCATCGAGGAAATCCCCATCGGCATCCCGCTTTCGCAAATGGCCGGACGCAATGGAAACGGAAACGGCAATGGGAATGGCCACGGTCATTGGCAAAAGGAAGGCGAGCCGGGTTCCGTGAGTGTTGACGTCCTGAACCAGCTCATCAAAGAGAACCCGCAGAACATGACGCAGGCGATCCGCGACTGGCTGACGCGTGGAAAGGAAGTTCGCAAGTAAATGGCCAAACGCTCCACCACTCCTGAATCGAAAGCCGCCGCGCCCGCCGCGAATGGGAACGGCGCTGGCGCACCATCCGAGTCGTCCAAGTTGACGAAGATTCAAAAGCTCGCGGCGCTTCTGGTGATGCTCGGCGAAGATGCCGCTGCCCAGGTAATGAAAGCCCTCGAGCCGCACGAGCTCGAAGCGGTCTCCGCGGAGATGGCGAAGCTCGACATGGTTTCGCAGGAACTGCAGGCGGCCATCCTCAAGGAGTTCGCGAGCGTGGCCGTAAGCGCCGGTACGTCTTTGCGCGGCGGCATAGAATTTACGCGCGGTGCGCTGGAGAAAGCGGTGGGAGTGTTTCGCGCCGGCGATGTTCTTGGCCGTGTCTCTCCCGCGCGCGCACAAGTGGTCGCGATGGATGGCATCGCCGACATGGATGCCCGGCAGATTTTCAATCTCGTCCGCCACGAACAGGCGCAGACGATCGCGCTGGTGCTCAGCTACGTCACCGCAGAGAAGGCCGCCCAGGTCTTCGCCTTGATGCGGCCCGAGGCGCGCGACCAGATCATTGAGCGGCTCGCCACCCTCGCCCCCACGCCCGTGGAGGTGGTGGAAAAAGTGGTGGAAGTGCTCACGGCCAAAATCGGGGTGAGGCAACAACGGCCGTTGAATCAAACCGGCGGCGTGAAGACGGCGGCAAATCTGTTGAACGCCATGGACAAGGCGCAAAGTAAATCGCTGCTGCTCAACATCGAGCAGCGCAACCCCGAGCTCACCCAGGCCATCCGCCAGAAGATGTTCACGTTCGAGGATCTCTCCACGCTCGAATCGTCCACGCTGCAACGCATCCTGCGCGAGGTGGACATGCGCGACCTCGCGGTGGCGCTCAAAACCGCGAGCGACAAGCTCAAGGAATTGTTGCTGGCGAGCATCTCGAAGCGTGGCGCCGAGGCGATCAAGGAGGAGATCGCGTTCATG
>JBBRBM010000185.1:0-11869 GCA_038205745.1 Verrucomicrobiota bacterium | reverse complement strand
GACTGGATTGAACGCAACGTTTCTAACCGTCGCCTGGTCATCGACCTCATCACCCGCCCAGTCACCCTTTGAAACTTCAGTCCGAGAAACCCGGCTCCGACCATGCCCACAGCACCTTTGCTGAGCTTGACGCACCCCTGGGGTGACGACCGCGATCGCAAGAAAAGACTCGTCAACCTGTGCGCCGTAAACGAAACAACTTCGATGCAGCAACCCGCGGCCGGCGCCGCTCAGAACTTCGCGCAACGCATCGAGCGCTTTGGCGCCTCATTGCATCGCCCCGAAGTGTCGCACGTGATATTCGATTTCGACGGCACCCTCTCATGGCTGCGACACGGCTGGCCGCGCATCATGTTGAACGGCTTTCTTCAACACGCGCCAGCGACGTGGAAACAGAAGTCCGACGAATTGCTCGCCGACATTCTCTCGCTCAACGGCAGGCCGACGATTCACCAGATGCGTTCGTTCACGGACCGAATGGCGCGCGAAGGCATCGCGTTGAATCCCGAACAACTCTTCGCCGAGTACGAGGCGAACCTCCATCACGCAATCGCGAAGCGCAGCGCCGCAATTCACCAGGGCACGCCGCGGGACGAGTTCGTGCTGTGCGGCGCCCGTCACATCATTGATCGACTGCGCGCCCGCGGCGTTACGCTGATCATCCTCAGTGGCACGATCGAGACGGAGGTGCGGGATGAGGCAATGCAGCTCGGGTTGGCGGAATTCTTCGGGCATCACATCTACGGATCAAGTCGCGGCGTGGCGTTCTCCAAGCGCGATGTCATCGAGCGGATCATGCGCGAAGAGCGAATCGAGGGACACCATCTGCTCTCCTTTGGCGATGGCCCGGTGGAAATCGAGTTCACGAAAAAGGCCGGCGGTCTGGCCATCGGCGTCGCAAGTGATGAAGACGTGAATGGCTCCCACTGCTTCGATCCCTTCAAACGTGTGCAACTCACGCGCGCTGGCGCTGACGCATTGATTCCTGACTACGCCGAAGCAGACGCGCTGCTCGCGGAGATTTTTGGCACGTGAAAACAACACCTCTTGATCTCAGTCGCCTGAAGGTTTTTCCGCTCGCACAGCGGCGGAATCTGACGCGCTTGGATGACATCCTCGTGTCACCCGCCACGCCACCAACCGGTTTGAGTGAGCGCGCCGCCGCATCGGTGCGCGATTGTGCCGCCTCGGTGCGCCGTGCGCGTGAACGCAACGCGTCAGTCATCCTGATGTATGGCGCGCATCTCTTGCGCAATGGTGCCGCGCTGATCCTCGACGAGATGATGCGCAACGGGTGGATCACGCACGTGGCGACGAATGGCGCGGGCACCATCCACGACTGGGAGTTTTCGTGGCTCGGGCAATCGAGCGAAAGTGTGGAGCAGAACGTCGCGACGGGAACCTTCGGCACGTGGGCCGAAACCGGTCGCAACATTCACCTCGCGCTGCTCGCGGGCGGCGTTCGCGGCGAAGGTTACGGTGCATCGCTCGGGCGCCTCATCAGCGAGGACGGCGTCACGCTGCCGGGCCGCGATGAGTTGCGCGCACAGCTTCGCGCCGAACCGGAGCATCCGCTCGCTCCGGCGCGCGCGGATTTGTTGCGCGCGATGCAGCAACACGATCTGCCGAGCGGGCGGATCGAAGTGCAGCACGCGTTCAAGCACGCCTCGATCATCGCAAGCGCGTTTCGGCACGGCGTCTCGGCCACAGTGCATCCGGGAATCGGTTACGACATCGTGTCATGTCATCCGATGTTCAACGGCGCGGTGATCGGGCGCGCGGCGGAGTCGGACTTCAAACGCTTTGCGGGCGCGGTGGACAAACTGGACGACGGCGTCGTGCTCTCCGTTGGATCAGCGATCATGGCGCCACAAGTCTTCGAGAAGTCGTTGAGCTGCGTTCACAATCTTCGCATTCAGGACGGCAGGCCAACCGTGAAGGGCTTGAACATCTTCGTCGTGGACTTGCAGGACGGCGGCAACTGGGACTGGACGCGTGGCGAACCGCCCAAGGACAGCCCGGCTTACTACCTGCGGTTCTGCAAAAGTTTTTCCCGCATGGGCGGCGCGATGCGCTACGTGCAGTGCGACAACCTCGCCTTCGTTCACAACCTGTTTCACGTCCTGAAGGAAAAATGAGCCCCGCGAAGGACACGAAGAGGACGAAGTGATGATGATGATTTTTCTTCGCCGCCTTCGCCCTCTTCGCGGGACACTTTCCCTATGAACCGCCAACGCTTCGAAGCCATCACGAACAACTACTCGCGCCTGCGCGTCGCGATCGTCGGCGACTTCTGCCTCGACCGGTATCTGGAAATCGATCCGGCCCGCAGCGAGACGTCGATCGAGACGGGACTGGAAGTTCACAACGTCGTGAACGTCCGCAGTCAACCCGGCGCGGCGGGAACCATTCTGAACAATCTCGTCGCGCTCGGCGTGGCGGAGATTTTTCCAGTCGGCTTCTGCGGTGAAGATGGTGAGGGTTTCGAACTGCGGCGCGCGCTCGCAGCGAAGCCTAGCGTGCGGCTCGATCACTTCATCCAGACGGCACTGCGCCGCACATTCACTTACTGCAAGCCGCTCGTAATCGAAGCCGGCAAGCCGCCGCGTGAGTTGAACCGGCTTGATTCGAAGAATTGGTCAGCGACGCCGCGCGAACTGGAATTGGCAATCTCCCGCGCGATTGCATCGGTTGCCAGGCAAGTGGACGCAATGATCGTGATGGATCAGGTGGATGTGCCGGACACAGGGGTGGTGACGACACGCGTGCTCGAAGCGGTGCGCAAGGCGATCCAGCCTCGCCTCTTCATCATCGCGGACAGCCGGCGATCACTGCGCGGTTATCCTCCGGTGCATTTGAAAATGAACGCGATGGAACTTGCCGGAATGATCGGTGCCAAAATGAACGTTACGCTGAATGAAATCAAAGCTGCGGCGAGTTCGCTCGCTCGCTCGCGCGGCAGGCTTGTGTTCGTGACACTCGCCGAACGCGGAATCATCGGCGCTGCTCCCAGTGGGCGGGTGAAACACGTTCGCGCGTTTCCCATCCGCGGGCCGATTGACATTGTCGGCGCGGGTGACGCAGTCACGGCGAACCTCACCGTTGCGGGCGCGAGCAAAGCCATGTCAGGAGGAACCCTGGAATTGGCAATGGCCGCAGCTTCCGTTGTGATTCATCAACTCGGAACCACTGGGACTGCGACGGTGGCGCAGATGCGCGAGGTGTTGTTCGGAAAGCGCCGGAGCGTGGACCGTCGAGTCCGCGCGTCCTATTGAGGCTCGTGCAATGGAGTGACACGCGGGCGGTGCTGGAGGAGCGCGGCGCTTACGCCGCTTCAGCTTCCGAATCGAAAGCGGGCCGGCATTTTCCCGCGCCTCTTCCGGGCCAACGTTGAAGCGGGCTAAAGCCCGCGCCCCGTCACTCCATTGCACGAGGCTCAATAATGTTCGCGCGGACGTGACCGTCCGCGCTCCTTACGCGGCGGCTGCGTTCCTGACTTCCGAGCCAGGCAACAAACGAATCTCCCGTTGCGGGAAGGGTATGCTGATCTTCGCTTCGCGGAATCGCTCGATCAGCGCCTTGTTGATCTCACCGGCGGCTGGGCCAAAATCCGCCAGGGCTGTCCATGGCTTGATGGCGATGACGATGGACGAGTCGGCGAGCGTGGCCGTGCCGATCACGGGCGCCGGATCCTTCAGCACACGCGGGTTCCGCGCCAGAATGTCGCGCACGACACTGAGCGCGCTGTTCAAGTCTGAATCGTATGAAACACCGACGGAGAGATCGAGCTGACGAATCTTCCCATAGTTGTGAATGATTTCACCCACGATCTTTCGATTGGGAACGATGACGTGCGAGAGGTCAGGGTGAAGGAGTGTCGTGGAAAACAACTCGATCGTATCGACCTGTCCCTGCACGCCATTGATCTCGATGTATTCGCCGACGCGGAATTTTTTCACGAATATGATCGTGAGGCCGGCGACGAGGTTGCTGAGCACGCCTTGCATCGCGAGACCGACGCCGACGCCGGCGACACCAAGGCCGGCGACCAGCGGCAGGAGTTTGATCTCAAGGTTCTCCGCGATGAGCATCAGCGTGAGCAGCAGGATCACGAGGCGCAAGGAACGGACGAGCAACATGCGGATGGGTGGATCCATGTCGCGCTTCATCAGCTTGCGCATGGTGAGTCCGCCAAGCCATTTGCCGACAACCACGCCGACGACCAGGATCAAAGCGGCGCTGGCGAGCTTGCCGCCATTCTTCTGGAAGAACTCGATGATCAGCTCTTTGTTCCGATTGGCTGCGTCGGCCGCCGCGTTGGCGACGCTGTTTGTGGCCGCGAAGAAGAGTTTCAAGTGCATTTCAGTTCAGGTTTCCCAAAAGCGCGGCGACGCTACCAACCTCGATCGCGAGCGTAAACGGCAATTCGTTTTCGGCGGCAGGACAGCTCTGCTACCATGCGCCCGTGACAAATTTCTGGTGGATTGCCTGCGCACTGTTGCTCGGTGGATGTGTGACTCGTCCCCTGCCCTTGCAGCGTTTCAGCTACACGGAGCCGCAGATGGGGTTGCCGTTTAACATCGTCCTTTACGCGCCGAATCAAGAAGCGGCCGACGCCGCAGCCAAAGCGGCTTACGCGCGCATCAGCGAACTCAACTCGAAACTCAGCGACTACGACACGGATAGTGAACTCGTGCGTCTGTCGCAAACCGCGGGGAAGAATACTGTGGTGCCGGTGAGTGATGATCTTTGGCGTGTGTTGGAACGCGCGCAGCATTTGGCGAAGGAGACAGACGGCGCATTAGATGTCACGTGCGGGCCGGTGGTGAGCCAATGGCGGCGCGCCCGGCGTGAGAAGAAACTTCCTGATCCTGCCAAGCTTGATGAGTTCCGTCGCGCGGTCGGTTACGAGAAGTTACGGCTGGATCCATCGAAACACACCGCCGAATTGCTCGTGCCCTACATGCGGCTCGACCTCGGGGCGATCGCGAAAGGCTACGCGACAGACGAAGCACTGAAGGTATTGCGCTCACGCGGCATCACGCGCGCGCTGGTGAGCGGTGCCGGTGACATGGCCGCAGGTGATCCACCTCCCGGACAGCACGGATGGCGCATCGAACTTTCGCCGCTCGATGCGTCGAACGCTCCGCCCACTGAATTTGTATTGGTGGCAAACCGTGGCATTGCGACCTCGGGCGATTTATTTCAGCGAGTGGAAATGGATGGCGTGCGCTACTCGCACATCGTGGACCCGCGCACTGGGATTGGCCTGACAGATCACAGTCTGGTGGTGGTCATCGCGCAGGACGGAATGACGGCAGACGCACTCTCGACGGCGATCAGCGTGATCGGACCAGAGAAGAGTCTTGCCCTGGCAGAGCGGCATGATGCGTGTGTGAGAATTGTGCGAAAGCCCGGAGAGAAGATCGAAGTCCGTCAATCGGAGTGTTTCGCGAAGTTCTTCGCGCGGTGATGATCCCTGCACTCGCTCCATCGCGTAGCGATGCAACGAAAGTAGCCGTGGGCTTCAGCCCACGGAATTCTGCGAAGGAGCGCTGTGCGTCGTCAGCGACCCCTGAAAAGTGCGTGCATGAGATCAAGCGTCGCTACGCGCCGCAACCACTCGCTCGACAAAACCGTGGGCTGAAGCGCTAGTCATTACCCACAATTCGGCGAGTCATTGCTCAATCCTGAAAGGATTGGAGCCCTCAGCCCAGGGTTGCCGAGTCCACGAGGCTACCCTGGGTCGCACCCGAGCGTGGCCTCAACCCTGAAAGGGTTGCAGCATCTTCCGACCGCCGGCTCAATCGCCGTCACGCCGTGCAACCCCTTCAGGGTTGATGAATATGCGGACGGTTTCCCCAGCGTAGCGTCCCGGCGGCGCAACGCTGGGCTGAGTGATGGAATCCTTTCAGGATTCCAAGAAGGCCAGCCAAAAGATGTGGGTAATGACAAGGATTGAAACCCACGGCTACCATCATGAAGTCGCTCCGCGACTGCAGGCGCTGCTTTCACAGAATATCACATCATCGCTTCTTGATTTTCGTGGCCAACTCCGCCGCGAGTTTTTTGCCATTGGCAATTTGCTCGGGAGACATTTGTTTCGCCGCAACTTCTCGATCCTGTCGAGCTTCGGCTTTGTTTTCGGCAACGCTCCACCAAGCATACGCTTGCACCAAATCTTTCGGTACGCCTGCGCCTTTCCAGTAAGCGATTGCTAAATTGCACTGCGCCTCCGCGTGATCCTGTTCAGCAGTCTTGCGATACCACTTCACCGCTTCGTCTGCGCTCTTTGACACACCCTCACCCTCCTCAAGCATGACGCCCAAGTTGTATTGAGCTTCGGCAAGATTTTGCTGGGTGGCCTTGCGATACCATTTTGCCGCCTCAACTAAATTCTTGGGAACACCATCTCCTTCCGCAAAGCGCAGAGCGAGATTACACTGCGCTTCCGGATCATTTTGGTCTGCGGCCTTCCGAAGCCATGTCATCGCTTGCGGCAGATCTTCCCGAACATCCTCGCCTGCTGAATAGATCGCACCGAGAAGCGACATAGCTTTGGCATAATTTTGATCCGCCGATTTGCGAAGCCACTTCAACGACTCTGTCACGTCTTTCGGCATTCCATCACCACGGAAGTATCTCCAACCCAAACTGTATTGGGCCCCAGCGTCGCCTTTCGCCGCCATCTCCTTTACGCGCGAGATCGGCAATATTGAGTAGCGGATTTGATTTGTGGGCGAGTTGGTTTGCGTGGTCAATGACGAGGTCTTCTCCTGCGCGAAGGCTGTTAAATTCCACAGGAGCACCAGGAGAGCAAGTATTGGCGGTCGCTTCCTATTTTCAATCCTGCGTAAGATGCTCCATCGACGCAACACGCTTATTGACTCATCGCGTCCGCACTGACTACACCCGCACATGATTTCCTTCCCAGGTTTTGTTTCGATGCTGCTTTTCTTCGCCTCCGTCGGTTACGCCGCCGATTACTTCCCCCCACCCGACAGTGCCGGCGGTTGGCGCATGGCGACGAATGCCGCCCAAGTGCGCGAGACCGCCGCGATGGATTTGCCGCGGTTGGAGCTGGCGTGGGAGCTCACACAGCGTTGCACGCAGAACGCCGGGTTGCTCGTGGTGCGCAATGGCTGGCTGTTGTTCGAGAAATACGTCGGGCGCGCGAGCCGCAATGTGAACCCGGACATGGCTTCGACGGGCAAGGCTTATACGAGCATCGCGTGCGGCATTATGTTGCAGGAGTTTCGCGACAAGATTCCCGATGGGCTCGACACGAAAGTGTTCACGCCGAAGTTTTTGCCGGAAACCTTCAACGCCGAGGGCAAGCTCGATGACGCGCGACGCGCGGACATCACGCTGGTCAACTTCTTTGCATGACGGGCGGATACAACGTCGAGCAGAACTCGGAGGGCCACGTCATTGGCGCGCCGCGCGCTGCGTATTGGAAATCCGGCGCTGGCGGCTTCGCGCTCATCATCGTGCCATCACTGGACCTGGTGATTTACAAAATGGGCGGTAACAACGGGCAATACGATCTGACCTTCACCAACATCTCGCAGCCGGAGTTAAGAGGATCCCGCGAAGGGAGCGAAGGAGGCGAAGGACGGAATGGCAAATCTGCTGCTCTTACTTCGCCTCCTTCGTCTGCTTCGCGGGACATCCTTTCCGGCGATCATTCGCGCGATGATTGGAAGCCGGTTCCCGGCGCGCCGTTTCAGGAAGCAATTCGTGCAGGCGACGATGGGATTCGCCGTGTATTGGAAATGGTGAGTGCGGCGGTGATACCCAAGTAACCAGTGAATCCGTCATCAGTGGAATTCACCCCTTGTAGATGTCGTGTGTTCCAATGTTGAACGACATCACGAGGTCGCCTTCCACGTAAAACACCACGTGCAAATCACCTTCCACCGCCACGGCATGAACCGTTCGCCGCATGATTGCCGAGAGCCGGTGAATCTTGTGCGTTCGCAGTCGTGGAAAACGAATGGATCCTGCTTGAAGATTTTCCAAACCTGGCGCGCCAACTCCTTTTGCGCAGAAGACAGGCTGTAAAAGTTTTCCCGGAATGTCTCGGTCGCCTGATACCGGTAGCTCATTCCCGCCCCGGTGGTTTCTCGTGCAATGCGGTTTCAATGTCCACCACGCGCCCGTCCTCGGCGTCCTCTATGCCGCGCCAGACATCTGCGGGAACGTCGGGATTCTCGATGCGCCGCATGAGCCGCTCGACGGCCTGGGTGTCCGGGCAAAGACCTTGCAGGATGCGCTTGGCCACGCTCGCCCGCTCAGGCCGGGGCAACGATTCCAACTCTTTGAAAATCTCCGTCGCGCTCATGCCGACAGTTTTTCAGATTCCCGTTCGTAGTGCAACCGGCGTGGCGCGCGGCCCCTTGAACTACGGCGCCGTCAATCGCACGAAGCGCGTGGTCGGGACGATGGTGACGGGAACTTCGAGGCGCTGGCCCGTGCCGGGGACGACGCTGGCCGTGGCCCACACCGCCCCGAGCGTGGCGTTCGTTTGAATCGCGTAGCTCGCACCGGACACGGAATCGAAGCCGACGAAAATCTGGTTGCCTTGCTGCCGCACGGAGAGCGTGACGAAGGGCACGGTTTTCGTGTCCAGGGTTTCGAGGAAGGCCACGACGTTTGACTGATCAGTGGCGCTGGTCAGCCGGTCGGGCAGGCGTCCGTTGGCGGTACGGTGCTTCACGTCGGCGACCACGGCCGCGAGTGATTCGGCGGCGCCATTGTGCATATAGGGCGGCAAGGCGTGAATGCCGAGCAACGATGGCACGTTGAAGCCAATGCCCCGGCCGTCGCTGTTGTAGTCGCGGCCCAAGGCGTCCTGCGCGGCTGCCTGCGTGCCGCTGACCACGGCGGGCGCGGCCTTTTCGTCCGCGCCGATGTTATTGCCGAGTGGGTTGCCCTGGCCGGGCACACCGAGGTTGAACGAACCGATGTCCTTGAGGAAGCGGTTCAGGTACTGCGTGGCGACCGGGTTGGCGACGAACGTGCCGGTGCGCTCGGTCACGATGAAGTCGTTCGTTCCGGGCGGCGAAGTAAAGTCCTTCAAGCTCGTGGTCCAGTTTTGGCCGCCGTGGCAATTCACACAACCCGCCGTGCTGAACAGCGCGCGGCCGGCGGTGATGTTGGCCGGCACTGGCCCGTTGGGGAATCCAGCCATCGGCGCGTTCGGGGTGCGCACGGCGTTGCGCACCCACTCGCGCAGCGCGGTCAGCGCCGGCACTTTGTTCGCGCTGCCGGGGAGTGAGACGGTGACTTGCGGACGGTTCGCGTTCGCGAGGGCGAACGCATTGAGTGCGCTGGGTGCCACGTTGAGGTCGCCAGTGTCGCCGATGAGCAAACCGTGATTCAGATCGAGCGCGCCGCCAGTGAGCGCACCGGGACCGGACACGTTGCGGATGTTAATTTCAAAATCTTCAACCTCATCGAAGATAGCGGAGTAGTTGAGCACGCGCTGCTGAGTCCGGTTCAGCGGATTGAACGTCGAGTTCAGCGGCACGCTCTTGCGCGGGCCGGCGCCGAACTGCCAGACCACGCCGTCGGTCAACCCCTTGAAGTGGCAACTCGCGCAACTCTGCCAGCCTTCGCTGGCGAGGCGGTCGCGCAACGAATTCGTGCCGGGAATCGAATCGAAGTTGCCGCGCGAGGAGAAAAACATTTCCGCGCCGACGAGGTTCGTTTCACTTTGCGAGCCAGGCGCTGGCAGATCAGACGAGGACACGACGGCGATGACCGCGTCGTTGGTCAGGTTCACCACCGAAACATTGCGCGAGACGAAGTTGGCCACATAAGTGAGTCCGCCGCTGCTGGTGATGGCGATGCCTTGCGGATTTTTTCCGGCGTTTGCGCCGGTCGTCGCGGGCATCGTCGGATCATTCAAGTCGATGTAGCGCGTCGTATTCGTGTCGGTGGTGAAGGCCAGGTTGCCGCCCGCGTCCACGTTGAGCTTCACGAGGAGGTCGCTGACGGCAGAGACGACGTAGGCATTGCCCGCGCCGCTTTGCGTCGTGAAGGCGATGGCCCAGGGATTGGCGAAGAACTCGCGGCGTTTCCCCGGCTCGGGATCAGCGGCGGCGAGATGCAAGTTCGTCACCGTGAAATCCGTGGGCGTGGTGCCGGTCACGCCGTCGAGGACGTTCAGAAAGGCGTGCGTGTCGAGGTTGAAGCGCAACGGGCCGCTCGGCGAGGCCGCGACGTTCGGCAAATAGGCGCGGCTGCCACGAATGACGATGCTCTGGAGCTGGTTCGGGAAAGCCAGCGTGTCGGGCGCCGGCGGATTCGTCAGACCGGGGAATTTGAATCCGGTGATGCGCGGCACCAGCGCGACCGTCCGCGCGACCGTGTAGCCGCTGATGCTCGTCGAGGCGGTGTTGATGTCGAGCACGGCGACGAGTCCGTCCTTGCCGAGATCATCGCCCTGCCGTCCGCCGGCTTTGGTGAAGGACAGAAAGCGCGTCACATAAAGCTTCGTGTTGTCGAGCGTCACGGCCAGGCCGCGCGGCTGGAAATGGCGCGCGCGGTCGGGATTGTTGGCGAGCGAGTTGCGCAGATCGACGTGGCCAATCACGGATTGGTTCGCCGTGTTGATCACCGTGATAGTGTCCTGCGCGCTGTTGGCGACAAAGACGCGCGTGCCATCCGGCGACGTGACCACATTCCACGGCTCGGCCCCCGTGATGATGTTGGTGATCACCGCCGCGGAAAATGTTCCCCACGCCGGGTCGGTGATTTGAATGAGGGTGACCGAACCGCCGGCGGCGTTGGCGACGTAGGCGACTGGCCGTTGGGCGTGAGCGCGACGCTCTCCGGTTCATCACCCACCGTGATCTTCGCCAGCCGCGTGTTGTTGTCCGGGCGAATCACGCTCACGCTGTCATCGCTCGGATTGACCGCGAAGATGAGCCGGTCGTTGAGCGAGATGGCGATAGGGCTGGAGTAAATCGGTCGGTTCCAAACCTGTGCGTCCATCGGAAAGCTCCAGGCGCAAATGACGAATCCCGCAATGCAGAACGATTTTATATTTCCCTTTTCATCCGCCGCCGGGGTGATGCGGCTTGAGTTCAAGTGGGGTCGGTGTTGTTCGGCATCAGTGAATGACCGAAACGTCAGCCGCCGTCGAGGACATTTCGGCCTCAAATTTTGCCGTCGCTCGAAGTGGAGATTTACAAGATGGACGGCCACACGGGCAATACGATCCGAACTTCACGAACATCCCGCAGCCGCAGTTGAGGGAGTCTCGCGAAGGGCGCGAGGGAAGCGAAGGTTCAGACAAGATTTCGTCCTCAACTCCTTCGCAACCTTCGCCGACTTCCCGAGACATCTTCTCCGGCGACCATTCACGCGATGATTAGAAACTGATTTCCGGCACGCCATTTCAGGAAGCCAGCCGGTCATGCGTCTGGTAACGCTCGTCCGGTTGCCAAGTGGCTAACCTATCCTCCATGCCTCCCCGCCCAACTCCTTGATCTCCCCCGCCAGCCGGCTCGCCTCCTTCTCCAATTCCCCGCTCTCCCGCTCCAGCACCCTCGCCCGCTCCGCCGCCAGTTCCTCCAGCCCGCCGGGCTGTTTGTCATCCTGTAGCAGCCGACGTGAGGAGGCACATTCTTCAAAATCAGAAATCGGAAATTGATTGGAGCCTCAGGGCGTTTGGCTGGCATCTGCAAAGTGCCGACAGGAGACGGCAAGAAGATTACGCTAAACAATAGCGCCCGGAGATGATGTATTATGCTGGTGAAAACGATCCAGCAGCCCCACCCCACACTGAAAGCGGAGCGTCTCGGCGGATTGGAGATCAAAGTGGCGCACTCGGCGCAGGATTGGCGGCAGGCCAAGGCGG
>JBBRBM010000184.1:0-11952 GCA_038205745.1 Verrucomicrobiota bacterium | reverse complement strand
AACATTGTCAGCGGCTCGACAACGCTCGTCAGCGTGGATGTAAACGGATCGAGTCCCGTTGATCCGAATCTCCCAATCAACATTCCGCTGTCGGGAAATCCATTGATCTCGGATGACGGCCACTGGGTGATCTTCGAGAGCCGCGCCACGAATCTCGCCGAGGCACCCGCGCCGCTCGGCAGCGTGAACATTTACGCGCGCGACACATGGTCAAACGCAACCGTGCTCGTGAGTGCGAACACGAACGGATTTCCGGTTTCCGAAAAGCTTTCGCTGTCTGGCCTCAGCGCCGATGGACGATTCGCCGCGTTCATCAGCACGAACACATCGATAGCAGCCGGCGTCACGAACGTGGGCGGCGATGTCTTTGTGCGCGACCTGCAAACCGCTTCGACGCTGTGGGCCAGCAGCAACAACGCTCTGCTGTTCAACGGTACTTACACGTGCTCGTCCGCGACGCTGGCACGCGATGGATCGGGCGCGGCGTTCCTCGCCACTGTTTCCGACGGCACCGTCTTTCCCATCTATGTTCACTTGCAAACACGCATCGCCAGCCGACTGCATCTGTCAGGCGTTTCAAATGTGCCGCCAGTCATCAGCGCAGACGGATCGACCGTCGCCTTCGAAGGTGGGAGCAATGCTTTCACGCAGGTTTATTTTTGGAACCGGAACAGCAACGCGGTCATCGCCATTCACCAAAAGCTGTTCGGCAACTTCCCCAACAGCCCAACGCACGTCGATGCACTGAGCAGTGATGGCCGTTTCGCGCTGATTCGCGAGCGCGGTAGTGATGACTTCACGAATGGCTTTATCGGCCGCTACCAACTCTTCCGCAAGGACGCCACCGACGGAACACTGCAACTCATCAGCGCCGCAACGAATGGCGGCGCGAGCAGCGACTCGTTTGAATTTGCTGCGACGAGCCTTTCGCTCGACGGCAATCTCGCCGCGTTCGACAGCACCGCTTCGGATCTCGTCATTCGCGATTTTAACAATGCGAGTGATGTGTTTCTACGCGATATCAGTATTGGCTTTGCGGATTTAATTTCAAAGCAGCTTTCGACGCGGGGGTCATCCGTCGGTGTTTCGCTCGCGCGTATTAATCCGCTCAGCATTTCGTCGAACGCAAACCGCATTGTCTTCACACGACTCGATGAGCCCGGCGCGTATCGCGATACGAACGGCTGGGCGGATGTTTTCCTCAGCGACTTCGCTTCGGGCACCAGCTTCGCGCTCAGCATCAACACCAACGTTTACATCGACACTTCAGGCGGCGGCGCACCGGTCACGAATGTGCCGCCGAACACGAACACGTTCACGAGCGCAATCATCAGCGCGAATGGCAACACCGTCGCGGCGCTGACTCCGCGCTCGCTCATCGGGATTCTTCCGAGCTCGACGGACATCATGGTCGCGCGCGCGAGCAACGGAATGTTCAACACGGAGATGCGCAACGCCGCGCCGCTTTATCAGAACAGCGGGACCGTCGGCTCCAGCGGAAATCTGTCATTGAGTGCAGATGGATCGCTGCTCGCGTTCCAAAGCACGTCAACGCGCCTAACTGAAGAAGCCGACGGCAACAACGCCTCCGATGTGTTCGTGCGCTACTTCGATCGGACGAACATTTACCCGTGGCTGAACGGCCCGACGAATTTTCTGATCAGCAAAGCGACGAGTTTTCAAAGCGGCAATGGCATGTCGGTGAATCCCATGATCAGCCCCGATGGGCGGTGGGTCGCGTTCCTCACACTGGCGAACAATCTTGTCAGTATGACGGCCACGGATCACTTCAATCCGCCGCAGCCGGCGTTCACTTATGCAGCGCTCCAGTTGGCCGCGGCAGACATTGGCACCAACCGCGCGGACACGAATTTCCTCGAGAGATTCACCACGCGGCTGTGCAGCTACACGATCATTTCAAATACGGTCTTCACCGCAGGCACACAGGACTTCACAAATTCCGCAGTGAAGCCGCTCACAAACGCCGTCACGTCGTTCACCTTTGCATCGGCGGCGCCTTACCTGTTTTTTGGTGTGACGAATGCCGAAGCCATTTATCGCCACGATCTGATGGGAACACGCCTGACAGATTATGAGGCGCGCTACCTGAGCAACGGTCTCCCTGCGGGCCAGGCCACGAATGGATTGGTTCCCGGCGCAACCAACCTTCTCGTCTGCACCAACTGCGGCAATCCAAGCGTCAGCGCTGACGGAAACCTCGTCGCCTTCGAACGCGTCCGCGCCGGCACGAACATCGTTGATCTTTACGCGACCGACCTGCGCGACGGCAGCCAGACAATGGTGAGCGCAAATCTCACCGGCGCTCCGGCGAATGGCACATCGACCTCTCCGCTCATCAGCGGCGACGGGCGCTACGTTGTCTTCCAAAGCAAAGCCAGCGATCTCGTGTTGAACGACACGAATGGTTTCACTGACATCTTCGTGCGCGATCGTTTGCTCGGTGTGACGATGCTTGTGAGCGCCAACACATTCGGCCGCAGCGGCAACGGTCCATCCACTGCTCCCGTGCTCGGGCCGGATGGTCGCACCGTCGCATTCCAAAGCTTCGCCAGCGACCTCGCGCCCGGCGACTTCAACGACAAGCGCGACGTATTCGTGCTCGCCCTCGGCAGCGCAGATTCAGACCACGATGGCCTTGATGATGATTGGGAGCTCACCTATTTCAGCGGCCTCTCGCGCGACGGCAACGGTGATTTCGATAACGACGGCGTGAGCGACCGCGATGAATTTCTCGCCGGCACCGACCCCACGGCAATCGGCTCCTTCTTTCGCGTGCTCACGCTCACTCCACTCGGCGGCAACAGCACGCGCGTGATCTGGAATGGCAATCCCGCGCTCAACTATCGCGTGGAGTTCAAAGACGATGTGAGTTCCCCCATGTGGACGATGCTCAATGCGCCGATCACGTGGAACGGAAATGCAGCGATGGCGACTGATCCGAGCGCCACGAACGCCCATCGTTTTTATCGGGCGGTAAGACTCCCGTAACGTCGCTCCAGGGCGAACGCATCAAAATGCGTTTGGGAGCGCAAGCGCCTCGCGTGCAGTTTTCCGCGCCCTCGCGGAACACAGGAGGGCGCGGGATGAACGAGCGCGTTCTGCTCGTCTCACGACATCCTCCGACCCGCGAGGGCGCGGGCCGGAACACGCGAGGGCGCGTGTGTTCCCCAACTGATCGGAATTTGATGCGTTTGCCGTAAGGTTGATGGCGATCAACAGAGAAGGTCCGCCACTCATGCTATTAGTTGCTGTCCAAATTTATGTCCCGAAAGCCATTGCTTCGCAGTCAAGCCATCATCCCTCCCCGTTCGCGGCGAATCGCATTCACTCGCATTGAACTGTGTGCCGCACTGGCTGCGGTCGCCATGCTCGCGCTCGTGGTCGCACCAATCTTCGCCAGCAGCAAGACAGGCGGTGAACGGGCTGGGTGTTTCAACAACATGCGCCTGATCGGTCAGGCATTCGCCTCGTGGGCCGGTGATCATCAACAGCGCGTGCCGTGGCGCGTTTCCAACACTGACGGCGGGACGCTGCCCTCCACCGGATTCAAACCTCCCGCCGCCTGGTACGAATATTCGTTCATCTCGAACGAACTGCGCACACCCAAGATTCTGGCCTGCCCCGCTGACTCTCGGGTTGTTCTGGAAGCGACCTTTGACCAGTACAAGACTTCTGGCTATCGAGAGAACTGCATCAGCTACACGCTTGGCTTGGAATTCCTGGCCGAGGAGCCGCGCGGCTGGCTGAGCAGCGACATGCATTTACGCACCGATGCCACCAACGGGTTGCCGTGTTCAGCGAAAGTCACGGCCTTCAATCGCATTGATGCGGTGAACAGCAGCGTCGCATGGACTAACAAGATTCATGGACCGAACGGCGGGCACGTTTCACTTCACGACGGCTCCGTGGCTTTCGTCGGTTCGGAAAATCTGCGCGAGGTTTTAACCCGTGTGACTGACAATGGTTCGACACACTTCCTGAAGGCCCGCTGATGAAAATCGTATCACTGGTTTTCGCGGCATGTCTTGGACTCACCAGCGCGCAGGCAGCAGAACCGCAGTTGGTCGCGCCCCACAGTCGCCCGTCTGTTTCGGCGAGTGAGCCGTCATCGGCACCCGTGCTGTCGGCAGACGGGCGAGTGATGGCATACGTCAGCGGCGCGCCCAACCTTGTGTCGAACCAAGGCAGCGCAGGATTCAACCTGTTCGCAAAAGATCTGAGCCTCGGCAACTCAGTGCTCGCCAACCGCACGACCAATGCCCTCGGCTTCGGTGCCACGACGTTGTTGATCGGCATTTCGTCGAATGGACAATTCATCGCGTATCAGAGCGACGCCGCGGAAGTTTCCACGCCAACCAGCGCCACGAACGCGACACCGCAGATTTATGTGCGGGACATGTTGGCGAACACGACGCAACTCGCCACGGAAACACTCGCTGGCAATCCGACTGCATCGCAAACCCGCAATCCGGTTCTATCATCGGATGGTAGGTACATCGTCTTCGAGAGCCAGGCGAACGATTTGGTTCCATTGAATCCGGGGCAAAGCACGACCAACGTCTATCGTCGGGACTTTCTGCTGCACACGAATATTTTGATTTCCCGCAGTCGCTCGGGAGATCGTTGGCTCGCAAACAACCATTCGTTCCTTCCCGGAATCAGTGCCGATGGGCAACGAGTTGTGTTTATCAGTAAGGCCACTGATTTGACGTTTCTGTCCGGTTGGGCAAACCCGCTTGGGGATGTTTTCGTGTTCTGGAATCCGCATCAAGCGGATCCCATTTGGTGCGGCTCGCTCTCCAATTATTTCATCAACGCCGCAAATCCAAGTGGCTCCTACGCCTGCACTACGGCGGCGATCAGCGCGGATGGCAAGTTCGTCGCGATGTCGGCCGCTTCGGCTGTCGATGGACAGACGATGCTGTTCCGCCGTGATCTGGATGCTTACCTCACCACCTTGATCGCCTCGAACGTGTCCAGCTCCGTCGCACCGCAGATCAGTGCCGACGGCGCGTTCATTACTTTCGAGGACGGAACGAATGTGCTGCGGTGGAGCGCCGCCGACAGTCTAATTCAAGTGGTGAGCGTCACGACCAATAGCATTCCGCTCGCCCTCAACCTCGCGCGCGAATCACGGGCCACACCCGACGGAAACACGATCGTGTTTCTCAGCAACTCGCCGGAACTCACGAGCGAAGGCTCGACGAATCTTCAGGTGTACTCACGCAACATGCCGACCGGCGTCACGCGGCTCGTATCCGTGTCCACCAACGGTGCTGCTGGCAAAGGCGTCACGGCATTCACGACGGTTTCCGTCTCGGACGATGGTTCGCGCGTCGCGTTCGATGCCGAAGCAAACGACCTCGTTCCGATGGACAACAACGATGCCAACGACGTTTTTGTGCGCGACCTTTCCGCGCAACAAACAACGCTTGTGAGCACAGCGTTGCCCGGCACGTTGCGAGTCAGCGCGGCTGGTCACGCTTACGTGGGCGCGAACGCGTTCAGCGCTGACGCGCGGTTTCTGACTTTCACCCGCCACGACACCGACGCAGTGACCGGTGACACCAACCAACACCCAGACGTTTTCATCACGGACCTTCTCAGCGGCACGACCATTCCGGTCGGTATCAGCAACGGAATTAATTCCGACGGCTGATGGTCGAACTATCTCCTTTCACACGAGCGCGTCCGACATCGTGCCCGGCGATTTCAACGATCGGCGTGATGTATTTGTGATAAAGCTGGGTGTGGATTCCGACGGTGATGGTCTCGATGACGATTGGGAAGTGACGTACTTCGGCAACCTGTTGCAAGACGGCTCGGGAGATTTTGATAACGACGGCGTGACCGATCGCGACGAGTTTTTATCCTGCACCGATCCAACAGCAAGCGGGTCTTACTTCCGCGTGCTCACGCTGACCCCGCTCGGCGGCAACAGCACACGCGTGATCTGGAATGGCAATCCCGCGCTCAACTATCGCGTGGAGTTCAAAGACGATGTGAACGCGTCGGCGTGGACGACGCTCAACCCGCCGATCACCTGGAACGGCAGCGCCGCCACCGTGACTGATCCGAGTGCAACGAACGCGCACCGGTTTTATCGCGCGGTGCGTTTGCCGTGAATCGGTCCAGAGTGCTTTCCAAAAATCGTTCCAGTTAGAGGGAAGCTGATATTTCAAGGTGCCGTTTCCCTTCACCATGAACCTGACTCTGGGGTGCGGGCACTTGTCACCGCTTTTGGTTTGGCGCCTTGTCGTCAAACAGCGGCGTGACAAGTCCCACCGCGAGAAAGCGGCGACAAGTCACCGCACTCCAAAACAGGCCATCACCGGCCGATGCTGCTCATGCCGTTCAGGCGCATCACAGGTTCACCCGCCGCCCGCGAGGCGACGAGATCGACGGTGAACTTCGCCTTCCAATCGTTGTGCTCAGCGGGATCGATGAGCACTTGCTCGACTTCCCAGGTGGGCTTGTCGTCTGACAACTTCACGTAGGTGTGGCGCGCGTTGCGGGCTTCGGGATTGAGGCAAATGTATTGGTGATCCGCGTGGTAGGCGTCGAGTTGCGCGGTGAGTTTTTCCGGCGTCCACGTGCCACCGTCGGGGCCTTCGAGTGAAGTGAGATTGGTCAGCGCTTGTTCAAAGTCACCATTCGCTGAGGCGCGAAGAAAGCTGAAGATGCGCGTGCGAATCGCGGCGGTGAACGCCTTCGTATCACGGGTCACATCACGCTCCGCTTCTTCCGCGCCCGGTGGACGAACTGGTTTCTCTTCGCTGCGCGGCACGTAGTTCGGATCGCGCATGCGCTCCCATTCTTCGAGCAGACTGGAATCGGTCTGGCGAATCGTGAGCCGCAAATACTCTTCCATCTCGCGCACAGAATCGTTCTTCGCCGAGTCGGGAACCGTTTGCACGAGCACCTTGTGGACGCTGGAAATATGACGCAGCAAGACTCCCTCGGCGCGCTGAAGTTCGTAGTCCTTGATGTAGTCCGCAAACGAGCGGAACTGCTCGAACATCTCGCGCACAATCGACTTGGGCCGGATGTTTTCCTGCCCGACCCACGGATGCTTGTCGGCGAAAGCATTGAAGCTGGAGTAGATGAATTCGCGGTTCGGCTTGGGGTGTTCGAGCTTTTCCAGTTCGTCGATCCGGTCCTGATACTCGACGCCGTCCATTTTCATCTCCGCCATCTTCTGCGTCTTCAGCTTGTCGAGTTGCTTGCGCAGGATGACGTCCGGGTTTTCGAGAATCGACTCGACGACGGTGACAAGGTCGAGCGCGTAAGTCGGCGATTGCGGATCGAGCAACGGAATCGTCTCGATGAGATACAACGAGAGCGTTTGATCCATCGAGAAGTTCTCGGGCAGGTCGATGTTGATGCGGAGCTTCTGCGGCACGCCCGACGACGCGCCTCCCTCTCCCCTCAACGGGGAGAGGGAATGAGGGTGAGGGGTGGTGATTCCCAACGCGCTTGCTGGCGAGTGAGGCGTGTGTTCACTCCCACCCCTCACCCCGGCCCTCTCCCCGTTGAGGGGAGAGGGAGAATCCGGCTCCACCGTTCGGCGCGCGCCAATGATCTCGATGATTTTTCTCTCCACGAGCGAGCGGAACAATTGCCAGCCGCGTTTGATGTGCGCCTGCTTTTGCTTGGGTGACTCGTGTGAGCGCGCGATCAATTGCTGCATCGCGCGGCAACTGTCGCCAGGACGGCTCAGCACATTGAGCAACATCGCGTGTGTCACTTGGAACCGTGACGTGAGCCGCTCGGGAGGCGCCACCATGAGCCGCGCGAAGGTCTGCTTGTCCCAGTTCACGAAGTTTTTGTCCGGCGGTTTGCGCTTCACGACTTTCTTGCCGTCGCGCGCGGACTTTTCCGCCAGCTTCAGGTTTTCGACTTCGTGCTCCGGCGCCTGCGCCACGACCCAACCCATGTCGTCGAAACCTTTGCGTCCCGCACGTCCGGCGATCTGATGAAAGTCGCGCGCGCTCAGGATGCCGGTCTTCTGCCCGTCAAACTTGCAGAGCCTGGTGAAGAGAACCGTGCGGATGGGCACGTTGATGCCGACACCAAGCGTGTCCGTACCGCAGATCACGCGGAGCAATCCGCGTTGTGCGAGTTGTTCCGCGAGCACGCGATACTTCGGCAGCAGTCCGGCGTGGTGAAGGCCGATGCCATGGCGCAGCCACCGCTTGATCTCAGGGCCGTAAGGACTGGAGAACTTGAAACCTTCAATGGCGTTCGCGATGGCGCTCTTCTCGTCCTTCGAACAAACGTTGATGCTGGTGAAATCCTGCGCGCTCTGAGCCGCTTCGAGCTGCGTGAAGTGAACAACGTAAACGGGTGTCTTCTTCTCCGCCACGAGCGTCTCCAACGTGGTCGCAAGCGGCAGGTCGGAGTAACGAAACTCGAGCGGGACCGGGCGATCCTTCGAAGCGACGGTCACGGTCGGACGACCGTTCAGCTTCGTCAGTTCCTCCTCGAAAAACGTCGTTTCACCGAGCGTCGCCGACATCAGCAGGAAGCGAGTCTTGGCAAGCGTCAGCAGTGGCACCTGCCACGCCACGCCACGATCGCGATCGGAGTAATAATGGAACTCATCCATCACCACGTCATGGACGTTCGCGTTCGCGCCTTCGCGCAAGGCGATGTTGGCGAGAATTTCCGCGGTGCAACAAAGGATCGGCGCGTCGCGATTCACCGTGGCGTCACCGGTGCTCAGGCCCACGTTATCCGGCCCGAACTCGCGGCAGAGCGCCATCCACTTTTCATTCACCAGCGCTTTGATCGGGCAGGTGTAAACGGAGCGTTTGCCTTCGGAGAACGATTTGAAATGCAGCGCCGATGCGACGAGTGATTTTCCCGAGCCTGTGGGAGTGTTCAGGATCACGTTGCGCTCTTCGAAGAGTTCGAGGATCGCCGCCTCCTGAGCAGGATAAAGCTGAAGCTTTTTCGCTTCGATGTATTCGAGGAAGTGCCCGAGCAACTCATCGTTACTCGCCGGTCCCCGCCGTAACCATTCATCAAGTGCCGCTGCCAATCGCAATCACCTTACGGGCGAAGAGCGGCAATGAGAAGCAAGTCGTTTTTGGAGTGGGAAAAAGTGGTGGCTGCGGCCGGAATTGAACCGGCGACACAATCCATCCCCTTGCAGGTGATGAAACGCCTTGCAAACACACATCGTCGAACGATCTCGCACAATCCTGCACGGTAGCACTTTTAGTAGCACTCCAGCCGACCAGCGTAACCTATTCACTCACGGGTTGAGGCAAGTGTACACCGACACTCATCTGGCAGGTCTCGCGCGCGGAGGATGTTGCCCACGTTGATCCGCGCCGTCACGCGCGCCTCGGCATTATCCAGGCTCAACGCGTTGTTGAGCAGATCGACGTATTGCAGGTATCCGCTTCCACCCAGCGCTTGAACGAGCGGGAGGATTGCCGTGTATGCGAGCATCCCCAGCTTCAGCGCACGCCAGGTGCGTTGTCCGTTCGGTTCACGCATCGAGACGATCACGTCGTTGGTCTTGCTGATGGTCCACCCGAGCAGCAGAGCCGACACATAAAGCACAGGGTTGGTGAGAAACGAGGGCGGACGGGTAGTCAGGTTCGTCTCCAACATGATCTCGTTCATCGCGAGCACGCCGAGATTTCGGTAGTGGTCGTGAAGGAGCAGCGGCGCGCTGGGATTCGTGCGACGTCGGGTCAGTGCCTCGCGCGCCAGGGATTCCAGTTCCATCCCATTCTGCAACAGCCGCGTCCGCATGTAATCGAACGCACGTTCGTTGCTCATCAGCCCGGAGAACTGCTTGCCGTAACCAAGTTCGTTTCCTTGAAACCTGAACTTTGCGTCGGCCTCTGAGAGTGGATTCGCGTTGAAATAATCAACAGCCCGCGCAACGAGATTCTCGAATGTCTTCCAAGTGCCATCGATTGCAGCGGCGTGCTGCCATTCCGCAACCTGAGAGAAAGCGGCCAGTGGTTACAACGTCGCCCGTCGGACATCAGTGTCCGCGCGACCAATGCCCGTGGAAGCAAGCGTCTTCGCGACACGAGCCAATTTCACTGCGGGTGCCAGCCACGGATGGCTCGCGGTGTCCTGATTCAAGATCGGGTGAATCTTTTCCTTCAGCGTCAGAGTCGAGTCCGTGTCCACGAAGCCAAAAAATGTGCGCAGCCGTGCGTTCTCCGCATTCAACTGCACAGATTTTCCGAACGCCTGCATCAGCGTGGCGATTGCCTCGCTCGCCGCGGATTTTCCAGACGCAGCAATCTGCTTGAGTGCCTCGGTGCCGAAGCCGTAATGGCGCAGCGGCTGTTCGATCATAGAAATCGTGTCCACGAGGGCCGTGCCAGGCTCCTGAACGGTCAGTGATGCGAGCGTGTGCAGTATCGCGACGAACGGCCTGACTTCGATCGGCACACCAGATTGCGCTTTGAGCAGTGCATCGAAGTGGTCACGCATTTGCCGAACCGTGCGCATGTTCCGTTCAGCGGTTTCGAGGATCGTCAGGTAGCCGGCACCGCCACGCTTTTCTGCTTCGGTATTCAGCGCAGCACGCAAGGCGCGTCCGGTCAGTGATGCGAACTTCTCCTCGATCTCGCTCAACTCCAGCACGCGTGCGTTGAGTTCGTGCTCCGCAGTATCGAAATTGGACCGAAGTCCCGCCATGTCTCGACCCGCGCCGGATTCGAACGCGAGCAACTTGACGACCTGCCGCGCACTTTGCGAATCCATTGGCCGATACGACAGCCACTCGGCTGGGAACTCCTCAGTGACTCGTGCGTCCATCAACGCGTGCGCAGGCGTGGGCGTATTTGTCTGCCTCGCGTAAGCCACTTCCTGATGCACCGCGTGCAGCGCACTGAAGAAGTTACGGAAGGTCGAATACGTCTCGGCGACGAATGCCGAGAGATCAGTCTTGCCAGACTCAAGTGCGTAGAGCTTCTCGGCAAAGCTGATAAAGTCTCCCGGCGAAGTGGTGTTGAATGCCTCGATGACCCGCTCCCGCATCGCCATCTGAAACGTGCCGTCCGTGTCCACTGGTGCGTAGAAAACGCTGCGCCCGGGGCGATGGACGAGTGGCCGGACAAAGTTGTTCCATACGTCTGGCGTGAATCGTTGCGACAGCAGCAGTTGCAGCTTTCCACGGTCGAGCGAGTGCAGTGTTTCCACGGTCAGCGTGTCACTATCTCCGGCCACGATTGGAGGAAGCCAAGCACTCCGCATCACCTGGTAGATTCGCTCCGATCGCCCGCTCAACTGGCGCATCACCTTGAACAGCGGTGCTCCAACCGTCTCGCGAAAGATGTGGTACGTGTCGTCGGACTCAGAAGCCTTCACCCCCCATGTCCGCGCGAGTCTTGTTGAGCAACGCGGAGGTGGTCGCCGTTTGGCGATAGAACTTCTCCAGTGCTGACCAAGCGCCCGACTTCGAAACAAATGATGCGGTGTCTGGATCGCTGCGCAGGAACTTTTCAAGCTCGCGCAGCACACGGTCAGTCGCCTTCACGACCGTTGGCTCTGCCGAAAGAATGTCCTGTCGGCTTTCCGCGAATTTGAGCGCGCGATCGTAGAACAGGCGCCGAAACACTTCACGGTCCTTTATGCCAGGAGCTTTCATTGCGCTGCCCTCAGCCACCGACCAACGCACTCCTTCCGCCTCCGCTGAGCGCGTGAAGCTCGTTGAAAGCTCATGCCAAAGGTCGCGCTAGAACAGTCTCCGCTCCTCCTCGATGGCTTCCTCATCTTCCGCCGAGCGCGACGACGGAAACATCCCGTCGCAAAGTCCTGATACTCGTCCACCAGCACGAACTGGAACTTGCGCTGATACCGCTCGCGCGTCTCCTCGTGTTCCGTCATCAACTTCAGCCAGAGCGCGAGCAGATCGTCGAAGTCCATCACGTTCGCCGCCTTCTTGCGCACGGC